>NZ_BAGH01000615.1 GCF_000308715.1 Nocardia tenerifensis NBRC 101015
GGCCACGCTCGCCTTCGAACTCGTGCGCATGCTCGGCGTCTTCCGGCGCCACGGTGTCCTGCTCGGCGCGGCGTGCGTCGGCTTCGTGCACCACGCCTTCTACGAGATCTTCGATCAGATCGGCCCGCAACTGCGCTGGTGGGAATGGTCGGTGGACAACCCCATCAACCAACCGATGTTCGACTCCGTCCCGCTGCCCAGCGTGGTCGTCTTCGCCGCCCTGTGGCCCATGTCGCTGGCGCTGTGCGTGCAGTACTTCGTCGGCCGCCACGTCGACGCGGGCACGAATTTCACCGGACGGCAGTTGATTTGGCGCACCGTGGTCGTCGGCCTCCTCGCCTCGGTCGGCACCTTCGTACTCCCGCTACCCGCAACCATCTTCGGCATGGGCAGCGACTCCGTCCGCGGATTCCTCTACGCCGCAGAACTTTTCGTGCTCTCCGTGGTCGCGATAGTCCTCCTGTACCGGCGATGGTCCGCGCAACGCGCAGAACCCACCGAGCCATACCGCAACCGCCTCGCCCAGTCCTACGCACTCATCTACCTGGCCGTAATGGCCCTACTCTGGGCCACCGCCCTACCCGACTACACCGCAGCCGTGGATGGGCACACGCCCAATGGCGACCCTGTCGGCAATCTTTGGTACACGATCGCCTGTTTCGCCATCGCCCTCACCACCGTGCTCGCGACTTTCACGCTCCCACAACGCAACTCACCTGCTTCCGCCATCCAGCCCGCCACCACGCACACCGCGTGAACCGCGCGGAGCTCGCCCGCTTCCGTGTCGATGTGCGAGCGGACCGCACGCCGCTCGACCTTCCCGCCCACGACATCGCGTGCGATTCGCCGGCGGATGCAAGGGATGTGCGTAACTCAGCCTTCGGCGTTGCCGTCGGCGACGTCGTCGAAATGCGGTGACCGAGGCCCGCGGCGGGAGCACCGCCGCGGGCCTCAGGTCGAGACCCCTCGATGATGTCGGCGGTGCCCGACCGGTGGTCACGCTACGCCGCGTGCGGTGTGAGAAAACGGCCTCACATCTGGTTGCCACGACCCGTATCCGCTGCAATGAAAGCATGCACAACGTAACGCAATCGCCTTCATATCTGCCACATGCACTGCGCATTGTCCGACATCGTCTCGACGACAGCACTCGCGACTTTCTGCAACGGGAGCTGACTTCTGCCATCGCGGATCTTCGGCTGGATTCCGATCGGCATCAAGCTATCCTCTCCGCGATCGGATCGCAGGTACTGCGATCGCGACTGCCCGGCGAGATCTTGCAGGCATTGGCCTTCTACTCGACATCTCACAGACATGCACTTCTGCTCGAAAACCTTCCTTGCCAGAGGTTTCCGGCCAGTCCTCGAAGTGGCTTCACCGATGAAGCCGAATTGGCCTGTACGAATGCGCTGCATTTCGGTCTCCTCGAGCTTCTTTCGGTGACGCCGCTCGCCGTGGACTACGAGAACGACGGCAGGCTCATCCGGAACGTGACTCCGGTCGCAGGGGCGTCGGGGACAACCAGCTCGTGGGGGGCGGACGCGGAATTCTTCTGGCATACCGATAACCTTCATCTGCCCTTCGGGTCCGGAGGCGCCGATGCACAGCTGTATATCCCGCGCTATCTCAGCTTTTTCACGGTACGAAACTGGGAGAAGATTCCTACGGAAGTCGTGGCGCTCGACGACGTCATGAAATCCCTCGACCACTGTGCGCTGGACCAACTGCGGTCGTGCGAATATACCGTGCACGCACCGGATTCCGTCGAGACGGCGACGCCATTCACTGATGTGGCAGTGATCGAACGACACGGATCGGACCACTTCGCGAGGTTCGATCGCGCGGCAACCACGGCCGGCACGCTCCCTGCCGCGGAGGCGCTCGAGCTGTGGATTCAAACGCTGCGGCATGCGCGGGCGCAGGAGATCATTTTGCGACCCGGAGATTTTCTCATCTTCGACAACTACCGGGTCCTGCACCGTCGCAGGGCTTTTCAGCCCAACAGCCCGGAGACGTCCCGATGGTTGCGTCGTTGCTACGCATCGCGCCGGCCCACGCGCTGCCGCGCGGCCGGGATACGAAACAGGCGTTGACTGATAGCAAGTCCAGTGACCAATTCGGGCACGCCTCCGCGACGGGGGCAGTGCCCGTACGGATCGACGTTACATCGCAACGTCGTTTTCGACGCGTCTCGCCATCCATCCGAGGAGGTAGCAGCTCTCCTGCGGGCAGAGGTAAGTCACGTCGGTGAATTGATCGCGGCGGGAGTGCATCCCGTTCCGGATGAGCGTGGCCGATATCGTGATGACCACGACACACAAGGCGCTTCGTGGGCCGCGCGGTGCATTGATCATGTGCGGCAAAGAGTTGGGCAGACGATCGATCGCCCGGTCTTGCCGAAATGCGGCGGGACAACGTAGTGTCTGGTGACGGCCGACCGGCCGAACTCGCCGAAGCAGATCTATGATGTGGTCGATTGTCTGGCGGCTGACCGACCGCATCGCGTCACGCACGCGCACCTGACGTGTCGCGCGAATCGCAGCGCTTCATCCACTACCCGGCACTGGCTGACGGCGGATCGAACTAAGATGGCCGATGCACGCGCTGGTTTGTACGTGCCGACAACTCACAAACCTGGAGAGCGATGAACTCCGATCCACCTACGTCAGCCGCGGGAAAACCATTGGGGGCGGTGCTGTTCGACCTCGATGGCACGCTTGTCGACTCCGGACCGCTCTGGGACGAAGCGCTCGCCGAACTGGTGGAGTCGAACGGTGGCACGCTGGGATCCGACATCCTCGCCTGTACTCACGGTATCGACTCGACAGCCGCGGTTGCCCTGACCTATGAGGCTCATGGGTGGCGCGATCTGGATGTGGCGGCGGGCGTAGCGTGGATGCAGAACCGAGTCATCGAGAAGCTGATGACGAAAGTTCCGTTGCGTGCGGGTGCGCTTCGGCTCCTGGCCGAGGTTCGTTCGGCGGGGATTCCTTGCGGATTGGTGACCGCGTCGTATCGACCGGTGGTCGAACATATCCTCGGTGATCTCGGGCACTTCGACGTGGTTGTGTGTGGCGACGAAATAGACAATACGAAGCCACACCCCGAGCCTTATCTGACGGCTGCTGAGCGTCTCAACGTGGACCCGGTCGACTGTGTGGCGGTGGAGGACTCGCCGACCGGCATCGCTAGCGCGACCGAAGCGGGTTGCGCTGTCCTCGCGGTGCCGTCGCTGTCCGAGTCAAGGGTGTCGTCTCCGCTGCCGGAGGTCTCTGTCGAGCAGCTCGAGCAGCTGCTGGGCGGCAACCGATCTCGAGCATTCGCCAAGGTGAGTGCCGTATAACCGGATCAGTACTCGGGTGCGCCCGGCGCACGAAATCGCCAGTCGATTCGAAATCGAGTGCCGGTTTGCAAAGCATCGGGATCCTTTGTGGACCAAGAGAATACGATGCGATCGCCGTCGACCCTCGACCTGATCGGCGTCCGCAGTCCTTGCCTCGGCCTGAGCTCGGGTATCTCCCAGCCGCGGCAATAGGGATCCATCCACGAGGGGTAGTTGAGATCGACACTGAGCTCCTTCGTGCTGAAACGCACGGCCCGTTGGAACCATTCTCCCCATTTGTTGCGGCCCACCAGGTAGCAGTACTCGAGCGCCACGGACTGCCCGCTCTGTAGCGGGTAGACTCGATCGCTGTCTCGATGCTGGAAGAGAATCCACACTTCTTTCGTAGTGTCCTGGTCCGCTTTCAAGGTGCCTATCTTCAAGGGAATCCGGTCGTCGCCGAGCCAGGCACGAAGTTTCAGATCATCGAATATCAGCGGGTTCAAATAGTGGTGTGTACGCGATTTCTGTGGTTGGTCGGGATATCGGTCGACGTGCACCCGGATGAGATACTGACTTATCGGCCCGTTGCCGTTGTTGAGCAACTCGCGCCGCATCGTCATCCGGTAGTCGTCCTCATCGGGCAGGTAGTACAGCTCTGCGTGGTCACGGACCACCGTCAAATCATGACTCGACACCTGCCCGTGCTGACCATCCCGACATCTCCGCAGCAACTCCAGTAGCTCCCCGCCCGCCTGCAGGAAACGGTCCGCGGACTCTATGAATTGCTGTGACGGCACCTCGATATTCTTCGGCGACTCTACTCTGGAGACATAAGTCCGGTGGTATCGGATTCGGACCGCCAATTCGCCCTGCGACAGCCCCTTCGTGGTCCGTAGTTCGCGGAGGCGCCGGCCGAGAGTCTCGAGATTCTCGTTCCGTGTGGACGCTTCAGTCCTCAAGTGTGCCCCTGTACGTCGTTATCGGACCAGTACCCGCCACCAATACTGTGCGCGAGACGTGGTGGTCGTCGGGCGAGATCGCCCGACGGGTCTCGGTGCCGTCACGCTCTCGTTGCCCTCGCATATTTCGTTCGCACAAACAAACTGTCTCAGATCTTCGACCTCGGGCGCCCGATGGGCCGGGTCCCCTCTTCCGGATTTGTTTGTCCACACTCGTCGACGGAGCAATCACCATGTGTATCCTTGCTTTCGGCGACAGAGAGTCGAGATTTCTGTGCCGACTACAGAATAGCGAGTCCGCCCCCCGCTGCGGGGCTTTAGATTTAGGAATAACCTGAGAAGTTGGAACAGGCATCCGGGCTTGTTCGTCGTGGCGTCTCAGCTGCTCGCGTCGGAACCTCATGGATTCGGTGCCCGGTCCGGCAAAAGGATCGAATTCCGTTCCTGCGCAACGGTATTCGGTATGTCGCCGCTGCCGCTACGCGGTGCCGCACTCGTGCTCCGGCCGTTCGATCGGAAGCAGGCGTCGAGCGCTCCGGATCGCCACGATCCGGCAAGTTCTCGAACGACCTCCGGCAATAAGACGTGTTCTGCGGCGAGGACGCGCGCGGCGAGCGATTCCACCGTATCGGTGGCCAGAACCGGCACTCGTCGCTGCGCGATAATTTCGCCGGCGTCATACTCTTCGGTGACATAGTGCACTGACGGTCCACTGATCTCGTCGCCGCTATCCAAGACGGCCTTGTGTACCGCGTGCCCATACATGCCCGGACCGCCGTGGCGAGGCAGGAGAGCGGGGTGGATATTGATCATGCGCGATTCGTACTGGCGTCTGGTCCTCGGTCCGACGTGCTTCATATAGCCCGCCAGGACCACAAGATCAGTTGATCGATCGACCAGCGCCGCTCGCATAGCCTCATCCAATTCGTCCGGATCGCTGTGTGTCCGCCCCGAGAGATGGACGGTCGGGATCCGGCTTCGGCTCGCATACGCCAGGGCGCCGGAGGCGCTGTTGTTACTGACGACAAGAACAATCTTGAAATTGGCGGTTGGCATCAGCGACGCCTCATGCAGCGCGCGCATGTTCGATCCGTTGTGCGAAGCAAGGACGGCGACTCGTAATTCGGACATTGTCAGCGGTCTCCCACCGGTACGGTTGTGGTTGGGGTTCCCACCTTAGATCTCGGCATCCGTGTGCGAAATACCCGACCTCTGAAAGCGCTCCGGAGAGCGCAGTGGGCCGGGGTACCGTGGCGCGGTCAGGAAATCGAACCTCCGATTAGTGGCGCGCTGCCTACCGCGCTCCCGAACCGGTAGCGGAGGAAACGAATCAGCGGCGGCCGCGTCGCCAGAATCGAATGACGGAGCGGTCGAAGCGAAACATCTGCCAGTAGTAGTCCGGAACGTTCGCCCACTCCTTGAACTCGGTGAAATTGTCCGCGACTACGCGCAGCCCGCCCGCGCTGGAGAAGAGTGCGGGGAGGAGTTCGCCGAAGACGAAGGGGAACGGGATCGACTGTTTCGGCAGTGCCAGCAGGGCGGCGATGAGGCTGCCCTCGGCGACGCCGGACAACCGAAAGGTCGCGACCAGACCTTCGCGCGTCTCGGGGTTGCTCCACAGGGTATGCACCACACCCCACATTCCGTCCCGGACCGACGGAAAGTACAGTGCCACGGTCTGATCGAGTTCCGGCGCGCCGTTGCGCGCAACAATCGTCCGAAACAGTTTCGGCGTCAGTTCTCGATGCGCCAGGGCCGCGATCTCGCCGGCGGAGGCGGGCAGGATGTCGGCCAGCATCTTGTTTCGGCTACCCCAGGCCCCCTCGTACACCCGCAGCAACGCCACCGAAATCGTCTCGGACTCCATGTCGCGCACCACCATTCGCCATCCGTGCTTCACCAGATCGGCCAGCACGACCTCCTGCAGTCCGGAACCCCCTCGGGCTGAGCGTCCATCAGGCGTTTGAGCCGCGCGCCGTTCCCGCCGACGTACTCACGGACGGCATCGGTGATGCTGTTCGTCCCGGCCGACGCGGAGACCGCCGGGATGACCGTATCGTCCTTGCGCTGCAACAGATCCCAGGACAGCGTGAGCTGGTCCGCCGTCGTCGCGTTCGCGAGACTCGATCGAAGGGTCTTCCACTTCTCGTCACCGGATTCGAGGGCGAGTACGCGATTCGCGGCCGTGCGGTGGTCGCCGACGGCCACCGGTGCGCGCAGCGCCAGTCGCCACAACAGGCTGGGCCGGACCGACAGCAGCTGGAGGGTGGCGCACGCGTCCCACGCCGGGTGCAGCACACTCATCGCGTCGACAACGGCGGGCAGCTCCGCCGCGCCGACGTCGAGGTGCGTCCAATTCGTCGACCGCAGCGCGGCTATCAGCTGTGCAGCCCGTTCACCACTCGCGTCGTAGGCGTCGAGCAACCCCGGGCTCTCGATATCGAGATCGTCCAGTGATGGCGACTCGTCCAACCGCAACGTCGATGGCTGTAGCACGAGCGCAGCACGCAGTCGGAACACCGTCGAGAGGGGGAGCGCGGCGGATTCGGCGACGAAGAATTGCACGCTGTAGCGACCGGGCCGGTGAAATTTATCGTCGCCCTGGTACGCCTTGAACGCCACCACCGCCGTATCGTCCACCACGGACCGCACGGGTAACACCGCGTCGAAACCGAGCGGGTCCGAGCGGGCCCCTGCGGCGAGGGGTTCGTATCGGGTCAGCGTCTTGCTGATCGAGTGCAGCCAAGGGATCCTCGGCGCCAGGCTCGGTGAGGCCGAGACGAAGCCGAAACCAGTTGTCCCGGAGAGGGTCTCGGTCGACCAGGTATACAGCGCCTGCCCTATCATCGGCATCGGCTACACCCTGCCGAGCAGCAGCGCGAGCGCGATCGGCCGCCAGCAGCCGTCCGGTTTCATCGAACCCCCGTAACCCAGATGCTCGTAGTCCATGCCGAGCGCGCTGACCCGCGCGAAACGCGTCCGCTCCGCGCCGAAGCGGGAAAGTGCCGCGGTCACAACGGGTTCCAACCCCTGCGCGACAAGCATATTGCGCACGATATCCGATTCGTCTTCGAGATATTTCTGGACCTCGGCGGGAAAACCGATGGGGGCGGCATGAGCCGGCCAGTCGACGATCTTGTCCGATTTGGAGATCGCCACGATGAACGGCACCTTGACCCGTTGTCCCGTCGCCTGCTCGATGCCGTCGGCCAGATTGTGCACCATCTGTGGTCCTGCCATCTCGACGCCTTCGACCGCGGGCTTCAGGAATGCGTTCGGATCGGGAAATCCGTCCGGGTCGAGCAGGAGGATGATGGCGTCGCTCGTGTACAGGAAACGCCCGCTCTGGGCCACCTTCTGCACGCTGCGGATGACCTCGCCGGGGACGTCGTAGAGCGCGAGGCTGCGCCGTTCGCCGTTCTCGAATTGCAGTCTGGCGACGTAGCCCTCGTGAATCTCACCCTCCGGTGTGGGCGGAAGCGGCTGTCCGTCGTTATACACGCTGACGAGTTTCTGTTTGAGCGGATCGACCTGCGAGGGCAGCAGACTGGCGACGGTCGAGGTGATCCCGAGCCGCCCAGCGGTGTAGATTTCCGCCGCGACCGCGAGTAGGTAGGTCGACTTCGCGGCGCCGACATTGCCGGCGATTGTGATAACAAACGGTTTGTCGGCCAGGGCGTCGATGACCACGTGTCCCTTCGGGCAGTACGGGTCGTAACCGCCGCCCATCTTGGTCGCGGCATCGTCGAGGGCTCGCCGTTTCTTTCGCCACCATGCGGACTTGCCGACCGCGTCCGTCGGCGACGAACCGACCTCCGACCACGGCGGCGCGCCTTCCGGTGGTCCATCGGTGCCGAAAAGGGTTTGCGGGTCTATTCCTGTGGCTTGAACACCGACGATCTGAGAGGTCGGATAGTCCTTCAGGCAGTGCCGGCACAGCATCGTCTCGGTCATTACTGATGCCCTTCCGCCTCAGCCTGATTGCGCCGTTCTTCTTTGCCTTCTGCGTCGATCAGTATTTTCGTGGCGAACCCTTCGCCCCAACCGGGCGTATTGCGCAACTTTTCTTCCCATTCCCCCAGATGCTCAAGCGTGCCGCCAAGAATCCGGGGGATGTGGACGATTCTCTTGGCTATCTGCCAGAACCAGACGACCACAATGGCGAGCACCGGAAGTAGCCCCTGGCGCAGCACGTACTGGACGCCCACCGAGATGAACTTCCACACGACCTCCGGAACATCCAGCCACAGTCGCGTCTTCACCAGGAGGTAAACGGCGGCGATAGCCAGATACATGGCGACGGCACCGCGGACGCCGAGCCCGAACACGGAGTCGAGGCAGTAGCCGAGGCCGATCGCCAGGCTGATCCCCGCGATCGCGACGGCATTGACCGACACCACATTTCGGATTCGCGGGAACTTCCACGCGACGGCCTGCAGCGTCCCGAACAACACGATGTAGAGCCAGAGCATGAGCGAGGCGAGCCAGACGCTCGGACGGAAGGCCGCAGTGCCGCCGAGACTGTCGGCCCACGATCACACCAGCCGGAGAGCGCTACCGACGCCGGCGAAAACCTCGCCACCGTAGTACGACAGGTACACGGTCAGTGCCAGACTCGCGAGGACCAGGCCCCACCGGTCTCTGCGATGGCGCGGTACGGGATCGACTGTCGGAAATACCCTGGAGCGCCGCGAAACCGAGGCTATCGCGCCGCGTCCGAAAACTCGAACCGCGAAGGTGAGCAACGAGAGGGTGAGAAGCACCGCCCCCGCTATGATGTCGGTCCGCTCGACGAGACTCATTTCTTCCTCAACTAACCGACATAAGTCGATGGTTCACCGGTGAATACTTCTTGCTGGCGGTAGAGGCGACGACCTGCCCGATAGCCCGGCACCACGACGAACTGCACAGGGTGGTTCGGATCGCATGCGCGCCATGCTCTTTGGGTCTCGATATCGAGAACGCGACTCGAGCGATCGAACATCCAACCCGCCGAGTTGTCGAGTTCCTCTGCGGCTCTGCGCAAGTCGGCCCCACGGGCGCAGACCCATTCCGCGTCGGCGAGCAACGCCGTGTGTGGTGTCGGTATGCCCAACTGGTTGAGCAACTCGGCGGCGCTGTCGATGCCCGCGATCAATATCAACAGATACGCCCGCAGGATCAGCACTCCGGTCCGGCGCTGCGGCGGATGATGCGACCCCGACTGCGCCAGCGGCCGCACGAGACAAGGTAGTTCCTGTGTATCGAAGGCATGCAGCCGGTTCATGACGTCCAGATGTCCGGCGTCGGCGGCGCTGGACAGGTCGTCGGACTGCGCGAGCCGTTCGGCGGTCAACTTGTCGATCTGGCCGCGCAAATCCAACCCTTCGACGCGCAGCTGTTCGATCTCCGTCATCAGTCGCTGGGTCTCTCGATCCCGATCGCCGACAGCCTGTCGCAGTTCCGCCCGGTCCAGCTGTAACCGTTTCAGCTGTGCTTGTACGTCGAGCATCGCGTGCGTGTGTTCGCGGTGACGCTCGCGCAGTAGCCCGTTGTCGTCGTAGAGTCGGGTGAACTCCGCGCGTAAGTCTTGCCAGGAGAGTACGAGCAGTTCCAGATCTCGGCCGATCCGGTGGATCGGCCGCGGATGCGCCGCGGTGTGCTCGGCGCGCGCTTCGGCCTCGGGTCCGGCTCGATGTCTGTCGGTCATTCCGCCGCTTCCTCGATCAAGTAGTTCATGGATGCGCGCTGTTCGACGCCGGTGTTGCGGTCGAGCACCCGCATGGCGAGCTCGACGAGACCGAACACGAGGGTGACGGTGATCTTTCGCTTGGCGATCGGCTCGCCGACCGTGCCGCGGATGTCGATGTCGATCGTGAGCAGGTGTTCGGAGCCGGGTTCATCGATATAGCGCGGACGCGGATTCTTGGTCTGGAACAACCGAATGCCGAGGCTGGCGGTGTCCGAGTCCGAGGGGCAGAACTGCTGCGATATCTCGTGGCCGACGACCACCTGCTGGCCCATCGTCACCAGGACGGCGAAAGCGTCCTCACACCACAGATCGCCGTCCTCGTCGATGTGCATGCGGCGCAACTGGTCCGAGTGCTCGTGGAATCTCCTGCGCACCGCGATCCCGTAGGTGAACTGACTCGGCCGGGAAACCACGACACCCTCCAGGCCGGACCGCACCGCGCCGAACAACACCGCGTGCGCCGGTCGTGGCGCGGTCAGCACCTGCGTTACGATGCCGGAGAACGCCTGACGAAAACGGTCTTGCAGATAGTGCGATTGCGCGAACCCACCCACCAGCAGCAACGAGGGCGGCGTGCCACGGGGCAACGCCCGAATATGCTCGGCGACCAGCGCGATCATCGGGGTGATGGTCTTGTCGAACAGCGAGCGCACCTCGCCGGGCGAGAGCACGATCGAATCGTCGACGCCGCCCTGTGCCGCGGCCAAGGCCGCGCGGCTGCGGTCGTCCTCCACGTACAGCTTGCGAAGCACTTTGGGCGGCAACGTGACATTGAGCGGGCCGCCTCGCCGCGGATCGAAGTCGCGTTTGGCGCGCTCCCAATCATCAAGCAGCGCAATGCGTGACGCGCCGTCGGCCGCCATCTCCCAGGCGAGCGCCTGACCCAGCCGAGCCCGGACGATCCCACGGATGAACTCCCTGTCGAGGTCGCCGGCGCCGAGGGCCGCGCCGGTCGGGACACCGAGGCCGGCCAGGCGTGGCCGGTCGTCGGTACCCACCACCTCGTAGGAGGTGATATCGACCGTGCCACTGCCCGCGTCGACGACCACGAAGCGCCTGCCCGGCTGCGCGAGGTCCTCGAAGGCCGGGTCCTGCCAGCAGTCCAGCGCCGCGGCCTCCGGTTCGGTCACCAAACTCAGTCTGACACCGGAGAATCCGGCGATCTCGGCGGCGGTGCGCATGAGGTGCCGCTCGCGATCGCCCCAGATGGCGGGGACGGTGAGCAGCCACTCGACCTCGTCGGGTGTGATGGCCGTGCGAGTGACGATCTCCTTGATCGCGACTCGATAGACCTCGCGCAGGCACAGCGCGGTCAGCTCGATCGCACTCGGCTCGGATTTCCTCCGGTCACCGTCCCCGTTCGCGGCGCCGTCGGGCAGCAGGGCAATCTTGAAATGTGCTCGGTAGTCGAGGTTTTCGTCGGTCGCGTCGGCGAGCCGCCGGCGTCGCGCCTCGTACCCCCAGGCCACGACCATCCCGTCGGCATCCAGCAGTAGGGCACTGAGGTTCTTCGGGTAGGCGGCGGGCTGCCCCGGCCACTGGTCGTAGTAGAACACCGTGTGTTTCGGGTCGTTGCGCAGCGACCACGCGAATCCGGTACCGTGCGTGCCGAAATCAACCGCGGCCACGACGCGTGAACTGTCGGCCATGGTTCTCCTCTCTCGTCGGCTCTCGGTACTTCGACAACAGTGCGTCGGCTCGGTCGAGCAGATCCGCGAGTGCGCCGGGCCTGCCCGCCGAGTCGCCCATGTCGAATCGGCTTTCGTAGATGGCGTCTCCCATCGCCCGCAGTTCCGCCGCGGCGCCGTCGTCGCCTCGCTGCTCGCGGAGGTCGGCGAGGTGCCCCAAGCGAAAGTGGACGGCGGTCTCGTCGCTGTCCGCGGCGGCGGGGTACCGGGTGAGCGCGCGGCGGGTCGCCCCGTCGACGATCGCCTGGTCCGGTTGCGACGGAACGTGGACGGGGCCCCCGACGAATCGCGCCAGCGAGGACAAGAGCCCGTGGTCGCGCGGGTCGACGCCGATGGCGCGCACGTCGCCGAGTGCTTCGACGGTGCAGTCCGACTGCCGGAGAAAATACTTGGCGAAGACGATGATCGATTCTCCGGCTTCGCCTGACTCGGTGTCGTCCGTCGCGAAGACCCCGCGCGCCACCAGATCTCGCAACCTCGCGTGCCGTCTCAATCGATATCTCGTCGCCTTGCGATCCAGGAGCGAGATGCCGCCGTCGCGGCCGAGGTCGAGCAGCAGCAACGGTCCTGTGCCACAGGCGTAGTCGTCCGCGGTGGGGGTCATGCTCGCGGCTTCGGCGGCGGGGATCAGTTCCACCTCCGAGAACCCGCCGCAATCGGCGGCGAGTGCCAGCCGATCCCGTTGGCTCCGTGTCCAACCTGAGGGGTAGGCGATGACGGCGCCGCTGATCGGTCCGCTCCGCTCGATCAGTTCCGCACGCAACGCGGCCAGTAGCCGGCCGACGAGATAGTCGGTGGGGTAGTACGTGTCGGCGAGGGGAACCAGTTCGGCGTCACCGATGCGCTCGACTATGTCGGCACGGTGGTCGCGCGCGTCTCGCGTCCCGTCGTTCGATCGAACACCGGCCAGCAATTCGGCGCCGTGTCGGGCGACAGTGGCCGGAATCGTGGTGACTCCCTGCGTAATACGCCCATCGAGGGCGGTTTTCGCGCGCAGTGTCGTCGGCTCGATACCGATGCCCACGACGTGATGGCCAAGGGAATTCGTGGCGGTCATCCCGAATACACCACTCTGCCGGGAAGTCGCTTGCCGTCGACCTCGGCCCACAACCGCAGGCACCTGAGCACGTTTCCGCTCCCGTCCGAGCGGATCCGGACGTCGTTGTCGCCGGTCTTTCCACGGATCTGCCGATAGGGGTGAGCCAGTAGTTGCAGGTGGACACCGGGGTGGTCGCGCTGCGCGTTGAAAACCAGTGCCCTTGCTCGCTCGTGGATGCCCGACCACCAGCTACCTCCGGCCGCTACGGGCATGTGCAGAACCGATTGCAGCGCCTCGTCGACGAGGACGAGCGCCTCGAAGGACTCGGGTGATCCATAGCGGGTCCGGCCGTATTCGCCCAGCCGATACAGCAGGTCACGGTGGTACGCGGCACGGTTCGCCTCGGTGAATACGCACAGGCCCTTGTAGTTCACGCTCTCCAAGGCGAGCACGAGGTCGGGATCGCCGTCGACCATGGCGGCGACGATGGTGGCCAGGCGAGCCAACTCCCGGCGAAACGAGTCGGGTGATCGGGTCGCCAAGCCTAAACGGCGGGCGATCTCGTCGTCGATCGGCGCGGAGTCGAGCAATCGATAGCCCTCGCCGGCCATGGACGGCGGACAGAGCACGATCTCCGGAGTACCGGGTAGATCCCGCCATCGCCCCGAGGGCTCCGGGGAGCCGAGGGCCTCGGTCACCGCGTCG
Source organism: Nocardia tenerifensis NBRC 101015 (assembly GCF_000308715.1). Classification (GTDB taxonomy): domain Bacteria; phylum Actinomycetota; class Actinomycetes; order Mycobacteriales; family Mycobacteriaceae; genus Nocardia; species Nocardia tenerifensis. Next base: position 13,448 of record NZ_BAGH01000615.1, read on the forward strand.
CGCCAAACGGCGGCCTCCGGCTCGGGCAGCCGTAATGTCGCCAAATGCATTCTGCGGCGCAGGGTGTGGGGCGCGGCGGCCGGATCGCGCAGCCAGGCAGGGGCACTCGGCGATCGAAGCAGGATGGTGAGCGCTCGGTCCGGTGCCGTACGCGCCGAATCGTGTTCTTCCGGTGCTTTCGCATCGAGCAGTTCGTCGAATACCCGGATCACCTCTCGGCACGCCGCGGCACCGGGATCATCGGGCCGTACCCGATAGGCGGCCGCGACGCCGGAGCGCAAGCCGATCAAGCCGTATCGGAGCACCGTGGCGAGCTCCGAAGAGGGGGTATTCAGCAGTGTGCGTGCGTGTTCCATCAATGTGCCCCGCTGAACGGATCGCGGGCCTCATCCAGCGGGGCGCGCACGGCCGGAAGCCGAACGGTGTGCACCCGTCCCGGATCGGACTCCACCTGACTCAGCGACGTCGCCGTCCGGTAGGGCAGTGCGCCGCCGTGTACCCGCAGCCGCCCCCGCCGGTCGAGCGTGGCGTGGTAGCGGGTGGGAAACCTGCCCGCCGACAGGACCGGTTGGCGTAGCTCACCGATGCGCTTCTGACCGCCCGGATAGTGCAGCGTGAATTCCCACCGGGCGGCCGCGCCGGCCGCCCGACGACCGACCGGAGCATCGAGATCTGTCCTAGCTTGCAGGCCTTCGATGCCGAGATCTGCTGGTGCGCTGTTGTTCTCGAAGAATGTCGCGTCGAAGCTCAACGGTTCGCCCGCAGGGAACACCACGGAACGCGATCTGGTCGTAGAGCCGCCGATGATCGAGTCGACCAGAATATCTCCGGGCAAGACGTCCGGTACGGTGCCGTCCGGACCACAGAACTCCGGACCGAACACCTCTCGAATCGCGTCGAGGACACTGATCGACGGGCCCGCGACGACATAGTGGGGACCACCCCGGCACAGATGAATCGAGAGATCGAGCTCCTGGGTCACCTCGAGCTGCGCCTTGATCTCGTGCGGCCAGACCGCCGAATCCAGCACCGAGGGCGGTTGTTCGTGGCGTGCGTACTCCTCGAACCGGAAGTTCCCCCAGAGCGCGTCGTGGCCGCCGCTGATCACCCGGTACACGCTGACGGCCGGCGTCAGCGCGTCCCATTCGCCTTCGCCGCGGGCCTTGCCGATCGGGTCCGCGTCGAGTTGCACCAGTTCGGTGCGGCTGGTCAGCCGCACCGCGGCGCCCTCCTGTTCCTTGATCCGGAACGAGCACGGCAGGTTGTAGAACAGATTCTCCACCTCGACGGCCAAGACCGTCTTGCCCTCCCGGAGGCGGCGGTGGGCGTTGTCGAGGTCGACACCGTACTGTCTGATGCTCTCGGCCCAGCATGCGCCGATGGCCGTGGCCGACTTCGCGTACTCGTGCTCGACGGTGACCCCGCTGCTGTCCCAGTTGATGTGCGCGCCGCTGTCGTCGCCACGACCGAAGTCCGCGCTCAGCGCGTGCCGGACCTGTGTCAGCGCACTGGTTTTCCCGGTGAGAATGATCCGGTCGAGTTTCTCGGCAGGCTCGGACTTGAAGGCGTCCAGCACCAAACCCGTTGCCAGACGCATGACTTCGGCGAGCGGCTCCGCGATGAGCTGACCGAACTCGTGCACGCCGAGTTGCCGTTGCGGCAGTCGTTCGAGTTCGGTCGCCGAGAGGCCGGCGCCGGCGGTAGTGGCGTGCACCAGCTGAACGAGTTCGGACCGGGTCAGCGGGAAAGGCACGGCGTCGGGCCTGCCGAGCGCGGCCTTCGCGCGGTCCGCCAGCCGCCACAGCAGCCAGAAGGCCTGTTCATTGTGCTGATCCGTACGCCACCGAGTCGGCAGGACGGATTCCAGGGCGTCGAGGACGTCGCGGTCCTCACAATCGGCGCGCACAGCGTGCACCAAGCTGTCCGATCGGTACTTCTCGTCGCGTCGGAAGTTCCTGGGCAAGGACTGAATCGGCGTGCCGTAGTTGGCCGGGAAGGTGGTCAGCAGCAGGTCTACGACGACGGCCTTCAGCCAGTGGAATACTCGCAATGTCAGGTACTCGCCACCGAGCTGAAGGTGGCCCGAAGAGCCCCTGACCTTGGGGGTGAGTACGTAATACCTTCCGTACCACGGGCTTTCGATGTCCGCGCCGGGGTCGGGCGCGGTCCGATCGGCGAGCACCATGGTCACCAGGGCGATATCGGTTGTGCCGCCGCCGATGTCGATCACCAGGATGTTCTGCTTCCAAGCCGGCGGCGATTGGCTGACGAAGCGATATCTAGCCTTGACCGCCTCGATGCCGATCTCGAACTCGCCACCGAAATCCCGCATCAGGAAGAACATCACGGCCGCGACGGCCTCGTCGTAGGACGTTTCCACCAGATCCAGGCCGTCGCGCAGCCGCGGGTGCCGCATGAGTTCGCGCAACCGATGGCGCACGATCGGCGGCGCCACCGTCGGATAGGTGAGGACCGCCTGATTCAATCGACCGCGCGCGAGCGACCCCGGATGCGCCGCGATGAAATCGTCCGTGCGCTCGATCAGGAACCACAGGGCAGCCTCGATCAGATCGTCGGTGCTCACGGTGGTCGTCTCGCCTGTGCCCGCATCGACGATGCGGCCCTGCGGTTTCCCGAGGTATTGCTTCAGGCCGTGGTGGTAACGACCGAGGGCGGGTTCCGCCGAGGGATCGTCGTCGGCGCTCAGTTGCACTGCCAGCGGCGCGATTCCGGTCACCTCGATCCGGCTCGGCAGCTCATGGCCGCCCGTCGCCGCGTCGAGCTCGACCGGAAACAATTGCAGCCCATCCAAACCCGGGACCGCGAAGGCGGCGTCATAGCAGCCGTGCAGACGGTCGGCCAGCCAGCTCCGCAGTGGCGCGCCGAGTCCGGGCAGGGCGCGTTCCAGGCCGAGGAGGACTCCGTACAGGACGGTGAGCCGATGACGAGGATTGTCCACCGGCTCGCTGTCGAGGGCCGCGACGAGACGGTCGCGGGCATCGCCGGTGCTTTCGCCGATCGTCGGTACCGTTCGAGCGATCGCGTCCATCATGCCCGCGAACTGCCGCGCGTGGGTCGGCGGGAGTGACGGGTCGCGCAGCAGTGCGACGACCTGGTCGCGCAGGGCGGCGGCTTGCTGCCGTGCCAGCGGGCGTTCGCTCAGGTTGTCTTGATCGAACAAGACGGCGGTCGAGTTCGAGGTGCCGAAATCCAGCGCTACCCACCCTGGATGGCGGGGGATGTCGGATACCTTGCGCCCGGCGACTTTCGGCGCGCTCGATTCGAGAGACAACTGCACTACCATCCGGAATTCTCTCGGGGGGTCGGGTTCTGCTACGAACGTGCCGATCCACGCGACCGTTATCTGCTCGTCGGGGTGGCCCGGTGCCAACGCCTCGACCTCCGTGGGATCGGTGCGTACCGGGTCTACGAAGGTCGTGCCCGAAAGCGGTGCCGCAGTCCAGCTCGCCAGCACCCGATCGGCCAATGGCCCTCGCGCCGAGGCGAGTTCGGGGCGTAAATCGATCAAGCGAATCACTGAGCCGTGGGCCAGCGGTGCCAGCTCCAGCACCGGCAATCGGAAGCGGCCGTCGCTCTCGCACACCGTGAATCGACCGCTGCCCTCGGCTCGGAAGACCGCGGGGTCACCGACGCAGCGCACCGTCAGACCCTGGTTCATCTCAGCCACCGCCCCCTCGCGCGGGGTGCCGTACAGCGGCAAGATCGGCCGCCGGGTCCGTTGGGTGATCGTCCTCGATGCCGATCACGGTGGCGACGAACAGCTCCGGCGCGTCGAGCCGGGCTCGACTGCGCCGCAGCAATTCCGCTACTACCCAAGCGATTTCGGCTTGCTCAGCGGAGATGCGCGAGATCACCAGATCCACGGCGCCGTTGACGAGTTCGCGGCGCAATCGCGCCGGACGGATCTGATGCCCGGCCACAGCTGTCACCACGCTCGCGCGGACCGCCTCGGGCATGCCTGGATCCCAGGCGAATCCGGCGTTGCGGCGCAACGGAAACTTCCCCACCGGATCGTCGGTGTCGGCGGCGTTCTCGTCGTTTCGCCCCGCCTCCGCGCGCCGAGCCATGCGTTGCTCGACGTTCTTGCGGGTGGTATCCGGCAACCATTCGAGGTTCAGTGCGCGGTCGAGGTAGCGCGGGTAGCCGCGGCCGGCGAACTGCGCGCACAGACGCTGCTGGACAGCGGGAGTGATGATTTCGGCTCGACGGTGATGTAAGGCGGACCGCTCCACATCGGCTCGGCGCGCCCACTCGGCGAGCAGCGTCCACGCTCGGTCCCTGGCGAACCGTTCGCCCAGCGTGACCGCTTCGGTGAAGCGCGCCTCGAACTCACGGGTGCTGAGCGGGAGCCTCGACGGCTGATCCTCCTCGTCCTCTTGGTCGAAAATCAGCTCGTCGCCCAGCCGGGCGCAGACGACACCGTCGCGAACGGCCGCGAACAGCGCAGACCATTCCGGCCAGCCGAAGATCTCACCGACGATCAGCTGTCGCACCGAATCCGTCAGGCCGGCTTGCCCGTTCACCCGCACCGTGCGCGGATCAGCGAGCTCGAGGGTGCTTCGATCGGCCAAGTGCGCCAACGAGTTTCGTACCGATTCCACCAGGGACTCCACGACGTCGCGCTGTGCGCGGGTCTCGTCGTTCTCCCGCGGTCCGTGCAGCCGTAGGGCGTCGATCAAACGCTGCTGCGTGGTTTCGAGGCGATCCGCTTGCCGGAGCAGCTGTGCGCGGCGAATGCGCAATCCATGGGTTTGCACGTGGCGTTCGACGCCGTCGCGGATGCGACGCACGCCGCCGTCGTCGGCGTACGCGGTGAGCGCGGGCGCCAGCACACTGCCCGGATCGTCGACGACGAGCCGGCCGACGATCCTCGACCACGACGCGCCGTTGTCGAGCGCGCGCGGAATATGTTCGGCCAGACTCCGTTCGGCGGCGAATTCAGGAGAGTAACGGCCGCGATCGGCAAACCGACGATCCAGGGCGGCGATACCCAGCATCGCGGAGTGGAAATGAATCCGCTCATCGCGATCGGAGCCGAGCAACTGCCGTGCGCTGCTCAGCACCGCGGCCAGCACGCCGCCGGTCAATTGACTATCCGACAGTCGCGCCGACGGACCTGTCGCAAGATCCGAACTGATCGAATGGGGGAGTTGGTCGAAGCGTCCGATGCCGACGAGCACGCTGTCGTGAATGTCCTCGGGCGCTCGGTCGAGCATATCGAGAATGGTCATGGCGGCGGCGTCGCTGACTCGCTGCCCGTGCAGCAGGACGAAGATCGTGGTCACGTCGGCGAGTTCGCGGCGAGCGAGGCCGCGATCGCGTATTTCCGAGACATCGGCGCCCAGGCCTGGAAAGTCCAGCAGCGCGAGCGCATTGTGCCCGCACAGGGCGGTGAGGTCCCAAATGTGCGTCGGCACCGCGATATCCAGTACGACCCGGCGTATCAGCGGAAGCGTCGCACGGAGCGAACTCGCATCGACCTCTCCTGTTTGCCTGCGGTCGCGGATGGTCCCGCGGAACCAATCGGGGAACACCGTGGGATCCGCCACGGGCGCGGGCAAACTCAGTGCTGCCCGGAAGACGTCCGCACCGATCGGTTTCGACCAGCCCAACGCCCAGGGGGCGGTGAGCACCGCGCCGCCGACGCGCAGCAGTTCCCGCACGGCGAGGCGAATCGACGGGCTGCGCGTCGGCCACGCGTTAGTTCTTGCCCAGGAACCGAATTCGCGCCAGAAGTCCGCCGTGGGCAAGCCGCGCATTCGGTGCAGTGCGGCGAGCGTCTCGGGAATCATGCCCGCGGATGCACAGCGCGAGGTCAACTCGTCGAGCATGGTGGCGACACAGGCCGAGACTTCGTCGTGGCTCAGATATTGCAGAGCGGCTCGGGTGATCAGCGTCGGATCGCCCTCTCGCCCCTGACGCAATTGCAGAACAGTGACGTTCGCGGTCGTCGGATCATCGCTCACCGGAAGCAGGTCCGGTGCGCCGAGGAGCAGGCCGAGCAGCAAAGACTTGCCCGCAGAGTACGTTCCCACCATACCCACGGTGATCGGTTCGTCCGCCAACGCGATCAGCTTGTCCGCCTCGCGGACAAGGGTGTCACGGACCTCGTCGATCACCGGTTCGGGGGAAGGCTCGCGGCGACATCGCGCAGTTTCGCGGCGTATTCACGTAGATCGTTCAGTTCCTCGATGAGATGCGTTCTCGCGCGCCCTGATTCATCGCTGCCAACGGAATCATCGACCCCTTCGGCCATTCCAGTCCCTCCGACACAGCCCGAATCGGCGCCCGAGCCAGGTCGAGCGTCCACCGATTCTGCGGCGCCGACGGTATGTCGATATCGCCCCGCCGCATTACTTCGGCGGGCACCGCTTTTCAGAAGGCAGACGAGCGTCGCGCGCTACGCATGGTCGGGTGTGAGTTCAGTTCGCCTGCCGAAATTTACGAATCACAGTGTTCCACGGGGAAAGCTCGCGGAGGTATCCGTCGAATGATGTACAGCGGGCCGCCCGAGCCGAAGATCGCCCTTTTCCACGAAATCGCCGTTCCAGCACTCTCATTCGCCGCTATGCGCAGACCGGATACTTCACGCCGGTCAGCCGTTCGGACTCCTCCACAGTCGAGCTTGCCGGTGTCGGTCGTGCGACATGGTGCTCGACCGCACGCGGTCCGGATGGCCTCGTATTTCGAAAAGGATTGAAGGCCCGTAGTATTCACCGCCTACCGCGCTCGGATCGGCGGCCGCGCGCAGCATCGGCAGCGCTCCGAGGGCGGGTGTGCGTCCGAGTAGTCGGGCGATCGCGAGATTCGGCAATCGGGATGCCGCCGGCGAGTACCGGAAGATGTCGGTGTGCGCGCCGCCGGGATGGGCGGCCAGTGCCGCGGCGGAGGTCTCGGTGAGGCAGCGATCGAGCTCGAAAGGATGACGACCGTGGTCCGCTTCGCCGAGCGCGCGAAGCGGGACGCTTTCAGGCGAGGGCGGGCACCTATGCGAACCCCCGCAGGTGCAGGCACACCTCATCGATCGCTTGCTTTGCCTGCGCGAACATCTCGACCTCGGTGAAGAAGCCGTGAAAGACGCCCGGGTACCTGGTCAGCGAGACCGGAACACCGTTGTGCCGCAACCGTTCCGCGTAAGCCTCGGCGTCGTCGCGTAGGGGGTCGACCTCCGCGGTCACGATCAGGGCGGGCGGTAGACCGCGCAGTGACTCGGCGCGCATGGGGGCCGCGAGGTGGTCGCCCCCTGGGTGCCCCGCGCCGACGTACTGCTCCCAGCACCAGCGCGCGTCCGCGGCGCTGAGCAGCGGCGCGTCGGCGAACTCCGACCACGACGGTGCGGTGAATGTGTCGTCCACGGCGGGGTAGGCGAGCACCTGTGTCACGGGCAGGGGGTCGCCGGCGTCACGTCGGTATAGGCACAGAGCGGCGGCGAGGTTGCCGCCCGCGGAGTCGCCGCCGACCGCGATCCGATCCGGGTCGATACCCAGCTCCGGCCCTTTCCGTGTCAGCCACGCGAAGGCGTCGACGCAGTCTTCGAGCGCCGCGGGGTAAGGGTTCTCCGGAGCCAGGCGATAGTCCAGGGACACGACCGTCCAGCCCGATCCCGCGGCGATCGCGCGGCACAGGGCGTCGGCTCCGTCCAGGGTGCCCAGGACGAAACCGCCACCGTGCAGGTAGATCAGGGTGGGTGCGCCGCAGGCGGGTACGGCGCTGCCCGCGCGGTACAGGCGCGCCCGGATCGCGCCCGCACGCGTCGGCACGGTCAGTTGCCCGACATGCTCCAGAGGCGTGCTCGGCTCGCCGGGTGGAGAGGTGTTCAGCAATGCCCGAGCCTGCTCCGCACCCAGTTCGCGCAGGGGTTTCGGCACTAGCTGGCTGATCATCCGGGCTACGGCCGCAGCCTGGTCATCGAGCAGACTCCGCCAGGCGGGAGCGTCGTCGTTCATGGGAAATCCTCGCAATTCGTTGACATGAAGTGATCTGTGCCTCACGATCATAGTCATCTGACTAAGACATATGACTACGAATGGATCCATTCGGGGATCGACTGCCGACGGTGTACCGCGCACACGATCTCGTCGAATCGAAAGGACAAGAAGAGATGACCGAAACGACGATCGGCCCCGCGACGCGCGCGGCCGACGCGGTCGGCGGGGTCGACATCCGGATCGAGGACGACGCGAGTCCGATCGTCCGGCTGATCGGCCGGACCCTCGCGGATTCCTTGCGCGCCAACGGGTTAGACTCGGGAACGGGGGTTCCGGAGGGCACGGTCGCCGTGCGCTCCCACGACACGCCGCAGTCCGCCACGATAACGATCGCCGACGGTGTCATCGCGGTATCGAGCGGGGTATTCGCCGAGTCCGACCTCACCATGACCATCGACCTGAACGCGCGGTGCGCGCCGGTCGGCGAGCCCACTGGCGCAAGCGATCTCGCAGCTGCGGTGCGGGCTCTGCTGTCGCCGCCGCTGCCGGATTGGCGGGTCGCGGCGGAGACGTTCTGGGCCGCGGCCCGAGCGGTGCCGGGCATCCCCGACGTGCTCGTCGCGATCACGGAGGGCCCCGACGGTGTGGCCCAGCACGTGGTCGGCGCGGGCGAGACCCACTATGTGATCGCGGGTCCCCCGGACTTGCTGGCCGGCGTCTTCTCGGGCGCCGACGATCTGATCGCCGCTCTGTCCACCGGCCTCGTCGGCGTGCGCGGCACGCTCTCACAGCTGTCGGTGCTGGTCGCCGCGTCCTGGAAGGTTCGATACGATGTCTGAAACCGCTACCACCGCAACGGATCTCCCGGCCGGCGTGCACACTGTCCGGCTCGAGGCCACCAACCACGAGGGCTGTTTCCTCGGCAAGAACATCGCGCCCAAGAAGTTCTCCGCGAGTGCGGGTTCGGGTTTCGCCATGGCCGATCTGCTTTTCGGCCTCGACCTGGGCAACGCGCCGACCTTCGGGTTCCCCTTCCCCGACTGGCGCGGACACGTCTCCGACGTACAGTTCCGGCCCGACATGTCGACGCTCGTGCAGTGGGAACCGGGCCTGCAGTCGGTGATCGGTGACTACTGGCAGGCGGACGGCGCCCCGATCGGGATCTGCCCACGCAACCTGACCCGTAAGTTGGTCGACCGACTCGCCGCGCGCGGTTTTACCGCCACCATCGCGGTCGAGATCGAGGCGACGCTGTTCCGGGAGTCCATTCACGAGGCCCGGGCCAAGGGCTACCGCGAGCTGACTCCGCTCGGCGGTTCCGCGGGCACCGCGTACCACCTCGCCAAGTCGAAGGACTGGGTCGACTACATGTCGGCGGTGGTCCGGCGCCTCGACGAGATCGGCATCGAGTGGGAGGCGTGGAGCGACGAGGACGCGGCGGGCCAGGTCGAACTCAATCTGGTTCCGGGCGAGCCGATCTCGGTGTGCGACAACTGGGCCCGGACCCGGCAGGTGATGCGCGAGGTGGCCTTCGAGCTCGGCCGCACCGTCACCTTCATGGCCAAACCGACCGCGGGATACGGCCAGGCCTCACACGTCAACCTGTCTCTGCGGCGCGACGGGGTCAACGCCTTCTACGCCCCGGACGGGGCGTCGCCGACGATGCGCCACGCCGTCGGCGGGCTCCTCGCGACGATGCGGGGCGCGACGTCGGTCATGCTTCCGCAGATCACCTCCTATCGCCGGCTGGTCGATCTGAGCGGCCCGCCGACCACGGTCACCTGGGGCATCGCCAACAAGAGCACCGCCGTGCGGGCGGTGTGCGGGCACCCGGCCTACGCCCGGCTCGAGTACCGCCTGCCCGGCGCCGACGCGAACCTGTACCTCGCGGTCGCGACCATCCTCGCCGGGGTGATCGCCGGCCTCGACGGCGAGATCGAGCCGCCGGAGCCGGTCAGCGACCTGGCCTGGTGTGTGCCCGATCTGGAGCGGTTGCCGGACACGATCACCAAGGCGGCCACCGCGCTGGCGGCCGATCCGATCCTGCGCGAGCAGCTCGGCGACGAGTTCGTCGACTACTGGGTCGGCACGCGGCGGTGGGAGTGGATGCAGTTCCACACCACCGGCGGCGACCCATTCGCGGAGTTGTCCGAGTGGGAGTCGGCTCGATACTTCGAATTCCCGTGACGGCCGGGCACGCGACGCCGGGCACCGTCCGGCCGTTGATCGGCACCACCGGCCGGCGGGTTCGGCTGGGGCTGGTCGAGGGGTTGGACAAGCGTTACGGTCATCTGTTCGCGGACACCTTCATGTCCGACTTCTCGGAGCGAATCGCCAGGGCCGGGGGAGTTCCGGTGAACCTGCCCTACGACGCCGATCCGGAGGTGCTGTGCCACCGGTTGTCCGGCGTGGTCATCACCGGCGGCCAGGATGTGCACCCCGCGTGCTGGGGTGGGGATCCGGCGGTGGTCCGGGATGTCGATCCTCGGGATGATCCGATGGTCCACGACGTCGAACGCGACTACTTCGAGATCGCGCTCGTGCGTGCCGCCCTGGACCGGCGTGTCCCGGTCCTCGGGGTATGCCGCGGTCTGCAGATCCTGAATGTCGCGCTCGGCGGCACCCTGATCCCGCATCTGCCGCCGGGATCCGTCGAGCATCTGTCGGCGTCGTCGCCGCTGTTCGACGGCGCCGACGACCATGCGGTGACGTTCGAGCCCGGTTCGATCGCCCGGCGGATCTTCGGCGCGAGCGCGGTGACCAACTCATGGCACCATCAGGCGGTGGACCGCTGCGGCGCCGGTCTGGTGGTCACCGGGCGCACAGCCGACGGTGTCGTCGAGGCGGTCGAACTGCCGGGGTCGCCGGTGCTCGGTGTGCAGTGGCATCCGGAGTGGATGGAGCGCGAGGATCCGGCGTTCGACTGGCTTGTCACCGAGGGGAGCAGGCGGATCTGATCCGGGCAGACCCGCGGGCCACCATCGAAAGGTGTTGGCCCGCAGGTCTTCCGGTCAAATCAATGACTCACCCATGACATGAGCGACCGCGCCGTTTGTTCCGATGTGGGCGCCGGGGCCTTGGCTTCGGGGGTGAGATTGAGGGTCATCCAGGCGTCGAGCGTGCTCACGCTGAGCTCGATCTGCCGCTGCGCCTCGGTGCGATCGGTGAACACCAGGTAGTTGAGTGCGAACCCGTCGGACAGCGTGGTCACGATGTAGGTCAGCGCCTCGATGGTGTTCGAGTCGATGGGTTGGCCCGCACCGGTCGAGGCGGTCTCGAGGATCGTCCGCACGGTCGCGAACGCTTCCTCGTAGACCATCTCGGCCTGCTTGTCCTCCTGGCGTCGGGCCCAGCTGATCAGCTCGATGATCGCCGCGCCGAGGTCCGGGTTCGCCAGATACCACTCCAGCACGCCGCGCAGCAGAGCCCGCGCGCTCGTCTGCAGGTCGCCGTGAACGTCGTTGCGGGTCAACACGTCTCGATACAGACCGGCGACATACTCGAAGACGGCCGCGAACAGGACCTCCTTCGTGGCGAAGCAGTAGTGCAGCGTGGCCAGCGGAGCGTTCGCCTCCTGCGCGATGCGCCGGGTCGTCGCGCCGTCCACCCCGTGGGCCGCGATCATGCGCACCGCCGCGGCCACGAGGTCGGCACGGCGCTCGGCGGAGGGAATGCGACCCATGCGTCACTCCTGTCGGATTTGAACGGTTGATCAAGTCAACCTGAACACTACCAGCCGTGTCGTCGCGTTATGGGCTGTCGTTTCGTCGAAGTTTCTATGAAGTTAGTCATTTGCCTTGATCAAATGACTATGTCGCGTTACCTTATGAAGGAAATCACATGCCGGCCCCGCGGCCGTGCCGCCCATCGCGCACAGGCGTCAGCGTTCACCCGGCTCGCCGCCGCCCGAGAACATTCCGAAGAGGACCTCGTGATCCAAGTCGACCCCGGACGTGCGATCGAACTCGATCGCCTGGCCATGGACCCGCCGATCAATACGCTCGTCGGCCTCCTGGCGCATCAGGCCGCGCGGTCTCCCGACCGTGAGTTCCTGCGTTTCGCGGAAGGGTCGTGGACCTTCGGCGAGATCGATTGCTGGACTTCACGTCTCGCGCGGCGACTGATCGCCGAGGACGGCGTGCGCCCCGGTGATCGGGTCGCGATCATGCTGCCCAATGTGGTGGAGTGGCCGGTCGCCTGGCTGTCGATCCTCGCGGCGGGCGGGGTCGCGGTGCCGGTGAACTCCTCCTATCGGCGGGCGGATCTGGAGTTCGTGCTCCGGGACTCCGGAGCGCGGGTGCTGATCACCGACGCCGCGCACGCGCCGCTCGTCGACGAGGTGCGCGCCGCGAACGAGGATCTGGCCGAGGTCCGGGTCGTCGAGGCCACGCCGCTCGGCGAACTCACGCGCTACCCGGCGGACCGGCCCGCGGTCGCCGTCGCGGGCGATACCCTCGCCAATCTCCAATACACCTCGGGGACGACCGGATTCCCCAAGGCATGCATGTTGACCCATGACTACTGGACCCGGCTGGGCTGGGTCTGCGCCAGCGCGACCGGCCTCGGCCCCGACGACGTGGCCCTCACCGCGCAGCCGTTCTCCTATATGGATCCGCAGTGGAACACCGCGCTGTGCCTGACGATCGGCGCGCCGCTGGTGGTGCTACCCCGGTTCTCCGCCTCGGGTTTCATGGCACACGTCCGCGAGCACCGGGCCACGTTCTGCTATGTGCTCGGCTCGATGCCGACCCTGCTGTTCAAGCAGCCGCCCAGCCCGCGAGACCGCGACAACGATTTGCGCATCGTGCTGTGCTCGGCCATCCCCGCCGCGCTGCACGCACAGCTCGAGCAACGGTGGGGCGCCCCCTGGCGGGAGATCTTCGGGATGACCGAGAGCGGAGTCGACCTGGTCAGCCTGCCCGAGAACACCGCCGATGTCGGCAGCGGCCGGCTCGGACAGCCGATACCCACCAAGCGGATTCGGGTGGTCGACCCGCAAGGCGAGGACGTCCCCGAGGGAGAACCCGGCGAGCTCATCACCTCCGGCGAACCGATGATGCTCGGCTACTGGAACCGGCCCGACGACACCGCGCGGGTGCTCCGCGACGGCTGGCTGCACACCGGTGATCTCGCCGTCCGGGAGGCGGGCGGCTATCGCCTGGTGGGCCGGATCAAGGACATGGTCCGGCGCGGCGGCGAGAACATCGCCTGCGCCGAGGTCGAACGGGTGCTGGAGCGCGACGACAGCGTCGTCGCGACGGCGGTCGTCGGCGTGCCGGACGAGCTGTTCGGCGAGGAGGTCAAAGCCTTCGTGCAGCCGGCGGCCGGCGTCGAAGCGAGCCGCGCGACCGCGCAGCGAATCATCAATGGTGCGCGAGATCAGTTGGCGCGCTTCAAAATTCCACGTTACGTGGAGTTCGTCGCCGATTTCCCGCGCACCCCCTCTGAACGGGTGTCCAAGCCCGCGCTGCGGGCGCGCGCGGCCGAGCATCCCGGCCTCACCTACGACCTGCGACCGCCGCGTGACATCGGCTGAGGACCCGGAGATGACCGACAACCACCTGAACGTGCGCCTCGACGAGGACGTCGCGGTGCTCACCCTGAACCACCCCGCGAAGCTGAACGTGCTCGACGTGGCCACCCGGGTACTGCTCGCGCAGACCATCCGCCGGTTCGGCGCGGGTGAGCGCGTGCGCGGGATCGTCCTCACGGGCGCGGGCCGGGCGTTCTCCGCCGGTGAGGACCTGCGGGCCCTGCCGACCACCTACGACGAGATCCGCGAGGCCTTCGCGACCTTTCACGACATCACCCGCGCGATTCTCGAGACGAGAATCCCCGTGGTCGCGGCCGTGAACGGGATCGCGGTCGGCGGCGCCTCGGAGATCACGCTGTGTTGCGACGCACGGATCGGCAGCCCCGCCGCCGAGTACTTCCAACCGGAGAACCACCGCGGAATCGTCATCTCGAACGCCGCGAGCCTCCTGATGGGCCGGCTGGTCCGCAACCACGCTATGCGAATCATTCTGGGCGCGAACAGGGTTGGCGCGGACGAGGCACTTCGGATTGGACTGCTCGACGAGATCGTCGCGCCGGAGACGCTGGTGTGCCGGGCGGTCGAGGTAGTTCGCCAGTGGAACGCCGATCCCCGCGTCACCGCACTACACCTAGGTCTGCTGCGACCGCGCCTCGAAGACGTCGAGTCCGCGTTCGCCCGCGAAGACGACGCCGCCCGGCGGTCCTGGGAGTCCGGCGCCTTCAGCGAGGGCATCGAGGGCTTCTGGACATCGAAGAACGCGGGGCCGCCGGCGCCCGCGCAGAGCAATCGAGATCGGAGACGAGAATGATCACCACGGAGGCGGCGATTCTCACCGCGCTGAACGAACCGCTGGAATTCACCGAGATCCAGGTCGACGATCCGGAGCCGGGTGAGGTTCGCGTGGCCGTCTCGAATGTCGGTCTCTGCCACAGCGATCTGCACTACATGACCGGAACCGTGCACACCGATCTGCCCGTGGTGGTGGGGCACGAGGTGGCCGGGGTCGTCGAGTCGGTCGGGTCCGCGGTGACCTCGTTGCGTCCGGGCGATCGTGTGGTCGGCGCCCTCACGCCGTCGTGCGGGCTGTGCCGCAACTGCCAGGTCGGACAACCGACCCAGTGCCGGCGTGTCGCTCAGATCCGGCAGCGACCTCGGGCCGCCTTTCAACTGCCCGACGGCCAGGTCGTGGATCGGCTGGGTGACATCGGCGCGTTCTCCCGCCACACCCTGATGCGGGAGAACGCGCTGGTCAAGCTGCCCGACAAGGTGGGACTGCAGGTGGGCTGCCTGCTCTCGTGCTGCGTCATCACCGGCATCGGCGCCGTGTTCCGCGGCGCGCGGGTGCGACCCGGCGCCACGGTTGCCGTAATCGGTTGCGGCGGTGTGGGTTCAGCCGTCATTCAGGGTGCGCGGCTGGCCGGCGCGTCGGCGATCGTCGCCGTGGATCTCGACGAAGCCCGGCTCGCCGCGGCGCGGACCTACGGTGCCACCCACGTCGTGCACGGCGCGGCCGATGTCGCGACCGAGATCGCGGACCTGCTCGGCGACGGCGTGGACTACGCCTTCGAGGCCGTCGGCTCCGCGCGGACCGCCGCCACCGCGCTGTCGGTCGTGCGAGCCGCGGGCACCGCGTGCCTCGTCGGCATCGCACCCGACGGGACCGAGCTGAGTCTCCCGGCCGCCGACTTCTTCTTCGGCGAGAAGCGCCTGATCGGCTCGTACATGGGCTCGGGTCAGGCGCGCGAGGACATCGCCCAGTTCGCCCGGCTGTACCTGCAGGGCCGCCTGCTGCTCGACGAGATGGTCAGCGACGTGATCCCGTTCCGGGCGATCGACAAGGGCTTCGAGGCGATGAAGTCGGGCCGGGTGACCCGCATCGTCGCCGACCTCACCGTGTGATCCCTGAGCGCCGAAGGAAGCCACCGATGACGAATCCGCAACTGCCCCAACCGATCAACTACATCGCCGGCGAATGGTCCGAGTGCGCGACCATTCCCGATGCCTGGAATCTCGACCCCAACACCGGGCAGCCCGTGCACCGCGCGGTCACGACCCGGCCCGCGGAGGTGGAGCGCGCGCTGCGCCATGCCGAGCTGTCTTACGACCTCGAACACTGGGACGACGCCGCGCGCGAGGAACGCGCCGCCGTCATCGAGCGGGCGGCCGACGTCGTCGAGTCGCGCATCGCGGACATCGCCCGCACCGATGCCCTCACCAGCGGCGTCCCGATCGCGAAGGCACGAGTGGTCGCGCAGTTCCTGCCGCACCGAATCCGTTCTGCCGCTGCGGAACTGCGCACGATCCCGCGTCGCACCGCGTTGGCCGCCGGGGGCCGTGATGTGCGACTGTACAAGGTCCCGTGGGGGCCCGCGGCCATCCTCACCCCGTGGAACGGCCCCAGTTTCATCCCCGCCGCGAAGGTGGTGAGTGCGTTGGCCGCCGGGTGTCCGGTCGTCCTCAAACCCTCCGAGCACGCGCCGAGCAGCGCGCAGATCATCGTCGAGTGCTTCGTCGACGCCGGATTGCCCGGCGGCGCACTGCAACTCGTGCATGGCGCGGGTGATGTGGGCGCGGCGATCACCGGCGATCCCCGGGTGAAGGTCGTCTCCTTCACCGGCGGCCCGCACGCGGGCCGCGCGATCGCCCGCGCGGCCGCCGCCGACTTCAAGGTGCTCCAGCTCGAACTCGGCGGCAACAATCCGGCCCTCGTGCTGGACGACGCCGACATCGACCTGGCCGCCGAGGGAATCCTCGACGGGATGACCAAGCTCAACGGTCAGTGGTGTGAGGGACCCGGAAAAGTGCTGGCGCACAACAGCATTGTCGGCGCGCTCCGCGAGGCGCTGCTGGATCGCATCGCCCGGATCCAGGTCGGGCACTCGCTGGACGAGCACACCCAGCTCGGCCCGATCTCCAACGCACCGCACTTCGCCACGCTGCACAACCGCATCGACGAGCTGCGAGCCAACGGCGCGATGATCCACCAGCCCGCGAAACTTCCCGACCTCGACGGGTTCTTCCTCTCGCCCACGGTCGCCTCGGGGATCGACGCGTCGATGGCGACCGCGGAGCTGTTCGGGCCGGTCGTCAGCCTGCACGCCGTGGCGTCCGACGAGGACGCCCTGCGCGTGGCCAACGCCCACCCGTCGGGCCTCGACGCCTACGTGTTCGGCGGCGACCTGGACCGCGCCATCGACATCGGCTCCCGGGTGCTGGCGGGAGAGGTGCGCGTGAACGGCGCCAAGGTCGCCGACCTCGCCGACGGTTCGGCGCAAAGCTTCTGGGGCCCTGCCGGAATCGGCGGTCACGGCCCCGGCGAGTCCGTGCGGGTGTTCTGCGGCGACCGCGTGGTCGGCGTCGACTCTCCCGAGCTTCCCCTGTGACAACCCACCTTCGACGAAAGCGGCAATCGCCATGAACTCCACCTCCACCGCGGACACCGGGATCGTCGACGTCATCGGCGTCGGCGCGGGCTTCAGCGGCCTCTACCTCGCGCACCGGCTCACCAGTGCCGGATGGACCTTCGCCGGTTTCGAGGCCGGGCCGAGCGTCGGCGGTACCTGGTTCTGGAACACCTATCCGGGCGCGCGCTGCGATGTCGAGAGCATCTACTACTCGTACTCGTTCGACGAGGCGCTGCAGCAGGAGTGGACCTGGAGCCAGCGGTTCGCACCGCAGGCCGAGATCCTGAGCTATCTCGAGCACGTCGCCGACCGCTTCGACCTGCGCAGGCACTTCACGTTCAACACCCGCGTGACCGGCGCGGCGTGGAACGCGACCGACCGATTGTGGGAAGTGCGGCTGGACGACGGCAGTGCCAGGCGCGGCCGCTACCTGATCTCCGGCGCGGGCGGCCTGTCCACCCCCAAGGACTTCGACGTGCCCGGCCTCGCGAACTTCGCCGGCCTGCGGGTGTCCACCAGCCGGTGGAACATCTCCCTCGACGACCTCGCGGGCAAGCGCGTCGCCGTGATCGGCACGGGATCCTCGGGCGTGCAGGCGATCCCACTGATCGCGGAGGTCGCCGAGCGGCTCACGGTGTTCCAGCGCACCCCCAACTACGTGATGCCCGCGCGCAACGCCGAGCTCCCCCCGGAACGGGTCGCCGCCGTCAAGAACGACTACGTGGCGATCCGCGAGGAGTGCAGGCACTCACCCGGCGGTATCCCCGACCGCCCCGTCACCGACAACGCCTTCGACGTCTCGGCCGAGGAGCGTCGGCGGCGCTACGAGCAGGCCTACGAGCGCAGCGGCTTCCAGGGCGTCGGCGCCGAGTTCGCCGACCTGCTCATCGATCCCGAGGCGAACCGGACCGCGTCCGAATTCATCCACGACAAGATCCGGGAGATCGTCGATGATCCGGCCACCGCGGAACTGCTGGTGCCCAAATACCATCCGCTCGGCGCCAAACGCAGCTGCTTCGGAACCGACTACTACGAAACCTACAACCGGCCGAACGTGTCGCTGGTATCGCTGCGCGACGAGCCGATCGAGACGATGACCGAGAACGCGATCGTCACCGCGAAAGGCGCCTACGAAATGGACGCCGTGGTGCTGGCGATCGGGTTCGACGCGTTCACCGGCCCGCTGTACGGGCTGAATCTCACCGGCGCGTCCGGTAAGAAGCTGCAGGAGGTCTGGCACGACGGCATTCGGTCCTACCTCGGGATGATGGTCGCGGACTTCCCGAACTTCTTCATGGTCGGCGGCCCGCTGAGCCCCGCGTTGGTGAGCAATGTGGTGGTGACGATCGAGCAGGCCGTCGACTGGATCGCCGATCTGCTCGAGCATGCCCGCGAGACCGGTGCCACGCTGGTCGAGGCCACCGCCGAGGCGCAGAGCGAATGGGTGGACATCACCGAGCGGACCGTCGCGCCCACCCTGTTCGCCACAACGGACTCCTGGTACCGCGGCTCCAACATCGAGGGCAAACCCAACACCTTCATGGGCTACGTGGGTGGCGTCGGTAAGTACCGCCGCATGTGCACCGAGCTCGCCAAGCGCGGCTACCCGGGCGTCGAGATCGACGGCGAAGCGCAGTCCCGCACCCTCGGCCCTATTCACGAGGAGATCTCATGAACAAGGCGGTCCATCGGCGCTACGTCGCGTTCTCCGACGCGCACTACGCGGGCAACCTCGTTGACGGCGCCTACGCCCTGAAGCTCTTCGGCGACGTCGGCACGAATCTGTCGATCGAGCTGGACGGCCACGAGGGCCTGTTCGCCGGCTACTCGTCCGTCGAATTCCTCGCTCCGGTCCGGGGAGGTGATGTCGTAGAGGCCGAGGCGACTCTGGTGCGGAAGGGAAACCGAAGCCGCACAGTCGATTTCGAACTGCGGGTGCTGTGTCGTGGCTCCGATGCCACCGGACGCGCGCAGGTCCTGCAACCACCCCTGATCGCGGTGCGCGCTCGCGGCACCGCGGTCATTCCCGTCGACGAAACGGAGTGATCACGATGGAACTGCTTTATGACACCGGGTGGGCGGAGCAACCCGCCACCGTGGAACAGCCACTGCGCGGCGACATCGACTGCGACGTGGTCGTGATCGGCGGTGGGGGCGGTGGCATGTCGGCCGCTCTCCGCCTCGCCGAGCGTGGGGTAGACGTGGTGCTGCTCGAGGCGAAAACCCTTGGCTGGGGCGCTACTTCGCGCAATGCCGGATATCTCACGAACTCGGTCGCCGCCGATCCGGAGGTGCTCGGGCTGCTGCTGAAGCGCGAGCGGTTGCGCGAGCTGTACCGGTACGCCGAGAACGCGGTGCACTTCGCCGAGGACGCTCTGTCGAGGCACGGGATCGACTGCGACTATGAGCGGACCGGCATCGTGATGGCGGCCGTGTCCAAGGGGCAGTTGCGCCACGCACGACGCAATGCGAAGGTCCTGGCCGAGGCCGGGGCCGCGGGCGAGTTCATCGAGGGTCCCGAGGCCGGGCTGCCGGAGGGCTTCCTCGGCGGCATCCGCGAGGGGGTCGGCGGGACGCTCAACCCGGGCAAGTTCGTCCTCGGCCTGCGGGACGCGACGATCGCGGCGGGTGTGCGCGTCTACGAGTGCACCCCGGCACGCGACGTCGTCGACACCGGAGACGGGGTCGTCGTAAACACCCCGGGCGGAAAGGTGAAGAGCCGCAAGGCATTGCTCACCACCAACGCCGCGAGCAGTGGACTGTCCAGCGCGCCCCGGCACCTCGCCACCCCGGTGTGGACGTCGCTGGTCGAGACCGAGCCCATCGCGCCCGAGCGGCTCGACGAGATCGGCTGGACGAGCCGCGCGCCGCTGGTCACACTGCACATGATCCTCGAGAGCTACCGCGTAACCCCGCGCGGGACAATTGCTTTCGGCACCCGCCGGATACAGGCGGGTCGTAATCCGTTGCCGGATCGCACGCCCGCGCCGAACGTCGTCGACGATCTCGTCCGCGGGTTCCGCGACCGCTTCCCGGGCCTGCGCGACGTCGAGCCGGTGCGCGCCTGGGGCGGTTGGATAGGAATGAGCTCGACGTGGCTTCCCGTTGCGGGGGAGGCCTCCGACAACGTGCTCTACTCGCTGGCCTGCAACGGCCACGGTTTCGCCCAGGCGCAGTATGTCGGCCACCTGTTGGCCGAACACGTCACGGGCGCACCGCTGCACGCGGACCTCGCGGCGATCTGGCACGGCCGCAAGCGATTTCGGCCCAGCTTCGTCAGCGGCCCCGCGCTGTACGCGGGTTGGCTCGCCGATCGCGCCGCCGACCGCCTGGCCGCGCTCACGACATCCGAAAGTCGAATCACCTCATCGCCGGTCGGCTGATGTACCCCTCGAGGAGAAGACCATGTCCATCAGAGAACTGCTTTTCGCGGTCGCGGACATCTGGATGCTCGCCGTCGGTTTCACCTACGGCATAAAATTCATCCGTCACCACAAGAATTACCTGCTCGGCATCGAGTGGATCATCGTCGCTACGTCGGGGACGAACTTTCTGATCTACGGCCTGCTTAAGGCGGGTCACGACAGTCCGATGTACGGCTTCGCCTTCTTCCTGGACGCCTTCTCCCGCTCCGTCGGTATCACGTTGATCCTGGTTTTGGGCCTGATGCAGGTCACCCACCGGTACAAGCCGTCGGTGGCGGTGGACGTCGGCGCCTTCGCGCTCGCGGGCGTGGTCGGCTTCGCCCTCAGCACCTACGCGGAGCAGATCGGCACCCCAGGCAAGGTTTTCTACATCGTCGTCAACGTGCTCACCACGATCTTCCTGCTGTATTTCGTCAAGCGGCTGTGGGAGGTCGGCGAGCGCGGGCACGCGGTGTGGTCGGCCGCCGCCACGGCCTGTGGCTTCGTCATCGCCGCGATCTACGACTTCGTCCATATACCGGCCGACGACGCGGAGCACACGATCTTCTACATCTTCGCGCTCTCCACGTGGGGCCTGCAGATGTTCACGTACTACCGCGCTTATCGCGCGTTCGACGCCTGCAACAAGCGCGCCGAGGCGCATGCCGTCGGCCGTGACGCCGTCGCGACGTGAGCCCTTCACCCATCTCGAGTCGAGGAGTAGAGATGACAACGCACGATATTCGGGAAGAGAGCACCGACGTGGTCGTCGTCGGCGCCGGAATGGCGGGCCTGACGGCCGCGACCACGCTCGCGCCGCACACCGGCGTGATCGTCCTCGAGTCCGCCGATCGCACGGGCGGCCGGGTCGAGACCGTCCGCCGCGGCGACTACTGGGTCAACCTCGGCACCCAATTCACCGAGGGCACCGGCACTTTGATCGACGCCCTGGGCCGGCACGGCATCGAGATGGGCTCGCTCGCGGGCAAGAGCGTCGCGCTGCACCTGAACGGCGGGACGGTCGACACGGCGAACCCGTTCGAGCTCATGTTCCGCACCCGGATGTCGATGCTGGATCGTCTCGGCATGGCCGTCGTCGGCGCGCGCATCCTCGCGGTCACCCCGTTCCTCGAATCGCAAAGTCGTGTCGCCCAACGGATTCGGGCCCGGCTCGACACCAAGCTCGCGTCCTATGTGCTGAAAGGTGTCCGGTCGGAGCTGGTCCACACCGTCATCCGGTCGTGGTCGGCGCAGTGGATGGGGTGTGAGGTGGAGGAGACGGCCGCGACACAGTTCGTCACCTCGGTCGGCATAGCGCTGGCCGACCCGGAGAAGGTTCCCAACTTCTCGCTGCCCGCCGGGGGCAACCAGACACTGACCGATGTGCTGACCGAGGATCTCGGCTCCCGGATCCGGCTGAACTCGGTGGTTCAGTCGGTGCGGGACGACGGCGCCGGTGTGGTCGTCGATTATCTCGACGGTGATCGGCCGGTGCGGTTGCGCGCGAAGCGCGCGATCGTGACCACACCCGCCGACGTCGCCGAGCGAATCATCCCCGACCTCCCGCAACGGTACCGAAACGCGTTCAACGACATCACCTACGGCCGATATGTCGTGGTCGGCTTCTTCACCGATGAAGTCGGGCCGCAACGCTGGGACGACTACTTCGGCATATCCACCCCGCAGCTGTCGTTCCAGGCCGTGTTCAACCACGCCGCCGCGCTGCGCACCGGCAGCGACCGCGAACCGGGCGGCGCGCTGGCCTGTTTCGCGGGCGGCGCGCAAGCCGACGCGTTGCTGGACCTACCCGACGACGAGATCGTGTCGCGGTTCACCGACGACCTGGTCACCGTGCTGCCCGAGCTGAAAGGCAAACTGGGGCAGGGCATCCTGCGCCGACACCACCGAGTCGTCCCCTTCTGGGCGCCCGGGCGGCGCCGATCGCTCCCGACGCTGCGCGATCCGCTCGCCAACATCCACCTCGCCGGCGACTACCAACTCGACATGCCGTCCCTCGCCGACGCCGCCACCTCGGGCGAACGATCCGCGCTGGCTGTGCTGGCGAGCCTGGGGCGGTCGCGATAGGGCTGCGGCGTTGCGACCAGGCAGTTGTCCGATTCGGTCCACCCGATCGGCGGCCCGATTACGATCGAAGTCGGTTTCCGTGGCGTCGGATGGACAGGAGGTCAGGCAATGTTCGGTACGAAATGCGCGCTGGTCGCGGTCGCTGGGGCCGCGACGACGATACTGTGCTCGATCCCGGTGAACGCCGCCCCCGAGGACGAGTTCATCACGTTGAACTCCGTGGTCACGGCGTTGCCGGACGGTTTGCAGGCCACCGGCGTCTATCAGTGCGACGACGGTATCGGCTACCTCGACGTCACCGCGCAGATGGCGACGAACGGCAGCGGCACCATCTCGCTGGTCAGCTACCCGCCGGGTGTCACCCTGCAATGCACAGGCCGCGTCGAGACCTGGTCCGTCGTGCTGAGGCCGTCCAATGGGGTACCGGTACTCGTGCCCTACACGGAAGGCACCGGTACTGCGCAGCTGAACAGGAAGTACTGGAAGACGGATTCCGGACAGGTACCTCTGCATCTCTGATAGTCCGCTATCGGAGGACTTATTGGCAGCCGGGTGGGCATCGTTCGCGTTCATACCTGCCTGAGCGGGCAACGCCGCGCCTTCTGCACCAACGGATCGCTCTCCTGTATGGGAATGTCGCGATTCGGCCAGTCCGTCCACTGCTCGGCCTGCGGGGTGAGCGCGGCCAGTGAACTGGCGCGGCCGTCGACTGGTGCTTGTTGCGATAAAGACCGTCCCCGTTCAGGTTTCGGCGCGTTGGTGCCCAATCCCCATACCCCGTCGACGGTGGTGCCGTCCGGCACCTGGAAGCGCATGACGACGATGTAGTAGTCGTTGTAGGGCACCGACTGCCGAGACCTCGCGAACGGGTCTTCCACAGCCACCGCTGCCTGCGGCGTGATCGGCCCCGCCGCAGATCGGGTCGCGATCAGCGTTACGAGGCTTTCATCGACGGCAAGGCAATCATCGGGTTCGCGCACATCGCCGACGACGGCCACCACCAGGGCTACGGCAGCGACCGCCGCCACGACCAGTGCCATCGCCGCATAGATCGAGGTCCTCTTGGGGCTGTCCAACCCGTCTCCACCTCATCGTTCCTCGTCGTATCGGTCCTACCGAGATTATGCCGACAGGCCGAACCCGGGTTCCGATGTCGTACGCGTGCTCGCGAGCGCAGGCCGCCAGATTCTGCTCTCAATAGTTCTGCTACGACGCAACTTTCAGCGCAGCAAGTCGACTACGTCATCGAGTCGGGTGATCAGCAGAATGCCCATTGCCACGGCCGGAGCCGCGACCGCGACACCGGCCGGGGCGTAACTGTGTGTCTCGAGGGTGAGATCGGCCAGCAGTCCGGCGAGTGCGAGGACGCCGAGTGAGGCACTGCGCATTGCGTGGTGGACGCGGATCGGCGTGGTGGACGCGCCGAAGCAACGGCAGGGCGTCGTCGAACCGCGTCGCAGTGCACGCCCGAGCGCGACGGTGAAACATCCCAGCAGCAGCGCGGCCAGCACAAGGCCGATGCGGGCGGTCGGTTCGGCGATCAGCGCGCAGACGATCAGCGCCTCGGCCGTGAGCGTCGTCAGCGCCGCATACCGCGCCGTCGGATCGCCTACGCCCAGCAGCGCGCCCGTCGCCGCGGCGAACTCCGAATATGCTGTGCGGCTTCGTAATTTGCCGACAAGCGCCACGAGAAACACGCCCGCGAGCAGATACCGGCAGGACAGCACGGCGTAGCTCATTCGGCCCGGCCCGAGGTCCGGCAGACGAGTGTGCCGACGAGTCCGTCGACGCGGTACGGCCCCCAGTCGCGCGAGTCGCCGCCGAAAGGGTTGTCGCCGAACACGACAACCGAATCGCGCGGCACCAGGCCCGTCTCATCGGCGGGCGGAACATCGGCGGGCAGCGGGTCACCGGCAAGGGCGACAACGCGTTTCACGTGCCAGCCGGGACACTGCCACTGCGGCCCCTGGGCCGCCTCGGGCGCCATCAAGACGACGATCTGGCCGCGTCGCAGGGCGGCGGGGCCGCGGCGGCGGACCAGGATCCGGTCGCCGTCGCGCAGTGTCGGCTCCATGCTGGCGCCGGTGACGTTCACCAGGACCAATTTCCGCCGCGCGGCGAATATCGCGGCCAGTAGCGTGACGACCGCGCCCAGCGATCTCATATTCGTCTCCTGCAATTCTGTTGCCTCGATCGAAAGCATTATGGTTATGATCGGTCCGCCGCCGGACGGGCCGGCGAGTTATGAGGTGAAAAAGTGATCGGAATCGCACGCAGGGCCGGTGACAGATTGCTGGCGAAGTTCGTGCCGAAAATGGACGCATCCGCCTGCACCGCGCCGGAACGGGAATGCTGGTGCGATCACGACAACAACTATCCGTCGTATTGCTGCCAAGAATGCCGCTATTGCCCGGGAACCGGTTACACGTATGGTGGCTACGGCTGCCGCCAGGGCTGCCCCTGACCCAGCACACCCGGCCCGGCGGCGACGCCGGGCCGGGGTTCGTCAACCCGTGCCCGCGGTGGCGTAGCCCTCTGCCTGCAGCGTGAACATGTGGGCATACTGCCCGTTCAGCGCCATCAGCGACGCATGGGTGCCCTCCTCGGCGATCCGGCCCTCGTCCAGCACCAGAATCCGATCGGCGTCTCGCACCGCACCCAGCCGGTGCGAGACGAGCACACTCGTCCGGCCCGTCCGATGTGCCTCCAATCGCCGATGTATTCGATGCTCCGCCTCCGCGTCGAGACCGGAACCCGGCTCGTCCAATATCAATAGTTCGCGGTCGTCGCGCATCAATGTGCGGGCGATGGCGATGCGCTGCCATTGCCCGCCCGATAATGTCACGCCGTGCTTCGCGTCCTTCTTGTCCGTCTCCTTGAAGAATATTCGACTGAGCATCGTGTCATAACCGTGTGGCAGCGTCTCGATTTTCTCCGACACTCCGGCTTCGGCGGCAGCCCGTGCGATCCGGTCCCGATCGGAAAGCGCGGAAAGTTCCCCTATCCCGATATTCTCGGCCACCGTGAGGTCGTACTCCATGAAGTCCTGGAAAAGAACCCCCAGCCGACGCCGCAACTCCGTGATCGGAACATCGCGAATGTCCACACCGTCCCAGCGAATCGCGCCGCGCTCAGGCTCGTAGAACCGGCACAGCAGTTTGATCAGCGTGCTCTTACCCGCCCCGTTGCGCCCGACCAGCGCGACCGACTCACCGCACGTGATCCGCGCATCGAGCCCGCGCAGCACCCAGGGCTGCGACTCGTCATAGCGGAACCAGAGGTCGACGAGCTCGATGCCGGAGGTCAGCGTGGGCAGGATCGCGGGCAGTGCGGGCGCGGGCCGATCCGGCGGCATATTCACCACGCGCACATAGTGTTCCAGCTGCAGCAGCCCCCGATGCGCCCCGCTGATCTTGGTGACCAGACCGGACAGCGCAGCCTGGGTAGCCGCGACCGCGGTGACGAAGGCCGACACATCACCGATCGACAACCGCTCGCGGCTCGCCGCGTACACCGCCCACGCGAGCCCGCCCGCGCCGATCACACTGCCGAGCGCGGCCAGCGTGGCCTGCACCCGCAACTGCCGCCGATCGAGATCGCGCTGCGCGTGATT
This sequence comes from Nocardia tenerifensis NBRC 101015, assembly GCF_000308715.1. Taxonomy (GTDB): domain Bacteria; phylum Actinomycetota; class Actinomycetes; order Mycobacteriales; family Mycobacteriaceae; genus Nocardia; species Nocardia tenerifensis. The sequence continues at coordinate 39,439 of NZ_BAGH01000615.1, forward strand.
CGTCGCGACGATCGCCGAGAGCACCCGCTCCCGGAAGAAGTCCACGAGGCCGAAGAGCCGAATCTCCTTGACCGCCCGCACATCACTGTTGAGCGCGGACAGCTGGAACTGCCGCCGGCTCGACGCCGACATCGTGTCCAGCATCCCGGCGAACCGGCGCGACAGCGACAACTGCGCGAAGAACACCGGCACCGCCGACAGCACCAGGATCAGTGCCATGGCCGGCGCCAGCAGATACACCGTGGCGAGAAGGCCGGCCAGCGACACGAGATCGCGCACGGCGGAGAACAATCCGGTGGTCGCGGGCGCCACCGCGTTCGAGGTGCTCTGCTGCGCGGACCTGATGCGGTCGAGCAGCCGAGGATCCTCGAATCTCTCCAAACCCTGGAATTCGCCTACAGCCGTGAACAATCGGTCGTTCATGAGTAGATAAGCGCGTCGATTGGGTTCTGCCCGAACGTATTCGGCGACTCGCGGCTCACAGGCGCCGATCAGCCCCGCCACCGCCAGTACCGACACGGCGATCATCGGCTGTCGCGCAGGACCGTGCTCGGCGAGGCCGTCCATCATGAACTTGGTCGCCCACGTCACCGCCGAGGCCAGGAATCCGCCGATGAGCGTGAGCCCGACCTGAACGAGGGTGAGCCCCCGCCCCGTCGCCCAGCACAGCTGCCACGCGATGCGCAGCCGCGACCACACCGTCACGCGACGCCTGCGGCCAGCGCGGCGAGCGAGTGCCGCGCCGCCACGATCGTCCCGGACTCGTCCACCAGCAACAACTGTGGAAACGACCGCACACCCAACTCCGCGGCGAGGGCATCCCCGTCCGGCTCGGTGATCACGGTCGGCGCGTCACCGAGCGCGGTGAGCAGGCGCTGCCGCTCGCTCTCCGACGCGGACCCCAGCACCAGAATCGCCACCCGCTCGGCATCGGCGTGCCGCGCGAACTCCGCCGCCTGCTCCACGCACGGCGCGCAGCCCGCGGAGAAGAACGCCACAAGCCGAGTAGCTCCGCTCGCCCCGAACCGCGGCAGCCGCCGCCCGATCAGCTCATCCCGAACCGTCCCCGGCGCCGATAGCCGCGCCTCGTGAATTCGCAAGCGCCGCAACACCGCAAAGGTGAGCAGCAGATCGAGAACCACCAGGACGGCGAGCACGACGACAGCTGCGACAACGTAGGCCATGCGAAGCAGCGTCGGCCAATAGGTATGCGATGAACATCGGTACCCGCATAGGTGCCTCAGGCCCGGCGGCGCGAACCCTCCGCAACCTATGAATTAGGGTAGGCAAACCAATAGATCGCAAACGAAGGTGACCGACACACATGGATCGCGCCCGCACCAGGACGCTCCCGCTGGCAACGGGGTTGGTGCTGCTACTGGCAGTGCTCGCGTGCACGGTGCTGCTGAGCATCGCCATCGGCTCGCGCGCGCTGCCGTTCCCGACCGTGGTGGACGCCCTGCTGCACTACAACCCCGCGAATGTCGACCACGCCGTCGTGCGCGATCTGCGATTGCCGCGCACGGTGATCGGTGTGCTGGTCGGTACGGCGCTGGGTCTGGCCGGATCGATCATCCAGGGCGCGACGCGCAACCCGCTCGCGGACCCGGGCTTGCTCGGCGTCAACGCCGGCGCGGCCCTGTTCGTCGTCCTCGGGATCAGCGTCCTCGGGTTGACCTCGGTCACCAGCTATGTGTGGTTCGGCTTCGCAGGCGCCGCGGCCGCGGGTGCGATCGTGTTCCTGGTCAGCTCGTTGGGCCGCGACGGCGCCACCCCGATGAAACTCGCGCTCGCCGGCGCCGCGGTGACCGCCGCCTTGCAATCGGTGACCAGCGGCCTACTGCTCACCGACACAACCACTTTCGATCAATACCGCTTCTGGCAGGTGGGTTCGCTCGCCGAGCGTGACCTGCCCACCGTCGGCCAAGCCTTGCCGTTCCTAGCGGTCGGCATCCTGCTGGCGGCGCTGTCGGCGCGCCTGCTGAACGCGCTGGCGCTCGGCGCGGACGTGGCCCGCGCGCTGGGCCAGAACGTGCCGCTCGCCCGCGGCGTCGCGGCGCTTGCGGTGGTCGTGCTGTGCGGCGCGGCGACGGCCATCGCCGGACCCATCGCCTTCGTCGGCCTGATGATCCCGCACGCGGCCCGGTTCCTCACCGGACCCGATCACCGCTGGCTGCTGCCGTACTCGGCGGTGCTGGCCTCGATCCTGCTGCTGGCCGCGGACGTGGTCGGTCGCGTGATCGCGAGACCGGCCGAGGTGCAGGTCGGCGTCGTGACCGCGGTCATCGGCGGCCCGCTGCTGGTCGTGCTGGTGCGCCGCCGGAAGCTGATGCGCGCCACGGCCGAGCCGAGCGGGGCGCGGGCATGAGCGTTATCGATGCGGCCTCGCTCGACGCCGTCGCCCACGCCCGACGCCGGGGCGCCACTCGCGCACGGCTGGTGACGCTGGCGTTGTTCCTCGCGCTGATAGTGGTTTTCGCGTTGACGCTCAGCGTCGGCTCGTATTCGGTTCCGCTGAGCGAGATTCCGGGCATCCTGCTCGGCGGCGGTGCGGGGCAGGACGCGTTCGTGGTCACCCGGCTCCGGTTGCCGAGGGCGGTCGCGGCCATGCTGGTCGGCATCGCGTTCGGCTTGGGCGGCACACTGTTTCAGCGACTGCTGCGCAACCCGCTGGCCAGTCCGGACGTGATCGGAGTCGCCCAGGGCGCGAGCGCGGCGGCCGTCGCCGGACTGATCGTGTTCGGACTCTCCGGCGCGGCGCTGTCGCTGGCCGCCTTCGCCGGCGCGGTCGGCACGGGCGCGGTGATCTACGGCCTCGCGCGGCGCGGTGGGGTGAACGGCTTCCGGCTCGTGCTGGTGGGTGTCGGCGTCGGCGCGGTGCTGACCAGCGTCGTGTCGTACCTCATGACCTGGGCCGACGTCGCGCTCGCGCAGCAGGCCCTGGTCTGGATGATCGGCAATCTCAACGGCCGAAGCTGGAATTCCATTGTGCCCCTGGCTATCGCACTCGCGGTCCTGGTGCCCGCCGCCACGCTGCTGGCTCCCGCGCTCGACGGGCTCCAGCTCGGCGACGACCTCGCCGCCGGTCTGGGCCTGCGGGTGGAGTACACGCGTCTGCTATTGCTGCTGATCGCCACCGCCAGTGTGTCTTTCGCGACCGCGGTGGCCGGGCCGATCGCGTTCGTCGCGTTCGTCGCGAACCCCATCGCCACCCGGCTGACCGGCGGCGGTCGCACGGCCCTGGTCCCCGCCGCGCTCACCGGCGCGCTGGTCACCCTGCTCGCGGACTTCGTCGCGCAGCATCTGCTCGGCAGCCCGCTGCCGGTCGGCGTGGTCACCGGCGCGGTCGGCGCGCCGTATCTGCTGTGGCTGCTCGCCGCGGCCAACCGAGCCGGTCGTGTCTGAAAGGCCTAGCGTGACACCAACTTTGCACACCGAGAACCTCCGGCTCGCCTACGGACCGGTGACGATCGTCGACGACCTCACCGTGCGCATCCCCGAGGGCGCGGTGACCATGATCGTCGGCACCAACGCGTGCGGAAAGTCCACGCTGCTACGCGGTTTGGCGCGGCTGCTCGCGCCCGCCGAGGGCGCGGTGTACCTGGGCGGCGCGCCGATCTCCTCGTTGCGCAGCAAGGACGTCGCGCGGGTGCTGGGCCTGCTGCCGCAGTCTCCCGTTGCGCCCGAGGGCATTACGGTCGCCGACCTGGTCGGTCGCGGGCGCTACCCCCATCAGGGCATGTTTCGCCGATGGACCGCCGAGGACGACGCGGCCGTGGCGCGCGCCCTCCAGGTCACCGACACCGTCGAGTTGGCGGCGCGCTCGGTCGACGAACTCTCCGGCGGTCAGCGCCAACGGGTGTGGATCGCCATGGCGCTGGCCCAGCGCACCCCGATCATGCTGCTGGACGAGCCGACCACCTTCCTCGACATCGCCCACCAGGTCGAGGTTTTGGACCTGCTCGCCGATCTCAACGCTGACGACGGCACCACCGTGGTGATCGTGATGCACGACCTCAATCTGGCCGCCCGCTACGGCGATCACCTCATCGCCATGAAGAACGGCCGCATCGCCCGCGAGGGCGCGCCCGCCGACATCCTCACCGCGGAGCTGGTCGAGGACGTCTTCGGCATGCCGTCGCAGATCATCCCGGACCCCGTGTCCGGCACCCCGATGGTCGTTCCGATCGGACGACATCGCTCCGGCCGGGCCGTCGCGCCCGCCGCCCGGTCCTAGGAAAGGAAGCACACAATGGTCGGATGGACGAAGGCGGTGCTCGCGGTGGCCGCCGCGGCGCTGCTCACCGCATGCGGGGCCGACCCCGCGACCACCCCCGCGGGCGCGGGCGACACCGGTCACGGTGACAAGAACGTCGCCACCGGCGGGGCGCAGTTCGCCACCGCCGACACCGAGACCGCCAAACTGAAGGCCGACGTCGGACCCGGCGTGTTTCCCCGAACGGTCACGCAGGCAATGGGTTCGACCCGCATCGAGAAAAAGCCAACGCGGGTGGTCGTTCTCGACTCCGGCGAGCTGGATGACGTTCTCGCCCTTGGTGTCACGCCGGTCGGCATGGCCACCACCGCCGGACAGCAGGGCGTGCCGTCGTACCTGGCCGACCGCGTGCAGAACATCGCGACCGTCGGCCCGACCAACACCCTCGACCTGGAGAAGATCGCGTCGCTGAAGCCGGACCTGATCCTGGGCAGCAAGTTACGCGTCAGCGACCTGTATCCGCAGCTGTCGGCCATCGCGCCGACCGTGTTCTCCATCCGGCCGGGCTTCCCGTGGAAGGAGAACTTCCTGCTGGTCGGCGCCGCACTCGGCGCGGAGGAGCAGGCCACCAAGCTGCTCAACGACTATCAGGCCAAGGCTAACCAGGTGAAGGCGAAACTGCCCGGCGCACATACGGTCTCGCTCGTGCGCTTCATGAGCGGCAATATCCGCCTGTACGGCAACAAGTCCTTCATCGGCGTCATCCTCGCCGACGTCGGCCTGCCGCGGCCGGCGAACCAGAACGTCGACGAGCTGGCGGTGCAGGTCTCCAAGGAGAACATCGACCAGGCCGCCGGCGACTGGATCTTCTACTCGAGCTACGGCGCCGACGTCTCACCGGACCAGAAAGCCGTTACCTCGGGCCCGATCTGGCAGAACATGAGCGCGGTCAAGGCCGGGCACGCGATCGCGGTGGACGACGAGGTGTGGTTCCTCGGACTCGGGCCGATCGGCGCGATGCGGGTGCTCGACGACCTGAACAAGACCCTGGCCTGACCGGCGCGTGGAGGTCATGACTCCTGCGTCAAGACCTCCACGTAGCCGTCCGTGCCGTGCACGCGGATGCGCTGCCCGTCGCGGATCAGCCGGGTGGCGTGCTCCACCCCGACGACGGCGGGCAGACCGTACTCGCGGGCGATCACCGCGCCGTGCGTCATCAGCCCGCCGACCTCGGTCACCAGCCCCGCGATGGTGACGAACAGCGGGGTCCAGCTCGGATCGGTGTACGCGGTGACCAGGATGTCGCCCGCCTCGAGATCGGCCTGCGCGATATCGGCGACGACGCGGGCGCGGCCCTCGATCGTCCCGGCGGACACCGCCATTCCGGGCAGCGCGCCAGTCGGCAGGTCGGCGCGCCGGTACGCCCCGGTGAGGGCCGTGCCGTCGGAGGTGAGCACGCGCGGCGGGGTGAGCGCCTGGTACGCGCGGAACGCAACTCTTCGCGCATCGATTAGCTCCGCGCTTGCGCGGTCCGTGCGAACCACCTCGCTGAGTTCGTCGAATCGCAGATAGTAGATGTCGTGCGCCGCGCGGAGGACGCCGGCTTCGACCAGGCGTTCGGCCTCCCGCAGCAGTGCCTTCTTATAGACGAAGTAGCGGCTGACCATGCCGTACTTCGGATACTCCCGATACCCGGAGAACGTGCGGACGCGGTCGATCATCCGCTCGGTCTCCTCGGCTTTGCGCTCCCCGTCCGGCAGGGCGCGCAAGCGTCGCAGCAGTTCGGCTTTCTTTCGTTCGGCGTCGCGCAGGCCGTCCGCGAAGCGTTGTTTGCCCGCGCCGGGGCGGAAGTTCTTGATATTGCCGAGGATCGCGGGCACGAGGGTGGCCGGGCTTTCACTCCAGCGTGGCCTGGTTATGTCGATCTCACCGACACAGCGCATGCCGTACTTGTCGAGGAAACCCGTTATCGCCGCCCGTGCTTCCTCGCCACCCGGGTATTCGGTCAGCCGATCCAAGAAATCGTTCCCCGCCGCGCCTTCCTGCTCGACCAGCCGCAGATAAGCCACCACCTCCGGGTACGGGCGGATGGCGTCGGCGACGTCGAGCAACGCCAGGCCCATCTCCGAGGTGACGTTTCCCGGCACCGACTGGGTGAGCGCGTCGGCGGCATTCTTCTCGCCCAACCATTCCCGCAGCCGATCGTTGAGCCACTCCGAGGACTCCATCGCCGTGGTGATCAGCTGTAAACCCTGCGGCGTGAACAGGACTCGGCGCAGCTCCTGCTGGATATCATCTTTGATGAAGTCGAGCAGCTCCGGCCCGGACCTGGTCTCGATCTCGCGTTTCAGGGTGGCGAGCGAGGCCTCGCTGTCCGCGATCAGCTCGGTGACGATACCGGGATCCGCGTCGACGAGCGTGGCGGCGGCGCCCGGCGTTCCGGGTGGCGCTCCGGCGGAATCCTCCGGCGGCACAGGGCGAACGAAGTCATCGCGGTCGAGCAGGGTCCGCAAAGCGTCCCCCAGAAGCGGGTCGGACTTGCCGAGCCCTTCGACCAGTCCGTCGCGGGTGGCCGGCGAGGAGAGCGCCTTGGTGACATCCACGAACAGCCGCCCACCCGCGTCGCGCATGGGCGCCCGACTTGTCAGCTGCCACACCGAGATTCCGAGCGGTTTCATCGCGTCGGTCATCATCTGCTGATGACCGACCGAGACGTAGACGTGGTTTTCCGCGTCGGCCGCGACGGGAATCGGGAAGAGCGTGGTGATCGGCCTGCTCTGCACGATGCGGAAATCCGCACCGTCCAAACACCATTCGACGTCCTGCGGGTCGCCGAAGTGGACCTCGATGCGACGGCCCAGCTCCGCGAGCCGAAGCACCTCTGCGTCGGTGAGCACCGGTTCGTCGCGGCGTTCCTCGGGGATCTCCCGCACCTCGGTACCGCCCGACGGGGCGGGCTCGACGGCGACCTTCTTGGTGGCGATCGTCCTGCCGGTGACCTCGCCGCGGCGAACCTGGTAGACGTCGGCGTTCACCAGCCCCGACACCAGGGCCTCGCCGAGACCGAAGCCCGCGTCGATGGAGACGATCGTACGGTCGGAGGTGAGGGGGTCCGCGGTGACCATGATGCCCGCGGCGCGCGGGAACACCATCCGCTGCACGACCACGCCCATGCGAATAGCGTTGTCGTCGAAGCCGTTTCGCAGCCGGTAGGTGACGGCGCGCTCGGTGAACAGCGAACCCCAGCACCGGCTGACGTGGGCCAGAATCGCCTCGGACCCTACGATGTTCAGATAGGTGTCCTGCTGGCCGGCGAAGGACGCGGTCGGCAAATCCTCTGCCGTGGCGCTGGATCGGACGGCGTACGCGTCCTCCGCACCCAATTCGGCGTGCGCGGCGGCGATCTCGGCCGCCACCTCGCCGGGAATGACGAATTCCTCGATAGCGCAGCGTATTTGCGCGCTCACCGCGCGGATCGCATCCCGATCGTCCGGTGCGAGGCGCGACAGTTCATCGAGCCGGTCCGTGAGCGACGGCGCGCCGGCCACGGTCCGCGCGAACGCCTCCGTGGTCACACAGAAGCCCGCGGGCACCGCCACGCCGTCGATCCGCGACAGCTCACCGAGGTTCGCCCCCTTGCCGCCGACGATCGCGACCTGCGTCCGGTCGATCTCCCCGAAGCCAAGCACATAGGACATTCCGTCACTCCTCCTGTTGGTTTCGGTATATCGCGAGCGATTATGGACCACGAGTCCGCGTCTTATGGCGACGCCTCGCTGAGCAGGGCCGTTACCACGAGGCGAGCAGTGCGGCGCCGAGCAAGGCCAAGCCGAAAGCGGTCGCGACGGCAAGTGCCAAGGGGCGGATCAGACCCGGTCCGGTCGCTCGCGCGAGGAGGTAGCCCGCGCCGCCGCCGAGTGCCGCCACAATCACTCCCTCGCCTTTGACGAGGTAGTACGCCGAAGCCAGCGCCGCGTTGCCTGCCTCATCGACGCCGCGCGCGTCGTCGCCGAACGGGATCGGAAACCGGTAGACCACGCCGAGCAGGATCGCGGTGATCGGTGCGGTCAGCACGGCGGTGAGCGCGCCCCACAGCGCGATCGCCCATCGCGCGGGCGTGCTCGTGCGGACTTCGTGGATCTCCATATCACTCCCTGCTCTCCGTAGCTGAATCGTAGAGTGGGCGCCTCCGGCCGTATCCGTCCGGGCGAGTGTTGGTGAATGAAAAGCCAACAATGAAAGTCGCTGACATTTATAGAATTCGATGACGGATATCGCCCGTCGATAGGTACCTGCATAAATCTACCTAGCGCATTACCGATTGAGCGGGGATATGTGCCCGAGTACCTTGGCTGAATCGTAGCTGAGAAGGTCGTTCCAGCGTTTGAACGTCGCCGATGGCGAAAGTCGATGAGGTCGGGGCAATGAACACGAGTAATGTCGATGAAACAGGGCTGTGCCGATCGAATGACACTGTGTCGCCGTCCGAAATGGCAAGTGGCCGAACGGGTTCCAGGGTTCTACTATCAACCGCGGCGGGACCGCTGCTTTTCGGCACCGCGTTTCTCACCACAGAGCACCTGCCCGCGTGGTTCCCGCGGGTCTGGTCCTGATCATTTTCCGTCCCGCGCTGCCGCAAAGGGGTTGGTGGCTGCGCATGGTCGTGCTCGGTGTGCTGAATTTCGCGGCTTTCTTCGCCTGTCAGGCCATCGCGGCGCATCGGCTGCCGGGCGGGGTGGTCTCGACCATCGCCGCGGCGCAGTGCGTGGTGGTGCCGTTCGTGGTCCTCGCGCTCGGGCAGCGGCTCGGCGCAAGGCAATTCGTGGCGCCGGTGCTCGGATTGCTCGGCGTCGGATTGCTGGTGCTGCGCGGCGGCGTGTGGACGGACACGACCGGCATCGCGGCGGCCGCCGCCCTCGCGCTGCTGTCGGCCACCGGCATGGTGCTCACGCGCCGCTGGGGCGTCCCGCCGTCCGTGCATCCGTTGAGCGCGGTCGCGTGGCAGATGCTCGCCGGCGGCCTGATCCTGATTCCGCTCGCGATCGCGTTCGAGGGCGGCCCGCCGAGCATGACGCTCGGCCAGTTGGCCGCCACCGCGTGGCTTTCCATCCCCGCGACCGCACTGGCATTCGCACTGTTTTTCGGTGGCCTGTACCGAGGTGTCGAGCCGACCACCGCGTCGCGACTGATGCTGCTCGGCCCCGTAGTCGCCGTCGCACTCGGCTGGGTGTTCGCCGCCGAGAGTTTGACCACGCAGCAACTCGCCGGAGTTCTGCTCGTGCTCGTCGCGCAGTTCGGCGGACTGGAGCGCGGCGGCGCCCGACGGCTCGGCAACCGCACGCGGTCAACCGGGCCGGCGAATCGGCAGCGCCGACGTGCGCTTGTGGACTCCACCATACGAACAGGTTCCGACGGACGGCTCGGCTAGAGACCTTTGCCCGAGATCGCTGTACTCGCTTTCTCGCGGCAGCGGAGTCTTGCGCTCCGCGAGAACGCCACCCGCACAGACTATTTGACGGCTCAGGTAGGCCGGAGGGTGAGAACGGTGCGCTCACCGACGTCGACCGTCAGTTCCACACGGCCGTGGTCATCAGCCCGGACCATCGCCTCGTGCGCGCCGAGCACTCGATAATCCCGTTGCGGCACAAGCTGGTCCAGCCGCACCGTGCAACGCCCCGGCTGTTGCCCGGCGCGCAGGACAGCATCGAGACCCGCGCCGTCGGTGACGGCCTTGGCGACGAGCACCGCGGGGTAGGGGACCGCCCGGATGCGCGGGCCGCGCGTCCACCGCTGCGGCCTCGGCACGGTCATCATGTCGGTCAGCGCGTGCGCCCGGCCGAGACCGCCGAGTCCGAGCATGCCGTTGGCGTGCACGGACGCTCGCTCGAAGGCCCACACGCCCGGCTGCGCGTCATCGGGCGTGAACTGGAGTTGCCTGGTCGCCTCCGTCCACAGCGTGTCCCACCACTCGCCCTCGCCGCACTCCTGCGCCAGCAGCAGCGCCGCGGCCAGCGGTTCGGCATTGGTCGGCGCGCCGGATCCCCAGTCACCCGCCGTCGGCGACTCCTTCCCGCCGGAGGTCGGGTGCCGATAGCGACCGCTGTCGAGCCACTCGTCGCGCAGGATCTGCCAGGACCGCCACGCCAGATCCGGCAGCAGTGGGCTGACGAACGCGGCGATCGCGGCGGTGGACGCGGGACCGCGAAAGCCGCGCGCGGCCAAGCCGAGTCCGGAGACGAGAAACGCGATGACGTCCCCGTCGGCGGCGGTGAACTCGCTCTCGAGCCGCTCCCGCAGCCTTGCCGCGATCTCGGCGGCGTGCGCGGTGCCGTTCATGGCGTCGAGCACGGCGACGCCCGCGGCGGCGACGGCATTGCAATAGGGAAAAACCAAGCCGTGCTTGCGTTTCCGCCCGACCGGCACCGGCTCGCACGCCCACAGGCACAGGTCGGTCCGGAAGTTCCGCAGGACGATGTCGTTGATCGCCGGATGGTCATACACGTAGCTCCGCTCCGGAGAGCGTTGGAAGCGCAGCGATCCCGGCCGATCGAACCCGGCGTCCCCGGTCGCTTGCCGGAACATGGCGAGTTGCAGGTTGAGATACCCGGTGAACATGATGTTCTGCGGCACGTCGATCGGGTCGGCACGACGGTGCCGAAAGTCCCAGTTGCCCAACAGGTTCTGTCGATACCAATAGCCCCAGACCCGGGGGTCCTGCATGCGGGCGAGGAGGTTCAGCTGCGCCTGATGCGGTGCGCCCCAGTAGGCCGGGGTGTGGGCATAGCCGAACATCGACAACCCCCACCCGACGGCGTTGAGTTGATATCGGTACTGCTGCAACGGCCCTGGGCCTTCGCGGTCGAATCCCGCCCAGCTGTCGACCGGTTGCAGCGCCAGTCTGGTCAGATGCCGGTGCAGCCGAAGCTGATCGATGCTCGCCTCGACGACGAGCGGCGTTCCCCGCCGGAGCGGGACCGGCGCGGTCTGGATCGGACAGTGCAGCATGGCGCGGCGCTGCTCGAGATAGTGCTCCCGCTCCTCTCCGACCCGGCGGGCCGCCTGGTGCCGCAGCTGCTCACGCAGCACGACGCCGAGGGTGACGCCGAGGGCGAGCGCCGGAGCAGCCCACGAGACCCAGGAAAGCGGAAAAGACTGTGCATCATGCGAATTCGTGAGCAACGCGCCGACGGTCGCGGCGCCGACGACGAGGGCGGGCACGGTGACATGGTCCGAGCGCGCGATGGCACGGAACATGAACGCCCAACCCGTGGCCGCCGCGACGAGCAGAAATCCCGCGATATGCCCGGCGAGGACGATCGCGAACGGCGCGGTCGTCACGGTCCACCCGACCGCGGCCACGGCGGCGACCACGACCGCGCAGGCGAGTCCGCGACGATCGCGCAACGCCCAGCCGAGCGCCGCGATCACCGTCGCCAGCAACAGCACATGCACGGTCGTGGTGAACGCATCGGCACCGTGGTGATGCGGCGCGGGCGTCGAGTAGAGCAGCCCGGCCCCGGGCACCGCCAGCCCGGCCGCGAACGCGCGCCACGGCGCGGACAGCCCGAGCAGCCACGGCCCGACCGCCAGCAACACCCACGCCGATATCGATACCGACAAGGTCCTGCGCCACGCCCGCGCGGTGATCGGACCCCGCAGTCGGCGCACGGTGCCTGTCGGAACTGTTTGCGTCACAGTGCTTCCCGGGATGAAGAGTCGCCGAGGAGTTCGAGATAGGCCGTGCTTTCGGCCGGCCGATCGCGTGACGGCGGGTCATCGTCGCGACGACCGGTCCGGCGCAGCACAGCCGCCAGGCGCGGCCCGACGACCAGCACGAGCCCGGCGAGCAACGCGCAGCACACCATGGCGGCTTCTCCTCATCGTCTCGGCGGCAACGTTGGGGCGGTGCCGCAAGGGGTTTGAAGAGAACGGCACCGCTGATTCGAGGTTGGCTCCTAGAGGGGGTGTGCGCATCAGTAGGCGCATAGGTACGACGGCCGACTAAGGTCCGTGACCATGGGTGCTCGAGACCGCTCGGAGGGACCCGGCCCGCGCTCCGCCCCGGACGCGTTCGTCGGACGACAGCTGGAATTGGACCAGCTCATCACCTTGCTGCTGCGCGCACCGCGGCTGGTCACCCTGCTGGGGCCGGGCGGGATCGGCAAGACCCGGCTGGCGGCGGAGGCGGTGGCCCGGTTCCAGCGCAGCACCGGTGTCGAGGTGCATTGGGCGCGGCTGGCCCGCCTCGCCGCCGGCTCCGACGCGAACGCCGTCGCCGAGGAGATCGCGCACGCCGTGATGGAGACCGACTTCTCGGGTCGCTCGGTGTGGCAGGCGATCGTCGACGCGCTCGCGGGTCGCGGCGATCAGGTGGTGCTGGTGCTGGACAACTGCGAGCACCTGCTCGAGGGCGTCGGCAGCGTGGTCGACCGGCTGGCGGCCGAGGCGCCGAACCTGAGCATCGTCGCGACCAGCCGGGAGGCCATCGGCTGGATCGACGAGCACCGGGTGCCGGTGCCGCCGTTGTCGCGCGAGCACGGGGTCGCGTTGTTCCAGCAGCGGTCGGAGTTGATCGGCCGCTCGGTGACCCACCCGGAGCAGGCCGAGATCATGGCGGAGATCTGCCGCCACGTGAACAACCACCCGCTCTACATCCGGCTCGCCGCAGCGCGTTTGGTGCGCGAGCCGCTGCCAATGATCCTGCGCGAACTCAGCGGCGAGGTGCACAACGATCAGCGGATGCGCTGGTCGGACGGTCCCCGGGTCGGCGCAGACGCGCGCCACCGCCGGGTGCGCGACGTCATCTCCTGGTCCTATGAGCTCTGCGATGAGCAGGAGCGGATTCTGTTCGAGCGGATGGCGGTCTTCGCGGCGGGATACGACGTCAACCCCGCCGACTCGCCGGACGGTGCGGCGCTCGATGTCGGCGCCGAGCGCGAGGCGATCGAGTTCGTCTGCTCGGATCCGGACGACGACGCGGTGACCGGTGGTTCGATTCGCTTGTGCCGGAACGAGATTCCCGATGTGCTCGACCGCCTGGTCGACCAATCCCTGGTCTCGGTGCACCTCACCCCGACGACCGTTCGGTACTCGCTGCTGGAGAGCATTCGCGTCTTCGCCCAGCATCGACTCGAACTGCGTTCGCGCGCGGGCTCGGACGAGCGGGCGCGGCTGGAGCGCAGGCATCGCCAGTACTACCGCGACAAGGTGGTCGACGCGGCGACGAACTGGTTCGGGCCCGCCGAGCTGCGCTACCTCGACTGGGCGCGCGCGGCGTGGGACAACATCCTGACCGCGATCGACCGCAGCGTGGCCGAGCCGGGCCAGGCCGCCGTCGCGCTCGACATCTGCCGCGGCCTGCTGGCGATCCGGCTGCCCTTCCTCGGCTGCTCGTTCCGGGAGATCCGGTTGTGGTCGGCCAGGACGCTCGCGGCCTCCCGGCAGCTCGACGCGCGGCCGACCGAGAAGCACATCGAGACAACGGCTTTGGTTGTCTGGATCGCCCTGTGCCAAGGAATGCTCGACGAGGCCGAGGAGATGCTCGACGAGTGCGCGCGGATGTGCCTCGGCGACGACGCGGGCCCGGCTCGGTGGCGTGCGGCGCCCGAGATCGATGCGGGATTCACCGCCGCCGTCGAGTTCGCCTGGGGCGTAGAGCTGTTGATCGCGGTCGGCGACCCGCGTTCGGTCGTGGTGCTGCGCCGGGCCGCCGAGAAGTACCGGCGGGACGATGATGTCGGCGGTTCGGTCACGGCCGAGCTTTTCGGCGCGCTGGCCGCCGGCCTGCTGGGCACGGTCGAGGAGGCGAACGCGCTGTCCGCGAGTTTCCTTGCGCGGGTGGAGGACTCGGGAGCCTCCTGGGTGCACTCGTGGGCTCGGCTGGCACGTGCCGTCGCGTTGATCCGTGCCGATAAGCCCTGCGCCGCAATGGAGTCCGCGCGATCCGCGCTCACCCACCTCACCCGGATCCGCGACCGGTGGGGCGAGCTGTGGGCGGTGCAGTTCCGAATCTGGGCCTTGGCGCGACTCATTCAGCAGGCGCAGCAGGCCAGGGACCGGCCGCGCGCGGTCGCGGCGGCGACCGAGATCGCGCAGCTCACCGGCGGCACGAAAGCGCTTCTCGCCAAGGCGAATATGGACGTCAGCGGGCTGGGGCCGTTCACGACCGAGACCGAGCAGGCGGTCGCGGCCGGGCGCGCGGTGCTCGGCGAAACCGCCTATGCGGCCGCCGAAGAGCAGGGGAGCCGGCTGCGACCCGAACGCGGCGAACTACAGTCGCTGGCCCTCGGCTCGCTGACGCTGAATCGACCCCGGGCCGAACGCGAGGACGGGTGGTCGCTGCTCTCGCCCGCGGAGGCCGAGGTCGCCATCCTCGCCGCCGCGGGCTGGACCAACAGCGCGATCGCCGTCCGGCGTGGCATTTCGACGCGCACCGTCGACGCGCAGGTCGCGTCCGTCTTGCAGAAGCTGTCGATCGGGTCCCGTGCGGAGATCGACGAGCGGGCGCCGCGCGCGCTGCGCGATCGGTTGCGTGCGGAGGCCATGCGGGCGCCGGGGCGCCAGCAGCGTCGACGGGACCACTAGGCCCTCGGTTGTATTCAGTCCTAGGGGGAGAGCTGATGGCGGGCGCTGCTCGACTATGCTGCCGCCGGCTACTTATGGTCGTTTGACCAGCCCCGAGGGTTGCCTGTCGAGAAGCCTCGCGGGTCGCGGGTCTGCCCTGGTGTCGATTCGTTTCGGCTGCTGGAGGCGCCGGTTGGGGCTTCGCGACAGGGCTCAATCCGCATAGGTGATCTACCGATACGTATGCCGATGCCGTTGCGCGTGACGCAAGGCAAGGTCGCAGGGCAGCGGCTGGACAGCCGTTGATGACCGTTGTCGTTCCCTCGCATATGTTCCCTCGCCGGAAGGCCCGGACTGTGACCTCATCAACCAGTGCCCGTGCGCCACGTTCGTCATCGCGTCACGGTTCGCCGGTGCACCCCGACATCGATCGAGTCTTGTTGTACAGCCCCGAATTCGCGGCCGATCCGCATCGCGCGTACGCCGCGATGCGCGCCGAATACGGTCCGCTGGTACCGGTGGAGCTCGCGCCGCAGGTGCCCGCGACACTGGTCATCGGCTATCACACCGCGCTACGAATCCTGCACGACCCCGAGCACTTTCCGGCCGATCCGCGGAGCTGGCAGCACACCGTTCCGGCCGACTCCGCCGTGCTGCCGCTGCTGGAGTGGCGACCGAATGCCTTGCGCAGCAGTGGAGCCGAGCACGCGCGGTACCGGGTGGCGAACACCTCGGCGATCAACGGCGTCGATCTCGGCGAACTGCGCGACGCGGTCGACGAACTGGCGACCGCGTTGATCGACCGATTCCGGCGTGCCGGAACCGCGGACCTGGTGCGCGAGTACGCGCAGCCGTTGGCGTTCGGCATCGTCAACCGCATGCTCGGCTGCCCGGCGGAGATCGGTGAGCGGATCGCGCGCGGCATGGTCGCGATCTTCGAGGGTGACGATGCGGCGCAAGGCAATCGGCTGCTCACCGAGGCGCTCATGGAGTTGGTCGAGCACAAGCGCGCGGAGCCCGGCGCGGACATCACCACCAGCCTGCTCAACCATCAGGTAGCGCTCGACGACCTCGAACTGGTCCACCAGCTGGTGGTGCTCTACGGGGCGGGCATCGAACCGCTGCAAAACCTCATCCTCAACGCCCTGCTGCTCATTCTGGACGACGATCGCTTCGGCGGAGACCTGCTCGGCGGCAGCCTGTCCACCCGCGACGCGCTCGACGAGGTCCTGTTCACCGACCCGCCCATGGCCAACTTCTGCGTCACCTACCCGCGCCAGCCCGTCCTGATCGACGGGGTCTGGCTGCCCGCGCATCAGCCGGTGGTCATCAGCATGGCCGCAGGCAACAACGACCCCGCCATCCGCGCCGACGACCGCACCGGCAACCGTTCACACCTGGCCTGGAGCGCCGGACCGCACGCGTGTCCCGCCCGGTCGGCCGCGTACCTGGTCGCGCAGGAGGCCGTCGACCAGCTCCTCGATATCCTGCCCGACCTCGAATTAGCCACCCCGGCAAGCGAATTGGTGTGGCGGCCGGGGCCGTTCCATCGCGCGCTGGCGACTTTGCCGGTGCGGTTTCCACCGGTCTCCGCACTGCCGCGGTGAAACCGGAATCATCACGGACGCACCATCGTCTACGAAATCCCCATTCTCGCAACGTTTATCGGTGGGAGCCCGCGTCAACAGGCATGAAGGATCCGGCGCGCAGATCCCCACACGGAAGCGTTGACGCGATTTGTCGCGCAGGCGGAGCCTGGTCGCATGAATTACAGGCCATTCATGCTCTGCGCCGTCGCCGCCGTGCTCTTGATTCCCGCGGCCACGGCCAACGCCGCCGAACCCATTGTCGTCAAAGGGACATTCGCGCCGTGGAAGGAGGGCGCCACCGCCGTCACCTACGATCAGACGCTCGCCCCCGCCGGCAGCCGCGCCACGGTCATCCTCGCCGAGAAGGGCGATAAGACCACGGCCATCCTGCGAGTCAGCGGACTGCTGCCCAACCGCGTCTACGGCTCACACGCACACCAGAAGTCCTGTGGCGCGAAGCCGGCCGACGCCGGTTTCCACTACCAGAATGTTGAGGACCCGAACGCCAAGGACAAGATGTCCATGGACGCGAGATACGCCAATCCGCAGAACGAACTCTGGCTCGACTTCACCACCGACGAGCACGGCAGGGCGCTGCAGGTGTCCACCGTGCAGTGGCACTTCCGAGCCGGGCAGCCCGGTTCGGTCGTCTTGCATGAGAAGAAGACCGATACTACGGATGGCAATGCCGGTATGGCCGGGGCCAGGGTTGCCTGCTTGAGTATTCCGCACTGATCGTTTGCTTGCGGTCTCAGCCCAGCTATATGACGTTTCGCGGGCGCCCGCTGTTTTCTCCGGCGGGCGCCTCCAACGCGTCTCGGTGCCGATTTTGTCGCGTCACCGATGATGACGAGAATGGTCGCATGGTCGAACTCGTACTGGTCCGAGGCGATATCACCGAACAGGCGGTGGACGCGGTGGTGAACGCGGCGAATTCGTCACTGCTCGGCGGAGGCGGTGTCGACGGAGCCATTCACCGCAAAGGTGGTCCGGCGATCCTGGCCGCGTGCCGCGAGCTACGCGCGTCCCGGTACGGCAAGGGACTGCCCACCGGCCAGGCCGTCGCGACGACCGGCGGCAACCTCCCCGCACGATGGGTGATCCACACGGTCGGCCCGGTCTGGTCGACCCGTGACGACCGCTCCGAACTCCTCGCCTCCTGCTACCGCGAATCCCTGCGCGTAGCAGACGAATTGGGCGCCCGCACCGTAGCATTCCCCGCCATCTCCACCGGCATCTACGGTTGGCCGATCGATAACGGCGCCCGCATCGCGATCGACACCGTGCGTGCCACCGACTCCGCGGTGGAAGAAGTGCGTTTTGTACTCTTCAGCCAAGACGCCTACGACGCCTTCGCCGCCGTGGTGTAAGTCAGCCGCTCCGACATTTTCGGTAGCCGCCGCGTTCAACGGTCTCTGCGGCGTTACGGTGCGGCAGGCTCCACGGGAGGATAGCCACAGGTTTCCGGTCCGCAATCGTCCTTGTGGTCACGACCCCATAGACCGATGTCGCGTTCGAGGGCTCGGCCGAGATGCAGCAGTTGGCGCTGCCGCCTTCTCGGCACGGTGGACGGCAGCGCGGTGAAGGTTTCCGGCGCGACCTCCACCGTGCTGGTGACTTGCTCGCCGTCCGACATCCGCACGAGCACTCTGCATTCCCACAGGAGCGTTCCCTCCGGCCCCGGCCATTGAAAATCGGAGGGATCGGGCACCAGATAATGCATGCCCTCCGGATCGAGATGTGCTCGCAGCCAAGGAAAACCGTCGCTGTAAAGGGCGCAAAGGGCATCGGTGTCCACCGCTTTGAGAACACGACCTTGCCGAGGCAGCGCCCTGCGCCCGCGCGGCCGTCGGACCGGCCAGCGTTCATACCAGCCGATCCGCTGCCGCCAGCTCAGCAACGGTGCACCGGTGCCCGTCGCCGGCAGCGGTGGCGGCGGCTCCCAGCGACACACTTGATTGGCGTAGTGCAGGATCCACGCCCGCCCCTCCGGCCCCGCGAACTCCCACGTCCAAGCCATAGGGCGACGTACCATCGCGAGTTCTTGACGATGCCTCGGTGAACTCCTCCCGCGCGCCCGTCGCCCACCCGCCCGCGCCACCCCCGGCAGATTGTGGCAAAGATCAGCCAGAAACCGAATCCGCTCCACATCATCCGCGAGCACAACACCCGGCTCCTCCCGCCGAGCCGCCCCCGCGAGATACCGAATCTCCACCAGCGCCTGGGCGGCCAGAAACGCAGCCACCTTCCGATCCGTCTCGGCGGCAACCAATTCGCGGAGAAACTTCATGGCCGTTCAACGACGAACCCGCAGTACCCGTTCCCGGCCATCCCCGCTACTCGCTGCGGAGCTGAAGCAGCAAGCCGCACAACGGTTCCGATGCGTCCGAGTCCGGCAGCTAGGGCAATCGTGGTCGCCGCCGTCCGGGACCGCGGCGACCGACGCGGTGTTGATGATGACGCCGTGCTGGCACGGTCACCTCGGGTCGGCCTCGACCCGTCTGCCGCCAGCTCTGTTTCACGCGTAGTTCAGTCCGTCGCTCGGCGAAGCTAGGTGCGCGCGTCCATGGTGGTTCGGCGTCGAGCGATTCGATGACGATCTCGCTGACCGCAGCTTCGTGTAGGTCTAATTGCACTGTCGCTGTTGATGTTTCGCCGTGGCAGAGAACAACACCTACTCTCTTTACGCATGGGGCAACTTCCTCGATGAGACCGGTCTGGATCGCCTGGACGCCTGGCTCGATCCCGATGTGCTCAGCGGTGCGCGACTGTTCGAGAACCCCGACGTCACCCTGTACGAGGAGCAGTTGCGCATCGACGCGAGTAGCAGCTACTACTTCGTCGGCGGTGAGTACGTTCTGGGCCGCGATCTCGCCGAACCCTGCGCCGATTGGCGGGCAGCCTACCTGTGCCTTGCCACGGACGGAACCCTCGACGGCGCATTAGAGGTAGTGGCGCAGTTCGAAGACGAGTGGGATCGCGATGACACACCGACCCGCAATCCTCTCCCGGCAGGCGAGGTCGTCACAGTCTGGGAAGACCCGCACGGACAGTGGGACCTAGCTCTGGTGCGCAACTAGACCTGCCTAACCGCCACCGCGCGCCAGCGAGAGCGGCCTTGTCGAGCAGCGAAGACTGAGCGGACGACGGACTCGTCGCCTTCGATCTCGATCAGGCGCTGTGTAGTCAGCGCCGGCCGAACGCCAGCGCCACATTGTGTCCGCCGAATCCGAAGGAGTTGTTGACCGCGTAGTCTATTCGAAGCGGTCGGGGACAGCCGGAGACGATGTCGAGATTCACTGCGGGGTCCTGGTTTTCGAGGTTGAGAGTCGGCGGAATGAGCTGGTCGCGCAGGGACAAGACGGTGAGAACCGACTCGAGTGCACCGGCTGCGCCGATGGAATGCCCCAACGCGGATTTCGGCGCATACACCGCCGCGTGATCACCGACGGCGGTGTTGATCGCCCTGGCTTCGGCCTCGTCACCGATCGGTGTGGCGGTGGCATGAGCGTCGACGTGGTCGATGTCTCGCGGTGAGAGTCCCGCGGTTTGTATCGCTCGAGTAATGGCACGGGCGGCTCCCGTGCCTTCGGGATCCGGTGCTACGAGATGAAATGCGTCGGAGGTAGTGCCAACACCGAGTAGTCGCGCCAGCACCGTCGCGCCACGGGCGACGGCATGTTCTTCGGTCTCGATCACCATGAGCGCGCCTGCCTCACCGAGAACGAACCCGTCTCGGGCCGAATCGAACGGTCGCGACGCGGAACCGGGGTCCTCGTTGCGAGTGCTCATCGCGCGCATCATCGAGAAGGCCGCCACCGGCACCGGGTCGATGTAGCCCTCGACGCCGCCGGTGACCACGATGTCGGCGTCGCCCATCGCGATCATCCGCCAAGCGTTAGCGATCGCCTCGGAGCCCGACGCGCACGCGGACACCGCTGTGACGACACCCGCTCGTGCGCCCAACTCGAGGCCGACGACGGCCGAGGGGCCATTGGGCATCATCATCTGTACCGCCAGTGGGGAGACGCGTCGGTACCCAGACGAGGCCAGGTTCTGATGGGCTTGAATGACCGCATCGCCGCCGCCTTGGCCGGTGCCGATCGATACCGCCAAACGGTCTCGGTCGACGTCCGGACTTCCGGCACCGACCCACACCTGTCGCCCGAGGACTGTCGCGAACTGCTCTACGTAGGACATGCGGCGCAATTCCACACGGGTCAAGCAGCTTTCGGGCCTCACCTTCAACGGACCACCGATGCGTACCGGCAGGTCGTACTCGGTGACCCAGCCCTCGTCGAGCGCCTCGATCCCCGACTCGCCCGCTAGCAGTCCGGCCCAGGTGCCCTCTGCGTCACCAGCTATAGAGGTCGACGCCGCCACGGCTGTGACCACCACGCTCGGGAATCGCCCATCGACGGAGAACGGATTGCGCACCTTCTCACCCTTCAACTCGGATTTAGTCCAGATGGTTTGACCATATGGTTCAACCACCTGGATCACAAGGGCTGTACGCTGCACTGTGTGGGTAATCGAGAAGATCTACTTCGCGGCGCTCGCCGCTGCCTGGAGGAGCGTGGCTGGGCCAACACCACCGCCCGTGACATCGCCACGGCCGCAGGCGGAGTCAGCCATGCCGCGATCTTCTACCACTTCGGCTCGAGGGAAGCCCTGCTCACCGCGGCGCTGATCGAAGCCGTCGAAGAACGACTCACCACCTTCCGTGACGCGATCGCGCAGTCGCCGTCCGCAGACACCGCCACTCAGTTCCGAAGCCTCTGGGAGCAGTTCGACGAGACCTTCGAATCGCAACGCGGGATGTGGCTTTCGCACTTCGAAGCCGTCCTGCACGCCCAGCAGTCCGACACCCTCCGGCAGGTCCTCACCGACAATCAAATAGCCGGCCGGATCGGTGGGGTTGCCTGGCTGACCCAAAACGACGCGAGCACAGTCGAAGCCGACGAGCGCACAATTCGTTCGCTCGGCTCGGTTTACCTCGCCCTGATCGCCGGTGTGGCGTGGCAGCGACTCATCGATCCCTCCACCGCGCCGCGCTCAGGTGACGTAATCGAAGGCATCAACATGCTGGCGTCACTACTGGCAGCTGGGCCAACGCCGTCAGACCGCGGATCTCTGTAGCCTGCTCGGCCTGATGCACAGACTCCCCATACGTTTCACAGGGCTTGGTGGTCTTGTGAGACGTGTGGACGGTCTGTGGGTCTCGCCCTAGGCAGGGTCGAAGACTGCGCGGACGACGGACTTGTCGCCTTCGATCTCGATCAGGCCGAGGGTGCGGGCGTCGTCGAGGGGGAGGGCGCCGGCGGCTAGGGCGAGGATGTAGGTGGGGTCGGCGCGGAGGGTGGCGTCGAGGTCACGACCGTCGTGGGGGCCGACGTCGATGCCGGTGCGCGTCGCGCGGAGTTGTAAAGGGGGACCACCGATTTCGAGGCCGATCGTCATCGAGCGGCGGGCCTTGACCCGAGTGCTGAGCAGGGCGGGGACTGCGAGGGCTAGCCAGTCGGGGCGGAAGGCGTCGCCTTCGGGGCCGCGGATCATCAAGGGGATGGACCAGCGGATGAGGCTCTCGATGGGCTGGCGCAGTTCGGCGCCCCACGGCGTGAGGACGTACTCCACGACGCTGCCCGCACCGGTCAGGCGCCGCTCGATCACGCCCGAGGCCTCCAGATCGCGGAGCCGGTCGGCGAGCAAATTGGTCGCTATGCCAGGGAGGCCGTCGATCAGGTCCCGGTAGCGGGCGGGGGCGATGAGGAGTTGGCGGACGATGAGGAGGTTCCATCGATCGCCGACGACCTCGAGCGACCGGGCGAGCCCGCAGTATTGGCCGTAGCTACGCATCGAAACCCTTGCTTGATGTTCTCAAGTGCACGTGACAAACTCAAGTCTACTGTGGGGAGTCGAGAGGGGGTCGACATGGCCGAGACCGCCGAGAGTGCGCGGCCCGCGTGGGTCGATGACAGTCTGTTTCCGTTCGAGAGTCATTTCGTTGAGATCGATGGGCACATCGTGCATTACGTGGACGAGGGGTCCGGTCCTACGCTGCTGTTCCTGCACGGGAATCCGACTTGGTCGTTTCTCTGGCGTGACGTTATTCGCGTGCTGCGCAACGACTTTCGGTGTGTCGCCATGGACTACCCGGGATTCGGGCTGTCGACGGCGAAGGCCGGCTACGGCTATCTGCCCGAGGAGCACGCGGATGTGGTTACCGGGTTCGTCGACGCGCTCGGCCTCGGCGGGGTAACTCTGGTCGGGCAAGATTGGGGTGGTTTGATCGGACTGGCGGTCGCGGAGCGGCGGCCGGATATGTTCGATCGGCTGGTGCTCGCCAATACTTGGGCCTGGCCGGTCAACGGCGTTCTGCACTTCGAATACTTCTCGCGCATCTTCGGCGGACCCCCGGGCCGGTTCCTGGCTCGGCGGCTGAACTTCGTCGTCAACGTGTTCATTCCCTTGGGCCATCGGCGGCGAAAGCCGTCGAGAGCCGAGATGGCCCACTATCGCCGGGCCATGGACACACCCGAGCGACGCAAAGCCTCTGCTGTATTTCCCCATCGGGTTCTTGCGAGCCGCGCGTTCTTCGCCGAACTGGAGCGTCGCCTTGCGGACCTGGCTCACCTGCCGACACTGATCGTGTGGGGTGATGCCGACATCGCCTTCCGTCCTCGCGAACGCGAGCGTTTGGAGGCGACGTTCATCGATCACAAGACGGTGATCATCAAGGGCGCAGGCACTTACGTGGAGTCCGACGCGCCCGAGGAGTTCGTCGCCGCGCTCCGCGACTGGACGGCGACGCGTGCGACGTAAGCCGTACAGGAGAGACGTATAGACGCCACAGACGAAAGCCGTCGCATAGCAACGGCTTTCGTGATCATCAGCACTTTATCGACAGGGACTTGCTATCGGCGCCTGGTGGACTCACTGCGTGCCCCACGGCGACAGGTAGCGCCGATGATCGATCACCCGTGGCTGCCCTGCAATCCGAGGTCGGGCAGCAGTGTGAACTCGCCGGGCGCGCTGGGTTCGGCGGGCTGCGGCTCCTGCTTCGTGATGCCGGGTTTGATGACAGTCGTGGTGAAGATCGGCGCGGGTGACGGGTAACACGACACCGGAACGTTCACCGGGAAGGGACCGGCTTGCGCGTTGACGACCATTGTCAGGCCCGGATCGGTGTAGCTGGTACCGGACAGTGTGGTCGTGATCGAGCCCGAATTGCCTGCCTTCACGTTAACGCCGATTGTGGGCAGCGTGAACGTCGAACCGCCCGGAAGCCGGTCGGTCACCTTGATTACGGCTTTGCCGCTACCGGTGTCGATCGTTGCCCTGACGGTGCCGCCGGACAGGGACGCGGACACGAAGGTGGAGTTGGCCGGGAACGGGGCCGTCAACGTCAGGTCACGAACGTAATTGATTTTGTATCCGCCTTGATCGCTGGGAATCTGCCCCTGGCCCGGGACGAGCTTGATGGCGACCGCCGAACCGGGTGGTGCACTGGCCGGTGCGGTGCCGGTGACCTGCATGGTCATCGTCGATTCCTGCGGCGCGCCGATCGGCGGCTTGGCCTGGCACTTGAAATTGACGGTCACCGGATCCGCCGCAGCCGGCCCGGCCAACAGCGCAGCCGGCGCAAGCGCCAGCGATGCCAGAGCCGAGATTGTGGATATACGAACAAAATTTGCCGAAAGTTTTTTCATCGCCGTTCCTCGTGAATTATTTGGCGCACGACCGACCGCGATGAGCCGGAAGTGACAGCGAGCAGTGATGTAACAGCCGAATCATCCGAAATTCAGATGCTTCTGATTGGTACAACGATTATGTGCAGGCTGCACACCGCAAATAAAGCAACACGACTGGGGATCTGTCTGGGGAATCCCCTGGCGCACATACAGTTTCGCCACAATTCGCCGCCCGCCCGCGTCGCACCGCAGCGAGCGGTCCCTAACCAACTGCACGCCGGACCTCTCCCGGGCGCTAAGCCGGCACCGGAATGGCAAGGTCCTAGCGCAGGAGATTGATCCCTCCCGTCGCCACGGCCATCACGCCCTTTCGTGCAGAAGCGGTGAGTCGCTTGTCGGCCAGTGTCACTGTGGCCCGGCGGTTGAGCGAACGGCAAAACGCAACCCACGTACGGCGTGCTCCGACGCGGGGGCGCAGGCCCGTGAACGCGACGGCGAAGGTTTCCCATGCTCGCACCGTCCAAGCGTGCATACATTTGCACGGTCGCGCCCTGCCTCGGTTAACTGAGAGGTCGCTCCATTGCGTACGAGTTCATGATTACCTGCTTGATATGGTGATCGGCTCGCGTACGTCAGTTGCGTGAGTTGATCTAGACGTGTAGTCGATATGAAAATGAGATTAGGCTGAGCATTCTTGGACGCTGCTCGTTACCGAATGGTGTTCCACGACAGACGATTCCACTTCTCATAGCCCCGCTGCATCTCCTTGTCGGTCGTTATCCTGAGGTAACAGCGTGGCATTCGGCGTCGCCGGAGTGCGGGGGTGTTCGTCATGGACGAACTTGTACTCGATCACAATTACATTCTGATCGCCCGGTCAATTTCGTTGCGGGTGCGTTTCGGGTGGGAGTTCGCGGTTCTGAAGCGAGTGGCTCCGGGTCCGTCGCTTGGCGCTGAGCTAGAGCCCTTGCATCGCAGATGGCCGTCCAACCTGTTCGAGGATTCCAAAGGTTCTGATGTGCGGGGGGATTCATGAGAATGGATCGTCCCGACAGCGGATACGACGCCGATCATCACCACGCGCAGGGCGCCGAGCACGCCGACGCGTCACCGCCGGCCGCGTCGCACACCGACGTCCAGCGAATGGCTCGAATCGAAAGCAGCGACAGTCCTACAGATATGCCCACGTCTCTGGCGAGTCAGCGTCCCCCGCTCACCGAGGCAGCGCGGATGATCGAGCGCGAAGCCGACCTCGATCTCACGCAGGAAGACCCATCCGCTACTTCCGACATCGTCCACAGCGAGGACGACGACCATCGGATTCCTCAACCCCGCGGACCGGATCACCGCGAGCATGCAGCGCCCCTTGCGGAGTCTGCGGCACCGTCGTCCGATACAGGCGAAACCGCCACTGCGACAGACTATCCCACTACGAGTCGCGTCGATCTGGCGAATCATCTGGAACAGCGCCGACTCGATGCCATCAGAGAGGTATGCGCCAAGTACGCAATCGAGGACCCGGAGAAAGTCGCCACAGTGAAAGGCGCTCATCAACTCGTCAGCGACTACCACGCACCCTTCGTCGTAGACCGCCTCTTGGATATTCTCGACCACTGCCGAGCCGATGTCGCCGCTCATCCGGGAACGAAGGTGGTGTTCTTGGGACGTGACGGCGACAGCCTGGCGCTTGCTGCTCGCGAACTGGATCCGGAGTTCTACGACAAGCACTGCACGAGCGTCACGCTCTCGCGGTGCCTGGCAGATTGTTCGGTCCAAGATATGGAAAACCTAGGCAAGTCATTCCCCGAACTCAAAGGATTCCGCACCGCAGCCGGTGACGTCGACCCCGGTGACGTCGACGGCGCCCGCGCACGTCAGATCGAGTACCTCGAATCTCGCAAAGTCCCGGTCGGTACGCCGGGCGCCAGGATCATCCTGATCGATACCAGTTTCCGAGGGACCGTTCAAAACCTGCTCGCCGCAACCCATTCCAGCGCAGATTTCCATGGCAAGTACCTGTTCTACAGCGAATCAGAAGGCGACCCTCACGCAAGCCAGAAGACAGGCTTCGCGCTGCACAGACGTCTCGACGGGACGGACATCGACCCACGCGCCGCGACCGAACAGCCGACCGCCGTCGGCCCTACCCCTCTCTCGATCTTCGCCGAAAAGGATTCCGTACTCGCGCTCGAACAGATCCTTCGCGGATCGCTGTCCAAAGCCGTGCGCATCGTCGACGGCACACCCGAACAGCATCTGGAATCCCCGCCTTTGAACCAGATCAACCCGCTCGAGGTAGCCGATCGTTACCGCGACGACCAGGTTCGGTTGGCGGTGATGGACATCAACCAACTCGCGGTGGCCGATTACGCCGCCGCAATGGCCGCACTTCGACGTGACGGCGGCTCTTGGCGTGCCGAAATGGGTGCCAAAGCCGAGGAATTCGTAAACCAGGTGGGATCATGGTGTCGACGCGATTCCGACATCGATCCCGCCCTCGCGGAGTTCCTCGGCTCCTTCGTTCGTCGCGAGGACAAAGAGCTAGTCGCCGAACTGCATGGCCTGATCGAAGAGCGACACCTAGACAGCGACGTGCAGTGGCAGGCATACCAGGACTGCGGCTCACTCGCCGAAAAGAGCGCCTACGTCGACAACGTACGCAAAGACACCCCTGCGTCAGGAGGAGCCAGCCATGGGTGATACCGACACCCCGGAACCGTACGAATCGCTCGAATCACAATGGGCGTCATTGCTCGGGTTCGCTGATCGATACCGCAACCTGGGCTACGGACCGCTGGCGGACGCACTTCGGGAGGGCGGTCCGCCGCCACCGCGAGTGCAGGGCACTCCCATCATTTTCGACACCCGCCTCGGCGGAGATCCCGGCGACGCCATCGCCTTGACCTGCGCGGCACGCAATCTACCCGAACTAGCACTGGTGGTCACCACCGACGAACATCGTGGCGACGACCGAGCGCGACTGGCGCGATATGTTCTCGACCTGAACGACCGTTCCGATGTCCCCGTCGTCACAGGCGCCGATTTGGGCAACATCAGCTACTGGGTGACAGACGGCTTTACCCCGCAGCAGATTCCTACGCAACCAGACGACCTCCTCACCGCGGTCCGTGCGGTTTGCTCGCGGGTCGATACCCCGGTGCGCTGGATCGGGACAGGACCCTTGACCAACCTGTCTTACGTCCTCGAAAACGCCCCCGAGCTCGCGTCTCAGCTGGCCATCACTCAGACGGGAGGAGCCATTCCCGACGGCGACAGAGCCGAGCGAAACTTCGGCCTCGACCCCGGAGCCGCCCGCCGCGTCGTAGGTGCAGCACAACGACTGCTCCTGGTGACCGCGGAAGTATCGTCTCGTCCGGAAACCGCCGTCACCCCTGACAGTGACCTCTATCAACACCTCGCACGACCAGACGCGCCGGCCTGGGCGCGGTTGTTACACACCCATTTCGACCGCTGGTACATCGAGAGTGGCCCGCCCAGCACGCAAAACGCAGCGTTGACCCTCGGCGCCGCCCTGCAACTACCGTTCATAGACTTCACCCGCGCCAGCCTTACCGTCGACACCGACGCAAGAATTCGCATCGACGCCGCCGGCGACCCGACCTGGATCACCACTCGAGCCGACTACCC
This sequence comes from Nocardia tenerifensis NBRC 101015, assembly GCF_000308715.1. Taxonomy (GTDB): domain Bacteria; phylum Actinomycetota; class Actinomycetes; order Mycobacteriales; family Mycobacteriaceae; genus Nocardia; species Nocardia tenerifensis. The sequence continues at coordinate 67,146 of NZ_BAGH01000615.1, forward strand.
GACGTTCTGGGGCTGGCTCACCAAACAGTTGCATTACTGAACTCGCTCCCATACCCGTTGATCCCGTGGACGGTTGTACGGCAACCCAGCTACCGAACCGTGGACTGTGTCAACAGCCACGGGCCGACCGGCTGTGCTCGCCGACCGTGCGGAGGTGGGCTGTGCCGCCGGTGCCGAACCGAGCGTACCGGCAGACCAAATGCCTACGTAGGGAAACCTTTTGGGAATTTCTTCTTGAAACCTTCCAGACGCCGGTGCAGGCGGCATCATGAACGGGTGCCAACACCACATCGTCCTCTGGAGGTTGCTCTGCTTGATTTCGTTCGCACCAATCGCCGACTAACCACAGAGACTCTCACCGCTCATGGCAAGAAGGTCCTGTCCGCGCTGGTCGGCGGCTCGATCGTTTCGGAGCCGCACCTGTTGGCCCAATGGATCATCGACACCCTGCCGGCCCTGATCGACCGGCTCCCCGAACAACGGGACCGGTGGATCGCACAGATCGCTTTTCCCATGCACGAGGACTTCAGAGGAAGTGGTGTGGGGGAGCGAATCATGGAGGCCGACCGGCGAGGATGGTTCAACGAACGGTACTACTGGAACCATCGCAACAGGGTGGCTGAACACATCGCGGCCGGGCTACGCACCGCCTACCTCCTCCAGAGGCGGTACGCCGACGCGGCTGACCCGGTACAGCGTCGCCCCCGGCTGGCCGGCCCAGCCCATGACGGGTCCTTACGGATATTCATCGCCGCCTACTACGAGGGGTCGGCGTGGGACCCTCTCGCGGCTGCGCTCGGCGCAGCACTCATGCAACGCCTTCCCGTCCCTGTGCGTGTCTCGTCGATGGCTTCGAAGGCCGCGCTCACTGTCGGTTATGCGGTGGCTGAGCAGGCCAGAAGCATGAACGCTTACACCCCGGAGCTCTACACGTTGTATCGGCGCACGGAATCCCGTCGCGCTCAACCAATCCTGCGTTTTCTCGGCCGTACCGAATGTTTGTCAGGCGATATCAACCAAGTACGACGCGATATCCTCAGCCGCTGCGATGCGATGATCGTGATAGGCGGCGACGATGGTACGGCCTATGAAACGCGGCTCGGCGACGATCTCGGTGTCGCGGTGCTTCCGGTCGGGGCGACCGGTGGCGCAGCCTACACTCGGTGGGGCAGCGATACGACTCTGCGAGACGGCAACCCAGCCACGGCTGCGGCTTTTCGCGACCTGGGCACGCCGTGCAGGGCCATCAACGGGACAATCGCTCTCCTGGACGACCTCTACCGTCGTTTACAGTCATCGCCGTCACAGTCGTAGCCTAGAACCTCGAATTCTGCCAAGTCCGAGAACCGTTATGAATCGCGGAAATTCGGCGAGTCGACGCGAGGGCGGATGCATGTGTACGTGTCCGAAACCTGTTTCACAGTCTTTACTGCTGTGGTGACTCAGCAGCGAACCTTCCCTAGCCAGAACGACTTTGGAGCTGCCATGTCCAAACCCGCTTCATCGCAACCTGCTTCAAGCACCAGCACAGCTTCCTCGACTGATGGCGAGGCTAGACTTCCACGCGCCATCGTAAGATCATCACCAGCAAAGCCGTACAGTGGACTACGGCTGATCCTGGTCCGACACGGCGAAAGCTGGAGCAACGTCGAGAACGTCTTTGCCGGCGAGAAGTCCTGTCGAGGCCTCACCGACCGTGGGCACCGTCAAGCCGAAGCCGTGGCTCGCTATCTCGCCGCCGAGAAGCACCGGCTCGGCACCATCGAGGTGCACTCGACCGCTGTTCGCCGAGCAATACACACGGCCCAACACATCGCGCAAGAGCTCGCGGTCAGTGTGCGAGTCGGCTTCCCCTACAACGAATTAGGGTCCGCGGAAGGACAACAGCGGCACACTGTCGTTCCGGAGCGTGCACGGGGAGACTCCCCGGACTATCCGATCGCTCCCGGCGCCGATTCCTGGCCTGAGGCCGCCAACCGAGTCGGTCGCATGCTCGACGTTCTGACCGCTCGAGCCAGCTCCGACACGATCATCCTCTGCTGTCACAGAGAAACGATTCTCGCTGTAGCACAACACCTTCAACGCATCACGCCGACCCTCTACTACGCCACCGCCGAAGTCGACTACACCGCCATCACCGAATGGCAATGCCGCGGACGCAGCAACAACCCCGGCCACCGGCGGTGGGTCCTGATCAGACACAACGACACTCGCCACTTCACGGCCGCAGTCCCGACTTGATCGCGGTACGAGCTCGTACGCCGCCGCATACCTCGCCTTAATAACCGAGGGCATGGAGCGGGTATCGGGGGAGCGGGCCTGGAGCCCACTCCCCGTCCCGGCGGGTTGTGCGAAATGGCGGCTGTGCTCGGCTACGAGCACGGGCACGGGCACGCCACCAGTGAGTGGAGGCATTCTCTGGCAATCCGAGTCAGGCCAGGTTTCGTTCCGAGCCTGACTCGTTTTCTACCGTGCTGGTTCCGGAACCAACTTGTAAGCGTCACCGTCGCGGATGATGTGGCCGCCGGTGGGGGTGCCGAAGTGGGTGCCGAGGATGAGGGTGGGGGTGTCGGCGAACCGTTCGAGGAAGGCTTTTCTGCTGTCGGCTGCTGCTTCGGTGTCGGTGTCCATCGCCACGGACCAGTCGGGGTGGGCGATCTGGAACTGGCTGTGCATGAGATCGCCTGTGATGACGGCACTTTCGGCCTCGTCCTCGAGCAGGATCGAGACATGACCGGGCGTGTGGCCCGCGGTGCTGATGAGTGAGATGCCGGGAACGACGGTCTGTCCGGGCTCCACCCAGGTGATCAGGTCCGCGACCGGCGCTAGGGAGTCCTCGTACACGGCCGCGCCATCGACCATGCTGTAGCCGAACTCCGAATAGGTCTCGTGCGCATGGGGATTCCGCGCGAACGACTGCCAGTGTTCGTACTCCTCGCGCACGAAGTAGTACCGCGCGTTCGGGAAGGTCGGCCGCCAGCGGCCGTCCTCGCGGATGGTGTTCCAGCCGACGTGATCGATGTGCAGGTGGGTCGCGAGGACTCCGTCGACCTCCTCCCGGCGCCACACCTGCTCGAATCGCTCCAGGAAGTCGGTGTCGAGGTTGTCGAAGACGGGCGAGATGCGTTGCTTCCCATTGCCGATCCCGGTGTCGACCACGATCCTGTGGGTGGGCGTCTGCACCAGCAGCGAGTGGACCATGCCGTTCATGTTTTCGCCGTCGAAATAGGTGGGGCGCAACCACTCGATTCGTTCGATGTCTTCCCGGGTCGCCGCGGGAAAGATGTCGAGCAAGAAGTCGAGGGGCGTCCACCCTCGAGTCTCTTCGATTTTGGTGATCGAGATGTTCCCGACCCGCCACTGTTCGGTCGTCATGGCGCTCCTCTCAGGCCGCTGTCTCGGCGGTGGCGGTCAGGACCGCGCGACCGAGGATGTGTCCGGCGATGGTGAAGCCGAGATAAGCGGGGGTGGAATCGGCTGGGACGCGGAGGGTTTCGACGTCGAGGGCGTGCACCACGACGAAGTAGCGGTGCACGCCGTGTCCGGCGGGCGGGGCGGCGCCGAGGAATCGGGCGACGCGGGCGTCGTTGGGCAGTTGGAGGGCGCCCTCGGGCAGGCCGGATCCAGCGTCGTCGCCGGCTCCCTCGGGCAGTTCGGTGACGGTGGCGGGGATGTCGGCCACGGCCCAGTGCCAGAAGCCGGAGCCGGTGGGAGCGTCCGGGTCGTACACGGTCACCGCGTAGCTCTTCGTGCCCGCCGGCGCGCCGCTCCAGCGCAGGTGGGGGGAGATGTCCTTGCCGCCGGGGACGCCGGCGGAGAACTGCTCGGGTGACCACGCGGCGCCGTCGGCGACGGTGGTGCTGGTGACGGTGAAGGGCGCCGCTTGCGGAAGGCGGGCGAAGGGGTCGTTGGTACTCACAGTGTCTCTCCTTGAAGGGGGCGGGTGCGTGTTGCGATCGGAGCGCATCCGAGATCGACGATAGCAGAGATAATCGATTATCTGTCAAATAGTCTATGCTGGTGACATGACGCACACGGACGTGCCCACCGCCCGACCGGGCAAACAGATGCTCTCCGAGCAGATCCACGCCCACCTGCGAGACGCGATCATGCGCGGCGACTACACGCCCGGCACGCCGCTCAAACCGCAGGACCTCGCCAGGGAACACGGCGTGAGCCTGGCCGTCGTGCGCGAGGCGCTCGTGCGGCTGGTCGGCGACGGCCTCGCCGATCGACTACACAACCGCGGCTTCGCGGTGCCGGCCTTCTCCGACCGGCGCTGGCAGGAGATCGCCGAGGCCAGGCGCGCGATCGAGCCGGTCATCCTGCGCATGTCCGTCGAGCGCGGCGACCTGGACTGGGAGGCCCGCGTCCGCGCCGCCCACCACCGCCTCGCTCGCACGCCGCCGTACGCGTCGAAAGGCAACAAGCACTACACCGAAGACTGGGCGGAGGTCCATCGAATCTTCCACCGGACGCTGCTGGAGGGGTGTGGCAACGCCGTTCTGCTGGAAACCTTCGACCGGATGTGGACCGCGAGCGAGCTGACCCGCCGCTGGTCGGCGCAGCGCAACCCCGACCGGAACGGCGCCGTCGAACACCGCCGGCTGGAGGAGGCAGCGTTGGCCCGCGATCCCGACGCGGCTGCCGAAATCTTGATGAAGCACCTCACGCTGACCGCAACGGGGCTGACCGAAGGCTCGGCGAAGCGAGGGAGAGCCTGATATAGCGCAATGCAAACTCCGGCGGCCACCTACTCCAGAGTTGCCGCGAGCCACGGTCTCGGCGCGCTCCACTGCCGGACCTGCCGCACCTTGCCCGGACCGAGGACGACAGGGATCGGCGCGCAAACTTCCGGCGCGCGCGATTCGACGGCCTCGCGCCGAGGCGAGCGACGCCCCGGTGCGGCGACCATGCGGGCCAACGTAACTCGGCGGGGCTCGTCTACTGGATCATCTCCCCGCGCTAGGCTTATGGCGTGCTCGGATACCGTTCGTGCTGCCAGGAGCGGCCGAGATGACTGCGGAATCGGATGATGTGACCGTCGAGTTCGCCGACGCGACGGTAGTCGCCGCCGTGCCTGCTCGGCGAGCCTCCCGCGCGATCAGGTCGGCCGTCGACCGAGATCGGGCCGAGCCCTGCTCTCACCTGCCTGTGCAGCCGCGCGGGGTGGTCGAACGGAGCGCGGTGTGACAGATCCTGGCGAACAGACCCCGGTCGATCCGAACGGCGACGCAGACAGCGCGCTGGAGGATCTGCTCATATTCATCCGAGATTCGCGGGGTTTCGACTTCACGGGCTATAAGCGCACCTCGCTGCGCCGGCGTATCCGCAAGCGTATGGCCGAGGTCCGGATCGCCGACTATCACGACTACCGGGACCATCTGGAGAGCAACTCCGACGAGTTCCGGAGTTTGTTCAACACCATCCTCATCAACGTGACCAATTTCTTCCGTGATGTCGACGCATGGCACTATCTGCAGCGCGATATCCTGCCGGAATTGCTCTCCAGGATAAAGCCGTCCGACGAGATACGGGTCTGGAGCGCGGGGTGTTCGAGCGGTGAAGAGGCGTACTCTCTCGCAATAGCTTTCGCCGAGGCGCTGGGCATCGAGGAGGCCGTCGCCCGCGTCAAGATCTACGGCACGGACGTCGACGAGGAAGCCCTGCGTGACGCCCGCGCCGGCATGTACACGGCGAAGGCGCTGGAGCCGTTGAGCGGCGAGTTGCGCAGCCGCTACTTCGAGCCCAATGGCGACAAATTCGTCTTCCGGCCCGATCTGCGGCGCAGAGTGATCTTCGGCCGCCACGATATCGGCCGCGACGCCCCGATCTCTCGCCTCGACCTGCTGGTGTGTCGCAATACGCTGATGTATTTCAATGTCGAGGCGCAGTCGCACATCCTCGATCGCTACCATTTCGCGCTGCGCGAGGGCGGGTTCCTGTTCCTCGGCAAAGCCGAGATGCTGCTATCGGACGGCGAACGCTTCGAGGTGGCGAACATGCGCCAGCGCATGTTCCGGCGACGTGAGGGGGACAGCGTTCCCTTGCCCCCTCCGGGATCCCCGCGGCTGGATATAGGCGCCGGTCAGGAGGTGCAGGGATTCGTGCGGCGGCGGCTGCTGAACGAACTCGCCTTGGAGACTGTGCCGTTCGCGGTGATCGGTCTGGACACCGAGGGCCGGGTAGCGGTCTTGAACAGTCAGGTTCGCCACCAGTTCGGGCTCACGACCTACGATATCGGGCGCCCGCTGAGCGATCTGGAGATTTCCTATCGCCCGGTCGAACTGCGTTCGCTGATCGAACAGGCTCTTGCCGAGCGCCGCACCATCCGCGTCAACTCCGTCGAACGGCCGGTCGGCGCCGACGAGACACAGTTCTATGACGTGCAGGTCCAGCCGCTGTGGACCGGCGACGGCACCTATGTCGGCGTCGTGATCAATTTCGTCGACACCACCGTGTCGACGCGCCTGTCGCATGAGGTCAAGGTCAATCGCGAGGAACTCGAAACCGCCTACGAGGAACTGCAATCCACCAACGAGGAGCTCGAGACCACCAACGAGGAACTGCAATCCAGTATCGAGGAACTCGAGACCACCAACGAGGAACTGCAGTCCACCAACGAGGAACTCGAGACGACCAACGAGGAATTGCAGTCCGGCAACGAAGAACTCGAGACCATGAACGAGGAACTTCGTATCCGGAGCAATGAACTGGACGAGACGAAGACGTTCCTCGAGGGCATCCTGTCCAGCATCGCGGCCGGCGTGGTGGTGCTCAACGGCGATCTGCGGGTGCGCAGCTGGAACCGGGGTGCGGAGGAGCTGTGGGGTTTGCGCGCCGACGAGGTGCGTAAACAGTACTTCAACTCCTTGGACTTCGGACTGCCGACCGAGGAGCTGCGCGACACGATCGAGGAATGCCTGCGATCGGGTCGCCGGTCCGGGCCGGTGCATGTGCCTGCGGTGAATCGGATCGGACGTTCGATCGTCTGCCTGGTCACCTGCACGCCACTGGACGGTCCTCGGGAGGGCGTCGTGCTGCTGATGGAAGAGGGCATTTGAGCAATCTCACCGTTACACCACGGCGGTCAGTTTGGCTACGAACCAGTCGCGCACAGCGTTCGCGCCGTCCTCGGGAAATACGTCGGGCCCGTCGGGCATGTCCATGAGGACGCACTCCCCGGGTATCGCGGCCTGCGCGATGCGGTGCAACTCCCGCGCGGCGGCGTCCTGCCCGGCCACGATGAGCAGGGTCGGGGCGGTCACATCGATCAGCGCCACGCCCGCGAGATCCGGTCGCCCGCCCCGGGACACGACCGCGGCGACGCCGATCAACGGATCGGTCGCGGCCGACAGCGCCACGCCCGCGCCGATTCCGGCTCCATAGAGCCCGATCGGCAGACGCGTCAGATACCGCTGGCCGGTCGCCCACCGTGCCGCGCCGACCAGCCGTCGCGACATCCGCGCGATGTCGAGCAGCCGTGAGCGCTGTAGTCTCTCGATCGGCGTGAGCAGGCCGACCAACAGGGTCGCCAAACCCGCGCGATTGAGAACCGCTGCGAGAGAAAGGGTTTGGGGGCTTCGCGCGGAGTTCGCACCGCCGTGCGCGAGCACGATGATCCCGATCGGACGCGCCGGAATGGTCAGCCGCGCCGCCAGGTCGTATCGATCGAGGGTGAGCAGCACCTCCTCGTCGCGCAGTGGCGGATCCGCGAGTTCCGCACCGGGACACCGAATCTCGGCCTCGCGACGGAGCAACCCGGCGACCGTGGATTCCTCGACCGGACCGAGCCGCTCGTACCACTGCCGGGTGTCGACGGTCTGGGTCGGCGCGCTGAGGCAGACCAGCTCGTCGACGATCGGCCGCAGCGCGTCCAATGCCAGCTCCGCGCCCACCGGGACCGCCCACACGACACGGCGCGCCGCGGCGTGGCGGGCGACTCGGCACGCGGCACGCGCGCTCGAGCCGGTCGAGATGCCGTCGTCGACGACGATCACGGTCTTGCCCCGCAACGGCACTCGGGCCGCGCCGGACCTGAAATAGTCGAGCTCCCTGCGCATTTGGACGATCTCGTGGCGTTCGACGGAGGCCATCTGCTCGGCGCTCATCCGCGCCTGACGCAGCACGCGGGTGTTGATGATGCGGATGCCGTCCTCGCCGACCGCGCCGAAGATCAGCTTTTTACAGTGCGGCACAACGAGTTTGCGGACACCGACGACATCGAGCGGGGCGCCGAGCAGCCGGGCGACCTCATAGGCGACCGGTACGCCGCCGCGAGGCAGACCGAGCACAGCGACGTCTGGATCGGCGAGGCTCTGAAGGTGCGCACCGAGCTTGTGCCCGGCATCGTGACGATCGCGAAATTTCATCGGACCCCTCCAGGCTGGTTTCTCGCGAACACCTTGCAGGTAGGGGCCGGCCCTCGCACTCGACTCCACGCAGCGAGCGAGTGCCGAGACGTCACGTTGCCTGAACCGGGCTAGATCCTAGGACCACCATAGCGAAACCACAGGCCGGAACACCGGCGGTCGGCGCTGGTCAGGCTGATCGAGGTCCGAGAAGTCGCCGCAGAACCTCTGCAGTGTGTGAGTGCTCGGCGCCGCGCTCGGCGTAGGTCTCCGCCAACAAGTCCTGGCCGCGATCCAGCGCTGCGGCGTGCATCCGGTCGGCCAGTTCGCGTTTTTCCTGAACGAGTCGCAGAGCCGACCACAGCGCGCGTTCGACTTCCAAATGCTCCTCGAGCAGCAGCGCCTCTGCGGTCCACGCATGCCCGATGCGGCAGCGGAAGCGCCGATCCGGCTCGGCGGTGAACAGCGGGCCGCCGCAGTCGGGGCAGATCAGTCCGGACGCGGGCATCATGGTCTTCACCTCCTCGGTACTGTTGCGCTCGCCGGCGTCGATGCGAGCCTCGAGCGCGTCCAGCTGGGAAACCGGGGCCGGAGTGGCCACGGTCCGGGTGCGCAACTGCTCGACCAGCGCACGTCCGAGCTTCTCAGCCGGCAGGACGAGATCGACGTCCATGGCCGCCAATGCGTTTTCGGGCATGCTCGGATAGTTGGCATCCTCGGGATCCTGGACCGCGGTGAGCCCGCCGCGAGCTCGGATCACAGTCAGTCCGGCCGTTCCGTCATCGAGAGTTCCCGAGAGTACGACCCCGGCGACGCGCGGACCCCAGGACACCGCGGCGGAGCGGAACAACGCGTCGATGCCGGGGCGGTGCCCATTCTCGGTGGGACCGTTGGACAGAAGAATGCGGCCGTCGGCGACCAGGAGGTGATGGTCGGGTACCGCGGTGTACACCCGCCCTGCCACCAGCGGCTCGCCGTTTTCGGCCGCGTCGACCGGCACGGTGCCCACGCGGCGCAGGATCGAAGCCAGCGCGCTCGGGCCGCGCCGCGGCAGATGCAGAACCACCAGCACTGCCGCCGAGAGGTCCGCGGGCAGGCCGCCGACGAAATCGCGTAGCGCCTCGACGCCCCCCGCCGAGGCGCCGACTACGATCAGGTTTGCTGGAGGAGTGGTCACGATAGCCCCTTCCGGTCAGTTGGCGGACTACCCGGCGCGGGAGTGGGCAAACCGCCCGGGTGGAGGCGGCCGCGACCGAGCATCGGCGTCGGCGGTCGGCGATGAATCGGTCGTTCTCCCTCGGTGCGCCGTATGAAAAGTGCTGGCGCGAGAGGATTTTGGGTGGTGATCGCGGACCCCCGAACCGGTGGGGTGTGCTGAATTTGATTGGGTCGCACTCCGGATCACCGCGCCGACGCAAGGATGGAGTCGACCATCGCCGCGCCCAGTACCGCCTGCCGTGTAGTAAACGCTACTCCTGACTGTGCCTCTGGAACCTGGACACCGCGACATCGGGCTACTCCAGATTGTGCGACCGTGCCCGCCACGCTCCGCGCGGGCTAGCAGCGGACCGGTGAGCGAAGCGCGTCGCGACTGACCGGTGAGCCGTGCGCATTGCAGTTCGACTGGTGAGCCGTGCGCGTCGAAGCCTCCGGTGAGCCGTGCGCGTCGCGGCCGATTGATGAGGCCGACCCGACCTATGGCGCACGGCTCCCCAGCCCGGCTACGTCGACAGTGTCCAGCGCCGACCCACGGGACATCACGGGAGAATCCGCAGCGACAACGCCGCCCGGATCACCAGGGCAGCGGACCATCCTCACTGAAGAATCCGGCGGTCGGCCCGTCCGCGCCGAGGGTGGCGAACCGGACCAGAACCGCGGCGCCCTGGGCGACCGTCAGAAACCCTGTGTGGTTATTGCTGTCGGTGTCGACGTAGCCGGGCGCGACGGCGTTGACGAGCATGCCGTCCTTGCGCAACTCATTGGCGTACTGCACGGTGAGCGCGGTGAGCGCGGCTTTGGACGGTGTGTACGCGGCCGAGGGCAGCAGCCCGGCGAAGGGACCGTCCGGGTCACTCAGCAGGGTTGTCGACGCGGCGTGGCTGGCGACGTTGACGATGCGCGCCGCCGGTGACCGGCGCAGCAGCGGCAGCATGGCGTTGGTCGTCGTGATCACGCCGAAGACGTTGGTCTCGAACACCTTTCGGACAATGTCCAGCTCGACGGTGCTGGGCAGCTGATCGTAGGCCTCGTTGGGATCGACCTGCCCGGAGCCGGTGATGCCGGCATTGTTGATGAGGATGTCGAGCCGGCCGAAGCGCTGGTCGATCTGTTGCGCGGCGGCTTGAACGGTCGCCGGATCGGTGACGTCCAGGGTGATCGCGTGCGCGTCGCCGCCGGCCGCACGCAGCGACGTCGCCGCCTCCTCGCCGCGCCGCGGGTCGCGGGCGCCGATCAGCACCGTCGTGCCTTGCGCGGCGAGTTGCTCGGCGGCCCCGCGGCCGATTCCCTTGTTCGCCCCGGTGATCAGCGCGATCCGCTGGGTTGTGGTGTGCTCGCTCATGTCGTCCTCCTCGGTGTCTGGCTTGGAACGAACATGAGATGCCGCGAGACTCAGCCGTGTGACGGCCTGATGGTGTGACAAAACCCACTGGACCGGATGTCACAAAACGAACGCGGCCAGCATCGTCTCTCACACGGGACCCGCGAACTGCGTCCTCAATCCCGTTGTGCGCGAATCTCGATCGCATCCATGAACAAATCCAGCGCGACCTCGAATTGGTCCTCTTCGTCCACCTCGGCCAAGTGCGTCGCCACGGCGGCAATGCTGGGATAGCGCGTGGGTGACAAGGCCAGATATTCGCGACTCCACGCGTCCCGGTCGCCCGCCAAGGCTTCCTCGGGTAAGGACATGAGTGTCGCTTCCAGCGACGAATACGCCAGTGCGATCTCGACCAATGCCCGGTAGCACGACGCGGCTTCGCGGCCCCGCAGGCCCGCCCGCAAAAGCGCGCCGATCACTATCTCGGCGCCTACGAACTCCGATTCCCGGCGCGTGGTGCGTCCGGAGACGACGACGGCGACCTGCGGGTGGGCGCGGCAGGCGAGCCGCACCCGCTGCGCCAAGTCTTTGAGTGTCGCGCGCCAGTCGTCGGTGACCTCGATTCCGGTGAGCGCCTCGGCCATCAACCGATCAGCTAACGCCAACATGAGTTCGTCTTTGCCGCGGAAGTGGCGCAGCACCGCCGTGTGGTCGACGCCGAGTTCGGTGCCGAGTCTGCGGAAGGTCAGCGCGTCGGCGCCGTCGCGCTCGATGATCCCCATCGCCATCTCGATGATCCGATCCGGGGAAAGAACGCCACGTGGGCGACGTTTCCGGGCGGGCGCGGCAGGGCTGGTCGGCATCGCGTCAGCATACTCGCGCGCTTAGTCACCACTGTTGACACCTATGGTTCGAAGTGGTTGCATGCTGGCACCTCACAGGATCGGAGAGCCAATGTTGAAGCGAAGTTTGGTCGCCGTGGTCTCGGCGGCGGCGGTGCTGGCGGCGCCCTGGGCCGCGCCCGCGCACGCCGACGGTGCGTTGCCGTTGCCGCTACTACCGCACGTGCCCTTCTACTCGACCGACACCGCGCCGGCGTCCAGCCGTCCGGAGCCGCTGACGACGAACAACCCGAAACCGTTGGACGCGACCTACGTCTACAACGGAAAGACCCAGACGGCGAGTGACTTTCTCGAGCGGTCGTCCACGCGAGGTTTCATGGTCATGCGCGGAAACCAGATCCTCGATGAGCGCTACAGCGGCGGCTACTCGGCAACCAGCCGGTTCAATTCCTGGTCGGTCGGCAAGTCGATCACCTCGGCGGCGGTCGGCATCGCCGTCGCGGACGGAAAGATCGCCTCGGTCGAGGACCCGGTGACGAAATACGTTCCGGAGCTTACGAAGAGCGGTTACAACGGCGTCAGCATCCGCCACGTACTCCAGATGTCGTCCGGCGTCGCCTACGACGAGACCGAGTACACCAACCCGACCAAAGGTTCCACCGCCACCACGATTCGCATGGTCGCCGGCACGTCGCTGACCGACCAGGCCAAGGAACTGAAGCGAGAACGGCCCGCGGGAACGAAATGGAACTACGACTCCATGGACACCTTCGTCCTGGGCTGGGTCGTCACCAAGGCCACCGGGAAATCGCTGTCTGACTATGTCGCGGAACGGATTTGGAAACCGGCCGGAATGGAATCCCCGGCACTGATCGGAAAGGACTACAAGGGCAACACCATCGGCTACTGCTGCTACCACGCCACCGTTCGTGACTTCGCGCGCTTCGGCCTGCTCTACCTGCGCGATGGTCAGGCCGGCGGCAAACAGGTCGTGCCCCGGCAATGGGTGCACGACTCCACCCACACCACCGAGCCATACCTGCAACCCCACCGCCTCCGTCCGGACAAGCCCGAGAGCCCCGAGAACAACTACGGCTACGGCTACCAGTGGTGGCTCGGTGACGGCGATCGCGGCGACTACACCGCCGTCGGCATCCTCGGCCAATTCATCTACGTCTCACCCAAAGACGACATCGTGATCGTCAAAACCAGCGAAGACCTCAACTCCGAGGAAAACATGGGCGAGGCGATCTACGCCTTCCGCGCCCTCGCCGACGCCGCTGTCAAGCGGTAACCTCGAAGTAATGACGCACGTCCGGTTCCGCCATAGGGACCGGACGTGACGCATGATCAGCCCAACTCCAGTAACGGCGATGGATCGGGGCTGATGGCGCGCACCGCGATATCTCGGCTGCGCAGATCCGTGAATGTCGCGGTGAGCAGCTCGGATCCGGCGGCCTGCACGGTGGTGACGTGGGTCAGGTCGAGGTCGATTCTGCTGAGCGGATAGGTCGCGGCCATCTCCTGGAGGTGGCGCACGATCCGTTCGGCGCTGATGAAATCGACTTCGCCCTGCAATTGGACGTTCAATACCTCGTCGTGCAGGTCGGAGGCGGCGATCGGGGAACGATGCCCGGTCGGTGCGGTGAAGACGTGCAGTCCGAAACGCTGAGACATCTCGTGCAGCGCGGCTTTTCCGCGCACACTGTTGCCGCCCGCATCCAGGCGCGGGCTGAAGACGCCGATGCCGAATTCGCCGGGCAGCGCCGACACGATGCCGCCGCCGACACCGCTCTTGGCGGGCAAACCGACCTGAACCATCCACTCGCCGCTGGCATCGTACATACCGCATGTCGACATCACCGACAGCGTGATGCGGGCGATCTCGGCGTCGATCACGCTCCGTTTGGTGACGGGGTTGACGCCGCCGTTGGCGAGGGTGGCGGCCATGACGGCGAGGTCGATGGCCGTGACGCGCAGCGCGCATTGCCGGAAATAGGTGTCGGTGACCTCCTCGACCGGTCCGGCGAGAACCCCTTGCGACAGGGTGAGATAGGCCAGGGCGCGGTTGCGGTCACCGGTCGCGGATTCGGAGGCGTAGACCGCCTCGTCGACGCCGAGTTCCCGTCCGGCGAAGGCGAAGAGCGTCGCCTGGATGCGCGCGAACTTTTCCGCGCGGTCCGCGCCGGCGACGAGCGCGGTGGTGACGATGGCGCCCGCGTTGATCAACGGATTGGCCGGTCGGCCGGTATCGGGTTCCAGGCTGATGGCGTTGAACGGCTCACCGCTGGGCTCGAATCCGACGTGCCGGGTGACCGCGGCCAACCCGAGATCGCTGAGGGCCAGCGCGTAGACGAACGGCTTGGACACCGACTGGATGGTGAACTCGGTTTCGCTGTCGCCCGCATGATAGATATCGCCGTGCAGGCTGACCATCGCCGCGCCAAGGGAATTCGGGTCCACGGACGCCAATTCGGGAATATAGTCCGCGACTGTGCCCGTGTGATTCGGGGACAAACGGTGCAGCAGATTCGTCAGCGCGGTGGTGACAGGATCGTCCATGGCCAAGCACCTTTCGGAGGTCGACAGCTCACCGGAGGTCCCAATCAGGTCGTCGGCGCGGGATGATGCCCGCCCGGCACGCTCCACACCCCGCCGGGCACCGACCGAGGGAGCGTGCTTTCCTGAAAGACCGGGCGTCGGCGTCCGCGACACTGGTCGTCCCAGTCGCTGATGGCCGCCCGCGCTTGCGAGAACAGCAGCACGACCGTCAACGCCGCCATGGGTACCGCGACCGTCCGCGCGTCCACCCGGGTCGCTCCGCTGATCGCGTCGGTGATCGTGCTCGCCTGAACCATGACGAACGCGCACCCGACCGCGACGACGAACAGCACGGCGAACACGCGCGCGGCCCGCACCGCGCCCAGCCCCTTCTCCAGGTAGAACGCCGGACCGCCGCGGAACGAACCATCCGCGAGTGGTTCCTTATAGATCTGCGCGAGCGTGTTCTCGACGACCGAGCACGCCATGCTCAGCGCGGCGACCACCCACATCCACAGCATCGCGCCGGGGCCTCCGACGACGAGCGCGACCGCCATCCCGGCGATGTTCCCGGTTCCGGTGCGGGCGGCCAACCCGACGCAGAAGGCCGCGAATCCCGAGATCGCCTGGGTGTCGCGCTGCGCCGCATCGTCGTCGGTGAACAGGCCGGTGCGCAGGGAAAGGCTTGCGGCGGAGGCGAATCGCCTGAACTGGACGGCGCGGGTGCGCACGGTGAAATACAAACCCGCGGCGATGAGCAATGGTGCGACTATCCAGAGATAAACGATGTCGGAAACGCCGGTCAGCCAGTCGTGGCGGAACCATTCGAAGTCTGCGGCGAACACCGGGTTCTCCATCCGTGCAGGATAGAACGGGCAGAGCGCGAATCGACTGATGCACGCCGCGCGCCTCATCGGTGCGGTGCACACGTCCGTAAACCATTGCGGCTATCTCGGAGCGAATTGATCGGACGAGGACGCTCCGTGCGGTCCGAGGTGCCCCGGAATCGGCGGTGTCGTTGCGAGAATCCACCTCGGGTGTAGCGAACCCGTCGGGTCCGGACAGTCGCAGGAGGCCGATATGCCGACACACAAGCGCGTCAAACTGGCTCTCGGGAGCGGCGGCGCGCGCGGCTACGCCCACATCGGCGTGCTCGCCGAACTGCGAGAGCGCGGCTACGAGGTCGTCGGAGTGGCGGGCTCGTCGATGGGCGCCCTGGTCGGCGGCTTGCTCGCGGCCGGGCGACTGGACGAATTCACCAGTTGGGCAACGACTCTCGGGCAGTTCGAGGTCGTGCGCCTGCTCGATCCCGCGCTCGCCGAGCCGGGCGTGATCCGTGCCGCCAAGGTGCTCGGTCACCTCCGCGACCTGCTCGGCACCCTGCGCATCGAGGACCTGGCGATACCCTATGTCGCCGTCGCCACCGATCTCACCGCCGGCCGCTCGGTCTGGTTCCAGAGCGGCGACCTGGACTCCGCCATCCGTGCCTCGATCGCCATCCCTGGGTTCATCACGCCCGTGCTCGTCGACGGCCACGTCCTGGTGGACGGCGGCGTCCTGGACCCGCTCCCCGTCGTGGCCACCATGGCCCTCGGCCCGGGCGATCTGACCATCGGCGTCGATCTCTCCGCCGCCCCGGACCCCGCCTACGACCGCATGCCGGCGCGTACCAACCGGCTCGGCCACTGGTTGCGAACACCCGCGCGCCGCCACGCCCGCCCGGACACCGAACCGCACCCCCTCGCCGGTGTCGGCGCCCTCGATGTCGCGCAGCGCGCCATCGACCTGATGCTGGCCGCGCTGACCCGCACGCACCTGGCCGCCCACCCGCCGGACCTCGTCATCGGTGTTCCGCTGAATGTTTGCGGCACAATGGATTTCCATCGCGCCGAGGAGATGATCGCCGTCGGCCGCGCCCTCGCCGCCACGGCATTGGACGCGGTCGCCGATACCGGCCGAGATCCGGTAGCCGATGAGGAGCCCGGCGACGACTCCGCCGAGCGGCCGTGATGGTTGCTATTTGGTTGCGATTATCGCCGAAGCGTGCGGCCCACTGCGCCGCGTCGCCCGTTCAAGGACGTATTTTCGCAGCTCGTAGCGCGATCATCCTTGGTGGACAGGCTTCGACCGGGCTGCCTAGGCTCTGAACCTGTGGTTGCTGAGCCCGACGTCAGCGCCGACCGGTGGTGCGCTGTCGTTTGGGCGGATCCGGACGCCACGGAGCCCGGTTCACCCATTGATGTGTGAGAACGAATGCGACGGAGGAGCATCGATGCTGCACACCGACATTCCCACCCGCAGTGAGATTCAGGCCCTGGCCGCCGTCACGGACGACGTGTGCGTGTCGATCTACACACCCACCGAAGACGATGTCGCCGATCCGGAGCAGAGTCGAATTGCCTTCCGCAACCAGGCACGAGACGCACTCACCCACGTCAGCGGACCGGCCGACAACGAGCTCGAGCAGGCGTTCGACGATCTGCTCGAGGACGACGACTTCTGGCGGTTCCAATCCCGAACGCTCGTGGTGCTGGCGACCCCGACTCGGCTGCGGACATTTCGCCTGCCCAACCGCCTCGGCGCGGCGGTCGCCGTCGGCGACCGGTTCCTGATCAAACCGCTCTTGCGCGCGATCACCTTCCCGCAGACCGCGTTCATCCTGGCGCTGTCCGAAGGTGCGGTACGACTGATCGAGATGACCGCGGACTCCGCCGCCCACGAGGTTCGGGTGCCCGGATTGCCCACCAGTGCAGCGGATTACGCGAACAAGGCGTCGCTGAGCGATCGTGCGCCCAAGCGCCGCATCCAGGGCGGCGAGGGGCGCAAACTGCGGGTGCGGCAGTATGCCCGCGCCATCGACCAGGAGTTGCGCGCGGTGCTGGCGGGCCGCGACGTGCCGATGATTCTCGCCGCCGCCGAGCCGACCGACTCCCTGTTCCGTGCGGAGAACAGTTATCACGCACTGCTCGACGAGTCCATCTCCGGCAACCCGGAGACGTTGACCGACGACGAGCTCGGGACCCGGGCACGGGAGATCCTCGACCGGCACTACGAGTCCGAAATACGCGACTTCGCCGCGCTTTTCGACGCGCGCCGCTCCGAGTCGCGCGCCCTCACCGATACCGCCGACATCGCTCGCGCCGCCACGTTCGGCCAGATCGATACGGTGCTGGTCGATGTCGACGCGGCGATACCCGGCACCCTCGCGCCGGAGGACGGCGCGATCACGAGGGAGGCGGACCCCGGCACCGAGACGCCGGGCATTCTCGACGAGATCGCGCGCCGCGTATTGCTCCATGGTGGAAAGGTTTTCGCGGTGCGCGCCGACGACATGCCCGAAACCACCACGGCGGCGGCCATTTTGCGCTACGCCGCCTGACCGGACAACCCGATGGTGACGGTTCTGGCCGGCGCGACGGTGTGGGACGGACTCGCGGACAATGCGATCGGTGTCCGCGACATCCTCGTCGAGGGTGCTCGGATCAGCCGAATCGCCGAGGCGATTCCGGTGCCCGACGGCGCCGCGGTGATCGACCTCACCGGTCACACGGTCACCCCGGGATTCATGGACTGTCACACCCACGTCACCATCACCCCTGCCCTGACTCCGGCCATCATGCGCTCGGCCACCGCGACCGCGCTGGCGACCATTCCGGTCCTGAAGACGTTGCTGCTCAACGGTTTCACGACGGTGCGCGACTTGATGACGGCCGATCGGTTATACAACACCGTCGACCTGCGCGACGCGGTCGCGGCCGGACTGATCGCGGGGCCGCGCATGCTCGTCGCGCCACATCTGATCTCGGCGCGCGGTGGGCACGGCGACTTCAGCGCGGTATTGGCCGACGAGTTCCAAGGTGATCCCCGGCTGCTGGAGCTCGCGGCCGCCGACGGGTGCGCGGAGATCCGATCGCGGGTGCGCACGGAGGTCCGCGCCGGGGCGGACTGGATCAAGTTCGGCGCGACCGGAGGCTTCTCCAGTCCCTCCGACGACCCGGCACAGACCACCTACTCCCAGGAAGAGATGGACGTGCTCGTCGCCACCGCCCGTGATCTGGGGGTGCCCGCCACGCCGCACTGTTACGGCGACGAAGGGGTCCGGCGCGCCGTGCGGGCCGGGGTGCGCAGCATCGAACACGGCAACCTGGCCACCGCGGAGGCCTTGCGGCTCATGATCGACCACGGCGTCTACCTGGTGCCCACCCAGTTCACCATCCTCGACGACGCGCGCCGGGTCGACGACGACGCCTACTGGGCGGACAAGCCCGCGTTCAAACGGCGCAAGTTCCGCTTTCACCGAAAAGCGTTGCTTGACTGTGCCGAACACGTCGCCGCCGCCGAGATCAAGCTCGCCTTCGGCACCGATGCCGGCATGTTCCCGCACGGGGAGAACTGGCGCGAATTCCCCACGATGGTGTCCACCGGCATCAGCCCCGTACGCGCCCTGAAGGCCGCGACCAGCGTCGCCGCCGAGCTGCTCGCCCTCGACGATCTCGGCGTCCTCGCCCCTGGCAAAATCGCCGACATCATCGCCATGCCTGGCGACCCCTTCGCCGATATAGCGCTGACCGGTCGGGTCGACTTCGTGATGAAGGAAGGCGTTGTCTACAAACGCCCCTGACCTGCCTGTCCGAACTAGAGCGGCACGCACCCTCCAGCTATTGCCCGGCTATCGATCGGTGAGTAGGGTCGAGGGTAGCGAGTCATTCATAGAGGACTTATGGAACCGGGCCGTAGCGCCCCCGCATAGGAAACTCGGGACAATGACATTTTCCGCAGTGCTCGATTTCGACACGCTTTTCGGTCCACCGAGTGAATGCCCGGACTGCGGTTCGGTCGCCGTAGGCATCGTCCACGACCACGGCGACACCCGGTTCCACTGTCGGGATTGCGGTACAGATTGGCCGTGGGCGGATGCGGAAGGGCGCGCCAGCGGGTCGGACGTGCGGGTGTAGATCCCGGTTAGAACGTTTCCCGCCTATGCCGAGGGCATCGCCATCAACGTCGCCTGCATGAGAGCGATCGGCCGCGACTCGTCCTTGTCGGACACGACCTCCGCGGTGCAAATCGTGAGCGTCCGTCCGGCGCGAACCACCGTCGCCGTCGCGCGAAAAAACGCACCCACGGCCGGGCTCATGAGGTTCACCTTGAACTCGACGGTGAGGATGTCGCGATCGGGCGGCTGCATGGACATCGCCGCGTAGCCGCACGCCGAGTCGGCCAAGGTCGTGATGGCGCCCGCGTGGACGAACCCGTTCTGCTGGCAGAGGTCCGCACGGAACGGCAGCTGGAGCGTCACCCGCCCCGGGCCCAGGTCGGCCACCGTGATCCCCATCGTGGTGAGCAGGGTCTGTCGCCCGATGCTCTCGCGCAACCGCTGGTCCTGCTCGCGGCTCAACGCGCCGTCCTCGATGACCGTCATGCGCGCATCCTAAACCGGGCCGGTGGCTCGGAACCCTGCCGATCCGGCACAGCACCCATCGACGCGTAAGCCGTGCCAGTGTGCGCGGACTCCCAGCATTTGGCAGGCGCTGCGGCAGGCTCAACGGTTCGTCTCGGCCTCGGGAGGTCGCCCTGCACGGGTCAGGTGGGTGGGGAAGGGGGCTCGGTCCGGGGCGACCCAGCCGGTGCGGGCGGCGGTGCTGGCCAAGGTGGAGGGTTGGTAGAAGCGGATCAGTAGGCGTTTGTCGAGCAGCTCGGGGTTGCGGTCGATGAAGTCGGCGAAATCGTCGGCGGGTGTGTGCCGGAGGTGGTGGGCGACCAGGTGGACCCAGGCTCGGCTGACGGTGGAGTTGTACTTCTGGGGCACGCCGGCGTAGCGGGCCGTGCTTCGCAGACCGTCGTCGACCAGTGCGATGGTCTGGTGAATTCCGAACCGCCGCAGGGCCAGCCAGGTGACGTGCACGTGCTCGCGGTGGCCGAACCGTTCGGCCGGCACCTCGGCTACCAGGTCGTCGAACGCCGTCATGACTTCGCCAGCGCTTTCAGCACCCGTCGTGTGTCCGCGATGGCCCGCGCCGAAAGACCCTCCAGCAGACGGCCTTCCAGTTCGACCATCGCCTGCCGGACCGCCTTGGCGGCCGCCGTCCCCGCAGGGGTGAGCTCGATCAGCACGGCACGCCGGTCGCCTCGGCGGGTTCCCCGCGTGATGAGGTCTTTGCGCTCCAAACGGTCGAGCACCCCGGTGAGCGTGGTGGGGCGGATGCCGATGGCCGCGCCCAGCTCCGAGACCGTGCGGCCGTCGCCCTCGGCGAGATTGGCCAGCGCATTGGCCTCGGAGTCTGTCACATCCAGGTCGACCATCTGCGCGGCCAGCTCTTGCAGGGTCGCGTGAGTGGCTCGCTGCAGGGTCAGCAGCAGTGGCTCAGCTACTACGGATTCGTACTTCACGGATATAGGTTATCCGAATCCGTACTACATGGATAGGGTCACAATGCAGGCGTCGAACGGTCGTTGGTCAGAATCCGTGGGAGTGGATCCAGTCGAGGTAGCGGTCGAGCCAGGTGTCGCACGGCAACCCCTGCGGGCCCTCGGCGAAGCCGTGGCCGCCGCGCTCGTAGACGTGCATCTCCACCGGGCGGCCGGCGTTACGCCAAACCTGTTGTAAGGCAAGGTTTTGGCCGACCACCTGCTCGTCGTCGGCGGCGAAGCAGAGGAACAGAGGCGGCGCGCCAGATGGGACGCGGTAGCCGTGCCAGATGGCGGGATAGATCGGCGCGGCGAAATCGGGCCGCGCGGCCGCGTCGGGATCGGTGGCGGCGGCCAGGGCGAGCAGGCCGCCCGCCGAGAAACCGAGGACGCCGATCCGGTGCGGGTCGAGCCCCTCTGCGGCGGCGCGGGCGCGGACCACCCGAATGGCCTGCCGGACATCGGGAATCGGTACGTGGGAGTGGGCTTTGATCGCGTCGATGCTGTGCCCGCCCCAGTCCCGCAGGAACTCCTCGTCGGGGATCGGGGTGGGGAGCAGGCGATATCGCAGCACGAAGGCCGTGATGCCCTCTTGGGCCAGTCGTTCCGCGATCTCGGTCCCGGTCTCGGTGAGGGTGACGAAACTGCCTCCCGGACAGATGATTACGGCGGTGCCGGTGGCCCGGCCCGGCGCGGGGCGATGGACCGTCAGCGCCGGTTGTGCGACATTGCGGATCACCGCGAAGTTCCGGCGTCCCTGCAACTCGGGGATGACGGTCAACTGACCGTAGGGTGTCGGATCTCGCTGCGGGTCCGGTGCGTCCGGTGACAGGGGAACGAGTTCTGCTACGGCGTGGGTCATCTCGGATCCTTCTGGTCGTGCACGGCCACGGTGCCGTTGTCACCGTCGACGGTGATCTGCTGACCGTCGTGCAGGCGCTCGGTGGCCGCGCCGGTGCCGAGGACGGCGGGGATGTGGAACTCGCGGGCGACGATCGAGCTGTGGCTCAACGCGCCACCGACATCGGTGACGATCGCCGAAGCGAGGGCGAACAGCGGCGTCCACGCCGGGGTGGTCATCGGCGCCACCAGCACGTCGCCCGGCCGCATGCGGTCGAACTCGCTCGGGCCGTGGATGATCCGAGCGGGGCCGGTCACCTGCCCCGGGCTGCCGGGCGTGCCCGCGATGACGGCGGTGGGGTCGTCCGGGCGGTGGCGTCCGCCCTCCTTGCTGAAGTCGATGCCGAGCACCTTCGCCTTCTCGGGCAGCATGTGCGGTGGCTTCATCGCCCGCTGGGCCTGCCACTCGGCGCGGCGTCGAGCGACCGAGGCACGCGAATCCACCGGCGGCGCTTCGGCATCCAGTGCCGCTGCGGCAGCCTCCAGCTCCGGCAGGCGCAACCAGTACACATCGCCGGCGTCGGCGATGACCTCGGCGGCGGTCAACCGGCGACCCAACTCGCCGAACAGTTGTCGAACCGCCGGCCAGCCGAGACCGACGTCGGCCAGGGCGTTCTCCCGCAGCGGAGCCGCCGACTGCGCCCAGCCCATGAGCCGTAGCGCGAGCGAACGCCGGAGACCGCGGCGCTTGCTTCGCAAGACGCGGACCGCCTCGGCACGGTTGTCGGCCGCGACGCGTTGGCGCACATGGGGATCCGCGGCCTCGTCGGTGAGGAAGTAGAGCAGCGTCTGGAGCAGGGTCGCGGGATGCTCCGCCGGAAGGGGTTTGGCGAAGTCGAGGTCGTAGACCATGTCGCCGTAGGTCTGGAGGTGCGCGCGGAACCGTGCGCGGAATTGTTCCCAGACTTGGTCTTCGGGGTGATCCTCGGTGAGGACGTCGGCGCGGCGGGCGGGCGGAAGTTCGGTCAAGCGCTCGGCTAGTCCGGGCTGGGAGCGCGCCCACCGCGCCAGGTCGTACAGCGCTTGCTCGGCCTGGATCGGTTTGCTCGGATAGCCGAGCAGGAATGCCGTGGCCGGGGGATCGTCGCCGCGGCGCACGAGGTTGTAGGCCTTGGTGAACAGTGCTTCGCTCATGTAGGCGGCGGGCAGCGCGCCGCCCTGAATCGCCAGATAGTAATCGGCCGCCGCGTCGACGATCTCGCGCGCACCGGCGAGTAGACGCCCGGCGGCGACGGTGGCGGGATCGATGGTCTGCCAGTGATCGGCGGCGGCGCGGTAGCTTTCGTGCGCCGAGCGCCACCGCTGCGGGGCGGTGCGCAGATGGCGGGGCAGTGTGCGGGCGAGGAATCGGGGCTGCGCCAACGCCATTCGCAGCGCGAGCAGGCCGGTGTAGTTGGTGTTGTAGTAGCCGTAGCCGTTGATGACCGCCATCGGGTCGTCGAAGTAGGGCAGGTGAATCTCGTGGTAGTGCGCGCTGGTCGCGCGCTCCCACGCCGGAATCGCGAGCGTCGCGAACAGCGGCGACAACGGTTCGGGCAGTAGCTCCATCACGCTGCCCCGCACGTATTTTCCACGGGGGTCCGGCAATTCCCACCGCGGCTGCGGCTGCGGCTCCGGGAGGGCGGTGATGGGACGGGCTTGCACGATGAAGAACCGGTGGTCGCGCAGCGCCCATTCGATGTCCATCGGCCCGCCGTAGTGGTCCTCGATGCGGGTCGCGAGGCGGGCGAGTTCGGTGGCCTCCGCGGGGCGCAGCACCGGTTCGAGGCGGCGGTTTTCCGGGACCGGCTCCTCTCGGGTGCCGGTCGCGGTCCGCACCGTCATGGTCTTCTTGTCGCTGATGTCCTGCCGCAGCACCGCGCCGTCGGACTTGCCCACCACCACCGTGTCCGGGGTGACCTGACCGCTGACGATCGCCTCGCCCAGCCCCCACGCGGCATTGATCAGCACGCGGTCCCGCGCGCCGGTCACCGGGTCGGCGGTGAACGCGACACCGGCCGCGTCGGCGAAGACGAGCTCCTGCACGACGACCGCCAAGGCCACTTCTTCGGACGAGACCTGGTGGCGCGCACGGTATCCGATGGCCCGATCGGTCCACAGCGATGCCCAGCAGCGCCGCACGGCGTCGAGCACCTCGGGCAAACCGTGAATGTTGAGGTAGGTCTCCTGCTGACCGGCGAAGGACATGCCGGGCAGATCCTCGGCCGTCGCCGAGGACCGGACCGCGACCTCCACCCCGCCCAGCCGCTCGTACGCGGCGGCGATCTGTCGCGCGATATCTTCCGGAACAGGCTGGGCGGCAAAGAGTTCGGTGATCGCGTCGGCGGCGGCCGACCACGTCTCGGGGCGGTCGGCCACCGCGTCGGCGGCCAGTGCGACGATCCGGTCGTGCAAGCCGTCGGCCGCGACGAAGCGTCGGTAGGCGGCGGTGGTCACGTGGAAGCCGGGCGGTACCGGCAATTCGGCCGCGGCCAGCCGGGCCAGGGAACTGCCCTTGCCGCCGGCGACCTCGAGTGTCGCGGCCGGATCGGCGAGGGGGAGGGTGTAGGAATCGGTTTGGGAGGCAACGGTACTCATCGACCCTCTGTTTCGGTGCGTTCGGCGAAGTCGGTCTGTGCCGCGGCCAGTGTGTCGAGCATGACGGATTTTCCGGCCTCGAGATCGGCGCCGGAACTCGGCGTCAATCCGAGCTCCAGTAGCTCCGCCAGGGCGTCGATCACCTGCTCGGTCGACGGGGTCGGCGGTGTGGCGCCGGCATGTGGGAAGGTTTGTCGCAGTGCGGGTGTCAAGGCGTCGAGCACGAAAGCCACTGCTCGGGTGTCGACTGCGGCTCTGACCGCTCCTACCCGTTGCATCGCGTCCAGAAACGGCTGGGTGCCGACGGTTTCCAGGCTCTCGAACACGTTGCGGGGCCGACGCAGATACTTGCCGAAGATCTCCTTGTCGCGGGCGACGATCGCCGCCGCGAGCGGCAACTGTTGCAGTGCCCCGGCCATCGCGCGGTAGACGCTGGCCACGCTGCCGCCCTGCGGGTCGGCCAGCAGACACTCACGCCACCGCGCCGAGTACCGCTCCAGCTCCCGCCGTACGACGGCCTCGACCAGCTCGTCCTTCGACTTGAACCGCAGATAGACCAGGCCCCGGTGCAGCGCCACCCTCTCGGCCACCTCACCCATGGTGAGTTTGTCGTACCCCGATCGCAGCAACAGCGCCGCCGCCGTATCGAGGATCCCCTGCGTGCGTTCCAGCTCGTCTACCACTGCCTTGACTCTCTGACAAAGTTTGTGAATCTGTCAAACGCGAGCGTAGACGCTTAGCGCGCCGGCGTCAACGGAGCGGTGGTACGGCCAGAAGGAATGCGCCCGAGGCGAACTCCGGGCGTTCCGAAAGCCGCCAGGAAGTCGGCGATCAAAGCGGGCCTCGACGAACCCGCATCCAGAGAGGTTGTACCCGCCCTTCTCTCCGGTCTGCCGGGCGAATAGACTCGATGTGACGTGGACCCGTGTTGATGCGGGATCCACCCTCCTGACAGCGATGCCGGCCCCGGCCCCCGGTCGGATCGTTGTTTCCTCGAGTTCGGCGGCATGGCAGATGCTCGAACCGCGCGATGGGAATCCGGTTGCGGACACCGCGTACTCGGGTGCGGGCCGCACACGCCGAACGTGTTCGGTGGGCGGTGATGGTCATGATCTCGATCGAGTTCGAATGGATGTGTACTGAACGATTGCGTGGCCGGTCCGCGGCGGTGGGTTGTGGCGGTCGGCTAGTCGCCGGCGCGGCAGGTCCGCGATGAGCGAAACCGACGCTCTCACAGCGCGATTCATGGCGGCGGTGCGTCAGGAGGTAGCCGCCGTGCCGCGCGGGGCGAACCAGGTGTGCGCGCTGTGTACGCAGTTGCTGCCGGTGGACCGGGCGGC
The DNA here is from genome assembly GCF_000308715.1 of Nocardia tenerifensis NBRC 101015. Taxonomy (GTDB): domain Bacteria; phylum Actinomycetota; class Actinomycetes; order Mycobacteriales; family Mycobacteriaceae; genus Nocardia; species Nocardia tenerifensis. The sequence continues at coordinate 92,644 of NZ_BAGH01000615.1, forward strand.
CGTGATGGCGTGCACCGGCGAGCAGGTCTGGGAGATGCTGGGCGCCTCGGACGACATCGCGGCCGGCTTCGCGCAGGTGCAGGTCGTCGCGTGCGAGGGACCGGGTCCGCAGGCATATCTGACCGACGCGCCGGTGCTGGTGCCCGATCTCGGCGCCGCGCTGGCGGCAGGGCGGTGGCCGCTGCTGGCGGCGGCCGGATCCGGCGAGCGCAGCGGTGCGGTGTTCTCCTTCCCGCTGCGCCGGGGGGCGATCCGCGTCGGCACCCTGGACTTTTACACCACCGCGCCCACGGCGCTGGACGCGCACGGGTTCGCCGCGGCGGTGCACGTGGCCGACCTGGTCACGGTGCTGCTGCTGACGTCGGTGCGCGAGGACTCGCCGGAATCGGCCACGGGCGTGGAGACGTACGAGAGCAACGGCCGCGGGCTGGGTCCTTGGTGGACGGTCGCCGAATCCACCCGCGAGATCCATCAGGCCACCGGTATGGTGGCCGCGCAACTCCAGGTCGATCTCGCCACCGCGCACGCCCAGTTGGTCGCGCGTGCGCTCAGCGCGGGGCAGCCGATCGCGAAGTTCGCCGCCGATATCGTCACGCGCCGAATCCGCTTCGCGCCGAACGAATCCGGTGATCGAGATTGGCTGGGGTCCTGACGATCGAGGATATGGAGCGTGTGCCGATGAAGAGCCGGGAACAGGTACTGATCGCGGCTTCGTCCGGATGGCGGATTCGCTGGTCGCCGACTACGACCCGGTGGAGTTGGCCCAGGAACTGGTCGAGGTCGTGGTGGAGGTGCTGCCGGTCGGCGCCGCCGGGGTGATGCTGGCCGATCACGCCGGCCGACTGCAGGTGCTGGCCTCGACCAGCGAGGAGACCCGGCTGCTGGAGCTGTTCCAGATCCAGTCGGCGGCCGGGCCGTGCTTGGCCGCCTACGCCGAAGGTCATCAGGTGCTGGTGCCCGATCTCGACGAGCAGCGCCGTCGCTGGCCCAACTTCACCGACCGCGCCCGCGCCGAGGGCTGGACCTCGGTGTACGCGCTGCCGATGCGGCTACGTCAGGAGCGCATCGGCGCGCTCAACCTGTTCGCCGCCGCGGGCCCCGACCGGCTCTCGGCCACCGACACCGCTGTGGCCCAGGCGCTGGCCGACGCGACGACGATCGGCATCCTGCACGCCCGCGTCCTGGCGGACTCGGTGTCGGTGGCCGCGCAACTGCAGGGCGCGCTGAACAGCCGGACGGTCATAGAACAGGCCAAGGGGGTGCTCGCCGAACGCGGCGGTCTCGAGATGGACTCCGCGTTCGAGTTCCTGCGCGCCTATGCCCGCGCGCACACCATCCGCATGCTCGACCTGGCCCGTGCCGTGATCGACGGGACCGCCGACACCGCCGCCATCCTGGCCGACCACGACCGGACGGTGCCCAAACGACGGGATTACGAGAACAACTGAGCCGCAACCTGCGATGGGCATTGCCCGAGCCGGTTCGTGCCGTATCCGGCTACGTCGCAGCGTATTTCGGCTACCGTGAAACGGTGCGATTGCGTTCCCTGCTCACCATCGCCGAACTGGGCTTCGAGCTCCTGTGCGGCGCGGAGAACCAGGATCGCTTCGTGCGCTGGGTGATCACCACGGACCTGCTCGATCCCGGTCGCTACCTGTCCGGGGGAGAGCTGGTGCTCACGGGGTTGCATTGGCGGCACGGCGCCGCCGACAGCGAGGCGTTCGTGTCGGCGCTGGCCGGCGCGGGGGTGGCGGGAGTGGTTGCGGGCCAGGCTCGTTACGGGGGAGTGCCGCAGGACGTCGTCGAGGCCTGCCGACGCCATCGCATGCCGCTGTTCACCGTGCCTGTCAACGTGAGTTTCTCGGTGGTGACCGAGCACATCAATCGCGGGTTCGCCATCGGCCGCGCCGCGGACCTGAGCGCGGCGCTGCATCGGAACCGCGAACTGGTGGCCGACGGCGGACTCGGCTCGGTGCTGGCCTTGCTCGAGCGCGACTTCGGCCTGCGCTGCTGGGTGATGACGTCGACCGGTCGGCTCGTGGCCGGCTCGGGAACGCCGCCCGCCGCCGCGCTCGACACCTTTCTTCGCGCCAGGAACCTGCCCGTGGTCCTGCGTGATGCCGTGCCGTACACCGTGTTCGCGGTCGACGGGCCTCGTTTCGCCCGGGCGGCGGATTGGCTGCTGATCTTCGAGGGCGATCGCGCCGAGTGGCCGGAGGAGCGGCGCGCTATCGTCGCCGATCTGGCCGCCGTCGTGTCGCTGGAACGGGCCCGTCCGGACGATGAGCGGCGGGTCGAGGTACGGCTCGCGCGGGAACTCGTCGAGCAGATCGCTGGCGGAGCACGCGGATCGGAAACCGCTGTGCGGCTTGATCTGACCGGCCTCGGAACCGCCGATTCCTACCTCGCGGTGGCAGCGACCATCGACTTGGACGCGTTGCGCCCGAGGGAATTACGCGGTCTACTACGCGAGATCCTGCACGGCACACCATGTGCGGTCGGATCGGTGGATAGCGAAGCGATCGCCCTGCTACCCGCCGACGCCGACCCCGTCGGCAACATTCGGCGCACCGTCGCGACACTGACACCCGGTCTGCACGGTAGCCGACTAGCAGTCGGTGTCAGTGCCGCCGTCGAGCAAGCGGACCTGCGGATCGCGGTCGAGCAAGCCCGCGTCGCGTGTCGATCAGCCGTGACCGGGCCGAACAGCGTTGTCGCCCATGAGGATTTGACCGCCCGAACGCTCCTGCTGGCCAGCGTGCCCGACGACGTACGCCTGCTCTTCCAGGTCCGCCTGCTGCACCCGCTGCGCGCCTACGACCGATTGAACCGCACCGACCTCGTGCACACCCTCGAGAAATTCCTCGAGGTGTCCGGCGCCTGGACCCGATGCGCCGAACTGCTGCATATCCACGTCGGCACCCTGCGCAACCGCATCCAGCGCATCGAGGAACTGACCGGCCGTGACCTCTCCCGCCTCGAGGACCGCGCCAACTTCGTCCTCGCCCTCGCGCTGAGATAGGCGGCGGCGAAAGACAACTCGCCGCCGCCCACACCCCTCAGCCCAAATTCAGCGCAATGTCTTCAGGGCGCACGGGAATTCGTGGCAGATCCAGTCCGGTGGCATTGCGCAACGCGTTCACGATGGCGGGAGTGGACGACAGCGTGGGCGGCTCGCCCACACCGTTGAGTCCATACGGTGAGTCCGGATGCGCGAACTCGAACAGCGAGATCGGCATCGGCGGCACGTCGGCGATGGTCGGGATCAGGTAGTCGGTGAACGACGGATTGCGCACCCGCCCTTCACGATCCACCAGAATCTCCTCCATCAGCGCCAACCCGAGGCCCTGTGCGCTGCCGCCCTCGATCTGCCCCTCGACGGCCAGCGGATTCATCGCCTTGCCCACATCCTGGGCCACGGCCAGCTCGACGACGCGCACCAGCCCGAGCTCGACGTCCACGTCCACCACGGCGCGGTGCGCGCAGAACGCGAAGGCGATGTGCGCGTTGCCTTGTCCGCGTTCGGGGTCGATCCCCTCGGTCGGCCGGTGGTGATACTCGTAGACGCGCTCGAGGGTGTCCGAGCCGACGATCTCGGCGATCGAGGCCACCGGTTCGCCGTGCACGATATCGACGATGGCGTTGTCCCGAAGCGCGAGGGCCGCGGCATTGCGACCGGTCGCCGCCTCGGCCCGGCGCAGCAGCTCGCGTGTGAGCTGCCGGCAGGCGCCTTGCACGGCCCCACTCGACATCCAGGTCATCCTGGACGCCGAGGCGGAGCCCGCGTCGCCGATCCTGGTGTCGGCGGGCAGCACGACCACGCGGGTGACACCGAGTTCGGTGGTCGCGATCTGCGACTGCACCGTCGTTATCCCCTGCCCGCACTCCGCCGCGGCCGTGTGGATCGACAACACCGGTTTGCCGGCCGTCACGGAGAGGATCACCCGGGCGGTGGAGATATCGTCGACGCCGCCGGAGTACCCGATTGCCTTGACGCCCACCGCATAGCCGATGCCGCGGCGAATGCCTTCGCCATGCGTGGTGTTGCCTACCCCGCCGGGCAGCGTGCGCACGTCACCGCTCGACTCCGTTTCGGGCAGCGGCCTGTCGCGGAGCGCGTCGAGCAGTTCCCGAACAGGGGCGGGCCCGTCGACCGGTTGGCCCGTGGGCAAGACGGTTCCCGTGGTCATCGCGTTCTTTCGCCGCAGCTCGAGCGGGTCCATCCCGAGCACGCGGGCGAGCTTGTCCATATTGGACTCACAGCCGTACGCCGACTGCACCGCGCCGAAACCACGCATCGCCCCGCACGGCGGATTGTTGCTGTAGACGGCCAATCCGTCGATCTCCGCGTGCTCGACCGCGTATGCCCCGGCCACGAAGTACGACGCGTTCGCGATCACGACCGGCGACGTCGAGGTGTAAGCCCCGCCGTCGAGCACCAGCCGTGCCTTGACATAGACGAGCTTGCCGTCGCGGGTGGCGCCGTGCTCGTAGCGCATCTTCGCGGGATGCCGATGGACGTGCCCGAAGAAGGACTCGTAGCGGTTGTACACCATCTTCACGGGCTTGCCGAGGCGCAGCGCCAGCATGCAGGCGTGCACGTGCACCGAAAGGTCTTCGCGCCCACCGAAAGCGCCGCCGACCCCCGCCATCGTCAGCCGGACCTTGTCCGGCGGGAGCGCCAGGCAGGGCGCGATCTGTTCGAGATCCTTGTGCAGCCACTGCGAGGAGACATACAGCTCGACCCCGCCGTCCTCGGCGGGCACGGCGAGACCCGATTCGGGGCCGAGGAAGGCCTGATCCTGCATGCCGACCTCGTAGTCGCCGGTGACCACGACCTCGGCCAGCGCCCGCGCCGCGGCCATGTCGCCGTGCCGAATCTTGACGTGGCGCACCAGGTTCGGCCCCTCGTGAATGGAGCGCGTGTGCGGATCGAGGGCACGCTCGGCATCGGTGACCGGCTCCATCAGCTCATAGTCGACCCGCACGAGTTCGGCCGCGCGCCGCGCGGTCACGGGGTGGTCGGCGGCCACCAGCGCCACCGGTTCTCCTTGGTATCGAACCTCATCGAACGCGAGCACCGGCTGGTCGGCGACCTTCATGCCGTACGTCTTCGCGCCGGGCACGTCCTCGTGGGTGAGGACCGCGTGCACGCCGTCGACCGCGAGCGCCGCGCGCACATCGATGGACCGGATCCGCGCCGCCGCGTGCGGACTGCGCACCGTGGTGGCCCAGACCATGCCCGCCATCCACAGATCCGAGGAGTACGCGAATTCGCCGGTGACCTTGAGCAATCCATCCGGACGCACCGCGCTGTCGCCGACGCCCTTGCCCTCGCTGGTCTGTGCGGGACGCACCAGGGTCGTCATCGTGACCACCGGACCCGCGGTGTGCCGGACGGTCGGGATCGGAATGGCGCGCTGCGCATGTGCTGGCTCCTTGGATGTGCGGCGCCTCGCGGACGCCGGGAACTGACCGAGGTCGCCGGTCCCTTCCCGCCGCGTCGCAGTGTTCACCGGGCCGTCGGCACATCCCCGACCGGATACCTCGGACGATTCTACACGTGTAGACATTGCGCTGCATAGACTTTCACCACGTACGCTGCGCAGGTGCAGCGAATCACGCGAGACGATGTCGCACGGCGGGCGGGCACCTCGACGGCCGTGGTGAGCTATGTGCTCAACGACGGCCCCCGGCCGGTCGCGAAGGCGACGCGGGCCAGGGTGCTGGCGGCCATCGAGGAGCTCGGCTACCGCCCGAATCTGGTTGCCCGAGCCTTGCGGTCGACCCGGAGCAATACGATCGGCCTCGTCGTCCCCGACAGCAGCGAGGCCTTCTTCGCCGAGCTGGTCCACGCCGTCGAGCGCGCCGCCTTCGCCGCCGATTCGCTTGTGCTGCTCGGCAATTCCGGCTACTCGCGAGCGCAGGAGGCCCGGTACGCGCGAACCCTGGCGAGCATGCAGGTCGGCGGCGTCCTGCTGGTGCGCTCGGAGGTCGGCGAGCCGCACACCCATCCCGCCGATCTCGGTGTGCCCGTGGTCTATCTGAACTATCGGGCGCCACGCGGCGTCGACGCGCCATCGGTGACCCTCGCCAACCGGCACGGTGGCCGGTCGGCCGCCGAGCATCTGCTCGAGCACGGCTACCGTCGGATCGGTTGTCTCACAGGGACTTCCCGATCCGGCCCGGTGGCCGACCGGGCCCGTGGGTGGGCGGACGCGATGCGGGCGGCCGACCGCGACGCCTCGGCCGTGCGACGCACCGGACTGGATCGGCCGGCGGCACGCGAAGAGGTGAAAGCCTGGCTGCGGCAGAAGGATCGGCCCGACGCCGTCTTCGCCGCCGCGGACGGACTGGCCCTGGATGTGCTGGCGGCGGCGCAGGAGCTGGGGTTGCGCGTGCCGGAGGATCTGGCGGTGGTGGGTTTCGGTGCGACCGCTCCCGCCGCGTACAGCTGGCCGCCGCTGACGACCATCGGACGGTCGTTCGACGACTTCGCCCAGGCGGCGGTGACGGCCTTACAAACGGTGCGGGAGAAGGGAAGTCGACAGGCGGACCAGGTGCTCGCCGTCTCCCTCATCCCGAGACGCAGCTGCGGGTGCCCATAACGTTGCATGTAATATGTCGGCATTGTCGAAAGGGAGGCGTGCCGACATGTCCGACTCGTGGGTACTGGAGAGCATCGCCTCCGGCGAACTGCTCACCGACCGTACTTACGAGGCGCTGAAGGCGGCGATTCTCCGCAATCAGCTGGCGCCGGGCACCGCGCTGAGCGTGCCCGAGCTCGCACGTCAGCTCAATGTGAGCCGCACGCCGGTGCGCGAGGCGGTGCAGCGGCTGATCTATGAGGGTCTGGCCGATCACGTCAGCCGCCGCGGCGCCGAGGTGAGCAAGGTCGACATCGCCGACCTGCGGGAACTGTATGTGGTGCGCGAATCGCTGGAGGGCCTGGCCGCCCGGTTGGCGACCGAGCGCCTCGACGAGAACGGACTCGCCACACTGCGGGAAATCCTGGCCGAGCACGAACGCGTCCTGGCCGGCGGCGCGGACAACGCCGCCCATATCGAGCTGGACATCCGATTCCATCGCACCGTGCGCGAGATCGCCGCGAACACCCATCTCACCGCCGCGCTGGAACCGATCGCCGGACGCTCGCACCTCGCCCTGCATTCGCTGTGGCGCAGCAAGGACGCGCCCCGGCTGGCGCTGGACGAGCACATCCACATCGTCGACGCGATGGCGGCCGGCGATCCAGAGTTCGCCGAAACCGTTGCGCGCCGCCATATCTCGCGGCTGCGCGTGCGACTGTCCCAGGCGACCACGCGGGACGGCATGTCGGGCGACGCACCGCGCCGGCGAGACTTCTCACTCGCCGGCGACGATGCGCCCCGGCGACCCGAGGGGCGCGCCGATCGTCCCGAGCGCCCGCTCGAGTCCCCGCACTAGCGGCTACTTCGCGGTGTCCAGTGCCGCTTCCTCGGCCCAGGCCGAGGGGGTGTAGCCGCTGTAGTGGTCGGCGTGCGAGTTGGTGGCCGAGGCCTGCGGGATCTCACCGCGCAGGTATGCCTCCGCCTCGGCCTTGTCCTTGGGCGGGGGAGTCGGGGCCAGGCCGAGCAGCTTCGCCATATTGTTGCCCAGGTAGCCCTCGAGATCGTCCTCGGAGAGGTTCAGCCCCTGCGGCGGCTCGTGGCACAGGACCTCGAGTTCGCGCGCCCACATTCCGGGTTCGTTCGGCGGCGAGTCGGTGCCGAACACCATCTTGCTCTTCTTCATCTCCTTCGCGAACTCCACGATGCGCGATTGGAGCAGCCAGCCGGATTCGCCGATGACGTTCGTGGAATCCTGGATCATCCAGAATGCCTCGAAGCAGTAGACGCCGCCGGTCTGGATGCCGAAGTGCCCGAGAATGAAATTGACGCCGGGGAACTCACGGATGATCGGGTAGAACTGCGTCGGAATGGAGTACGGGCCGTCGCCGGTGTGGATCAGCACCGTCACGCCGAGCTCGTCGCAGACCCGCAGCGCGGGGCGCAGCCAGTCCAGCGCCCGGTCCGGGCGGTACGAGTGCATATTGGCGTGCAGTTTCATCATCTTGTAGCCGTATTCCTGGACGTGGAACGCCAATTCGGCGGCCCCGTTCTCCGGCCCGAAACGCGGGTTGTAGATGAAGTTTCCGACGAAACGGTCCGGATACCGCTGGACCAGCGAGGTGATATAGGCCTGGTAATCCCGGATGCCTTCGCGGCCACTGCGATTGCCTTCACGCCAGGCCGTGTTTCCCGGCGGCGGCATGATGCAGCTGATGTCGACCCGGCGCGGCTTGCCGTTGATCCACATCGGGCCGTCCATCATGGCGAGAGTGCGCTCACCGGTGAAGGGTTCACCGGTATGACGCCACGCCTCGTCGACGAGGTTCGTCGGATGGACGTGCGTATCGATGATCATCGTGGCTCCTCTTGATCAGGTCGGGATGAGATCCCGGCCGCGAGAAACCGCACCTACGGGCCGCTGGATTGACTGCGGCGCCGAGCCGGCCCGACGTCGACTCGATGGAATCGAGTCCAGCACAACGCAACCCGTGTGTCAACGAGATTGCATGTAAACTATTGATCGAACGAATTTAACATTTCCGCAGTTCAGTTGAGTTACCATGCCGCGCCGCGCAAAATCCCTGGTCGAATTCGAGGGTTGACAGCGACATCCGCGCGGGGTTTACATGTATTCGCATCGGTTTTCGGACCGATCGCACCGCCGGTGACCTCCCGATCCTGGGTTAAACCGTTCGGCGATCGCCAGGGCTGTGCCCTGGCGGGGAGTCAACTCCCTTCGCCCACGGATTTCGAGGCGGCTCAGCCGCCCTGGGAAAGGCAGAGGCGGCCATGGCACCTCCATCCCCCAAACGCTGCGATCTCCTGCTCACCGGCGGGACCGTGATCACCGTCGATGACGCGCGTAATGTGCACCTACCCGGCGCGGTCGCGGTCTCCGGATCGCGCATCGTCGCGGTGGGCACCGCGGCCGAACTCGCCGACTGGCGGGCCGACACCGTCCTCGACTGCGGCGGCCGTGCGGTGCTGCCCGGCCTGGTCGACGGCCACAACCATCTGTACCAGGCCCTAGCCCGCGGGCTGGGCGAGGGCATGTCCATCGTGCCCTGGCTGTGTGAGTTCATGTGGCCCTACTCGATCGCGATGACCCGCGAGGACGCGGTCGCGGCGGCTCGCCTCGGCGCGGTCGAGGCGCTGCGCGCGGGCACCACGACCGTCATCGACAACCATTACGCCCCAAGCGATTTGGCTACCACGCTGGCGGTCGCCGACGTCATCGAGGACGCCGGTCTGCGCGGCGTGGTGGCCCGCGGCGTGCTCGGCGACCGCACCGCGATCGCGGCGCGACGCAGCCAGCCGCCGGGCCTGTTCCGCTACCGCAGCGCCGACGATCTCGCGATCACCCGCGAGGCCCTCCAGCATCGCCCACGCGGCTCCAAGGTCGAGATATGGCCCGCCCCTTTGAATCTCACGTATGTGGATCAGGACGTGGTGCGCGGCTGCGCCGAGCTCGCCGCGGAGTTCGACACCAAGTGGCATACCCATTGCTGCGAGAGCCGCAGCGACCCGCGCAGTTACCTCGAGGAGTACGGCCTGCGGCCCGTGCAGTGGCTGGCCGAGGCCGGCCTGCTCGATGAGCGGGCGACCCTGGCCCACGCCATCTGGCTCGACGATCAGGAGATCGAACAGGTCGGCGCCGCGGGCGCGGGCGTCGCGCACAATCCGGCCTCGAACGCCTATCTCGCGTCGGGCACCATGCGGCTGCGCGAGCTCCGATCCCACGGCGCCCCAGTGTCTCTCGGCAGCGACGGCTCCAGCTGCGGGCATCGGCAGGACCTGTTCGAGGCGATGAAGCTGTCGATCTTCGCGCAGCGGCTGTCCACCCTCGACCCCACCGCCGCCCACGCCGAGGACGCGCTCGTCCTCGCCACCCGCGAGGGCGCGGAGTACGCAGGCATCGACGCCGGCGTGCTCGAGCCGGGCCGGCTCGCCGATATCATCGTCGTCGATCTCGACCGCCCCCACCTTCGCCCGCTGCACCGCGCGGTGAGCTCGCTCGTCTACTCGGCGCGCGGCTCGGACGTGGAGACCACGATCGTCGGCGGGCAGATCGTCTACGACAAGGGGCGGTGCCTGCTCGTGGACGAGGAAGCGGCGATGGCACAGGCCCAGTTCCGGGCCGAGCGACTGGTCGCCCGCGCGGATATGACGGCATTGCGCATGCCCTGGTCGAGCTGACCGAATCCCTTGGGCGGCAGCCCATTTCTCGACGACCTGTCCCACCGCCGGTGGGGCCAGGAGTAATCATGAAGTTCTTCACCCGCAGTTCCGCCGTCGAGTCGAGAGACCCGGTCGACACGATTCCCCCTCTGCGCCACCTGATTCCGCTCGCCCTGCAGCACGTGATCGTCGCCTACTCCGGGATGGTCACGCTGCCGCTGGTCATCGGCCTGGGCATCGGCCTGTCGCCCGCGCAGATCACCACGCTGGTCACCGCGAACGTCTTCGTCAGCGGCCTGGCCACGCTGCTACAGACCCTCGGCCTCTTCAATGTCGGCGTGCGGCTGCCCATCGTCATGGGCTCCACCTTCACCGGTATCGCGCCGGCCATCATCGTGGGCACGACCGCAGGCCTCCCCGCCGTCTTCGGCGCGACCATCGTGGTCGGCCTGCTCACCTGGCTGGTCGCACCCTGGTTCGCCAAGCTGACCCGATACTTCCCGCCCATCGTGACCGGCACGACCATCGCGATCATCGGCTTCTCCCTGGTGCCGAAGGCGGCGACCCTGATCGCCGGATCATCGACCGCGGCCGAGCACGGCGGGGCCAAACGGCTGCTGCTCGCCCTCGGCACCATCGTGCTCGTGGTGGTCCTCGAGCGAGTCGCGCGCCCGGCCATCGGCCGCTTCGCCATTCTCATCGCGCTCATCGCCGGGACGGCGGTGGCCTGGCCGCTCGGGCTGACCGACTTCTCCGCCACCGCGTCGGCGCCGATATTCGATGTGGTGCGGCCGTTTTCGTTCGGTACGCCGACCTTCGTCCTCGCCGCGATTCTCCCGATGCTCGTGGTGCAGGTGGTCAATATGGTGGAGTCGACGGGGGACACGCTGGCCACCGGCGTGGTCGTGGGGCGCGAGGTCGGCTCGCCGGATATCGCCCGCGCGCTGCGCGCCGACGGCGTCGGCACGGCGCTCGCGGGGATGTTCAGCAGCTTCACCTTCGTGACGTTCGGCGGCAATGTCGGGCTCGTCAGCATCACCCGGGTCATGAGCCGCTATGTGGTGGCCGCCGCCGGGGCGATCCTCGTCGTCATCGGCCTGATGCCCAAGCTCGGGGCGGTGGTCGCGTCGCTGCCGGGGCCGGTGCTCGGGGGGATCGCGGTGGTCATGTTCGGCACCGTGGGCGCGATCGGCATCAAGTTCATGATGGCGGCGGACTTCAGCCAACCGCGCAACCACTTGATCGTGGCCATCGCCTTCGGATTCGGGCTCATGCCGGTCGGAAATCCGGACTTCTACGCACAGTTGCCGGGGCCGTTCCAGACCGTGCTCTCCAGCGGTATCGCCGCGGGAGGTATCGCGGCGTTCCTGTTGAACCTGCTGCTCAACGGAGTTCCGCGCGACCAAGTGGACAGCGCTACCGAAAAAACAACGGCCACAGTCGAGCCCGCCGATGACTCGGCCGCCGCTCACCCCACGAGTCGAGAAGTGTTATGAGAGAACAACAATCGGACGCGGTCGACGAGCGACTGCCTTTCACGCAGTCGGTGCTGCTGGCCCTCCAGCACGCGCTCGTCATGTACGCGGGCGTCATCGTGGTCCCCATCGTCGTCGGCACGGCCCTCGGCCTCTCCGACGCGGAGATCTCCGATCTGGTCAGCACCGATCTCATCCTCGCCGGCGTCGGCACACTCCTGCAGGCTCTGGGCCTGTGGCGCTTCGGCATTCGGATGCCGCTGGTGGTCGGCGCGGCGTCCAGCGGAATCGTGCCCATGGTGCTGATCGGTCAAAACGAAGGACTGCCAACGGTTTACGGCTCGCTCCTGGTGGCAGGCGTGATCTGGGTGCTGGTCGCGCCCTACTTCAGCAAGCTGCTCGCGCTGTTTCCGGCCGTGGTGACGGGCACGGTCATCACGCTGATCGGCCTGACCCTCATCCCGGTCGGCGTCCGGCTCATCGCGGGGTCGGATCCGAGCGACCCCGGTTACGGGCGGCTCAGCCATCTCGCGCTCGCCGGTTTCACCATGGCGCTGATGGTGATCTTCCGTCGGCTGTTCCGCGGCCTCGTCGGGCAGCTCGCCATCCTCTTGGCGCTCGTCATCGGCGCGATCGTCGGATGGTCCACCGGCATAGGCAGTCTCGCGCACGCCGGTGCGGGGCCGATCGTGGGCCTGATGCGCCCGCTGCACTTCGGCGCTCTGCAGTTCCATATCCCGTCGATCCTGCTGTTTCTCGTCATCGTCTTCGTGCTCATGGTCGAGGGCGCGGGGCAGGGGCTGGCCGTCGGCGAGGTGGTGGGCAAGCCGGTCGGACCGGACGACATCGCGCGGCTGCTGCGCGTCGACGGCCTGATGACGGCGTTGAGCGGCGTGTTCAACGGGTTCGTCTACACCACGTTCGGTCAGAACATCGGTCTCATCGCCCTGACCAGGGTGCGGAGCCGCTATCCGGTCGCCGTCGTCGGCTTGATCCTGTTGGGGCTGGGCATCATTCAGCCCGTCGGCCGGGTGGCGGCCGCGATTCCCGAGCCGGTGATCGGCGCGGCCGCTGTGGTCACGTTCGGGGCGCTCACGGTATCCGGCATCCGCATCCTGTCGCGGGTGGATTTCGATCGGTCCGGCAACTCGATGCTCGTCATGCTGTCGCTGGGCATCGGGGTGATTCCCGCGTACGCGCCGCGCTTCTATCAGCAGCTGCCGACCTTCGCCGAGGTGTTCTTCAAGAGCGGCGTGGCCACCGGCACCGTCCTGGCGGTCGTGCTGAACATCGTCTTCCATGCGCGCCGCCGCATCCCCGACGACGCGCGCGCGGTGCCCGATTAGCGCCTCGCGCAGCACATTCCGAAGCCATCCCACTCCGAGAAAAGACCCCTATGCCCTACGAACACGACAAGCCGCGGCTGATCATCGGCGTCACCGGCGCCAGCGCACCACACCTCGCCATCCATCTGCTCACCGCCCTGGCCCGATTGAACACCGTGGAAACGCATCTCGTCGTCTCCCGCGCGGCCCACCGCACCCTCGACCTCGAGGCCGATCTGCGCGCCGACGACCTGGCCGGGCTCGCCGACGTCCACCACCAGCGCGCAGACATCGCGGCGTCCATCGCCTCCGGTTCCTTCCTGACGATGGGCATGGTCGTGGTGCCCTGCTCGATGAAGACGCTGGCCGGCATCGCGCACGGCTACTCTGACGAATTGCTCACACGCGCAGCCGATGTCTGCCTCAAGGAGCGTCGCCGCCTGGTGCTGGTCACCCGCGAGACGCCGCTGAGCCTGGTGCATCTGCGGAATATGACGGCGGTGACCGAGGCGGGCGCGATCGTGCTGCCGCCGGTGCCCGCCTTCTATCAGCGGCCCGCGTCCATCGAGGACCTGCTCGCGCACGTGAGCGGCAAGATACTCGATCAATTCGGCATCGCCCACGACCTGTCTCCGCGCTGGCGCGGAGCGGCCCCACTGGCGGGAGGAGTTCGATGACCTACCCCGGGCTGTCGCGGCGACAGGACCCGCACGCCTTTGTCGAGGACTACCTCGCGGCACATCCCGAGGACGTGCTGGCCGTGGACGAGGCGATCGCCGCGGATCAGGGCGTCACCGGCTTGATCTACGCGCTCGCCGCCCGTGGTCGCGAGGAGATGCTGTTGTGCCGCAACGTGTCCGGCGTACCCGTTCCCGTGGTGAGCAATGTGTTCGCCTCTCGCCGCCGGATCGCGCGGCTGTTCGACGCCGAGCCTCGGCGTCTGCACGAGGCGTTCGCGGCGCGGGCGGCCCGGCCGCTGGCGCCGCGGCGCGTCGACTCGGGGCCGATCCGCGAGGTCGTGCACACCGGAGCGGACGTCGACCTGGCCACGGTGCCGATGCTGCGGCACTTCGCCTCGGACCGGGCGCCCTACATCACCAGCGGCATCATCGTCGCCGAGGATCCCGAGACCGGTGCCGGGAATCTGAGCTACCACCGCTCGATGATCCACTCGCCCAACGAATTAGCCACCAGCCTGCATTCGCGCGGCGACCTCTGGCGCATTCTCGGGCGCTACGCCGAGCGCGGGAAGCCGATGCCGGTCGCCATGGTGATCGGCGGCCACCCGCTGTTCATGCTCGCCGCCTCCGCGCGGGTGGGTTACGAGGTCGACGAACGCGCGATCGCCGGCGGCCTGCTCGGCGAACCGCTCGAGGTCGTGCCGACGCCCGAGCACGGCATCGCGGTGCCCGCCTGGTCCGATTTCGTGCTGGAGGGCACGATCGACCCCGGCGCGTACGCCGAGGAGGGGCCGTTCGGCGAGTTCTCCGGCTACTCCTCGAATCGCTCCACCAACAACGTGATTCGGGTCACCTCGATCATGCGGCGGGACCGGCCGATCCTGTTCGACGTCGAGGGCGGCAATACCGCCGAGCATTTGAATCTGGCGAGAATTCCGCGCGAGTCGGAGATGGCGGAGAAACTCAGAACGCGATTCCCCGACGTGACGGCCGTGCACTATCCGACCTCGGGAACCCATTTCCACTGCTATGTCGCGCTGCGGCAAAGCCGGCCGGGGCAGGCCCGTCAGGTCATGCTGGGTCTGCTCGGCTGGGATCCGTACGTGAAAACGGTCGTCGCCGTCGACAGCGATATCGACATCACCGACGACGCCGCGGTGCTGTGGGCGCTGGCCACCCATTTCCAGCCGCACCGCGACATCCTGACCGCCGACGGGCTGCCCGGATCGCCCCTGGATCCGTCCTCGACCAGCGACGGGACCACCTCCCGCATGGGCCTGGACGCGACCCGCGGCCCGGACTTCGACGGGCGGCGGATCGAAATCTCGGACGACGCGCTGGCGCACGCGCGAACCATCCTCGAGCAGAACACATCACACGGAGGAACACATGCCTGACAACGCCAAAATCCCGGTGACCGTCCTGACCGGGTTTCTCGGCTCGGGAAAGACCACCCTCGTCAATCACATTCTCACGGCGAACCACGGCCATCGAATCGCGGTGATCGAGAACGAGTTCGGCGAGATCCCCATCGACAACGATCTCGTGCTCAACGCGGACGAGAAGATCATCGAGATGAGCAACGGCTGCTGCCTGTGCTGCACGGCCCGCACCGACCTGATCGAGATCCTGCTATCGCTCCTGGCGCGCAGCGACCGCTTCGATCGCATCCTCATCGAGACCAGCGGGCTCGCCGACCCCAACCCGGTCGCCCAGACCTTCTTCGTGGACGAGGAGATCGCGCGGCACTTCGCCCTCGACGCCATCGTCACGCTGGTCGACGCCCAGCACGTGCGCGCGCACCTCGCCGAGGTCGATCACCACGGCGTCGGCTCCCAGGTGTTCGATCAGATCGCGTTCGCGGACCGCATCGTGATCAACAAGGTCGACCTGGTCGACGCCGAGTCCGTGCGGGCGGTCGAGGCGGCGGTGCGCGGGATCAACGCGACCGCGGACATCATCACCTCCGAGTACGCCGCGGTCGACCTCGCCGATGTGCTCGGCATCGGCGCGTTCGACATGGCGCGCACCATGGCCGGCGATCCGCACTGGCTCGACGAGGACACTCATCAGCACGATCCGGATCTGACCTCGGTCGGCGTCGAACTCGACGGCCGGGTCGACCATCGCGCGCTGGAGTCGTGGCTCGCCACCCACCTGGCCGAGCGGGGCGACGACGTGTATCGGATCAAGGGGTTGTTCGCCGTCGAGGATGACAGCCGCCGGTTCGTCCTGCAAGGCATCCACTCGTCCTTCGAGATTCGGCCGTCGGCGCCGTGGCAGGGTGAGAACCACACGGGGAAGGTCGTTTTCATCGGCCGTGACCTCGATCGCGCTGAGCTCACCCGTGGCTTGCGGTCTT
Source organism: Nocardia tenerifensis NBRC 101015 (assembly GCF_000308715.1). GTDB lineage: Bacteria > Actinomycetota > Actinomycetes > Mycobacteriales > Mycobacteriaceae > Nocardia > Nocardia tenerifensis. Next base: position 108,754 of record NZ_BAGH01000615.1, read on the forward strand.
GCCTCGCAGGCTGAGCCCCGAACACGCTGCCGGACAGGCCAATTCGCTCGATAGCCTGTTTCGGAAATTGGTCGAAGACGCCGCGCCCATCGACAATGGGCGCGGCGCCGGCAGCTTCTGGCGCGCCCCGAAAGTGTTCGAATGGGCAACGCTCAGCGTCGGTCCTGTTCGAAGGCTCGCAGCAGGTCCGCCGCGACGCCCACCGCGATGGTGGCCGGTTCCTTCCCGGTGATGTCGGGCAGTCCGATCGGCGTCTTGATCCGGTCGATGGCGGCGGCGTCGTGGCCGCCCTCGGTGGCCAGGCGCTGCCGGAACCGCGCCCATTTGGCGGCCGAGCCGATCAGGCCGATCGAGCCGAGATGTGTTGCGCGCAAGGCGGCGTCGCACAGCGCGGCGTCCTCGGCGTGGTCGTGGGTCATGATCAGCACGTGGGTGCCCGTGGGCAGCTCCGCGAGCACCTCCTCCGGCAGCAGCGGCGTGTGGTGCACGTGCAGCTGCGCCACCGCGTCGCGCAGCACGCCGAGCCGTTCGTCGGTGAGCACGTCGGGGCGGGTATCGATCAGATAGAGATCGAGGTTGTGGCGGGCGAGGATGCGGGCCAGTTCCAGCCCGACATGCCCGACGCCGAAGATCGCCACCGCAGGCCCCACCGGCAGCGGCTCGACCAGCACCGTGACCACCCCGCCGCAGCATTGCACGCCGTGGCGGTTGGTGACCTTGTCGTTCAGCGCGAACTCCAGCAGCTCCGGCTCCGGATCCGGCGCGCCCATCAGCTCGCGGACCCGATCGATCGCGACGGCCTCGATATTGCCGCCGCCGATCGAGCCCCACGTCTCGGTCTGGCCCACAACGAGTTTCGCGCCCGCGCGCCGGGGCGCGTGCCCTCGGACGGACGCGACGGTCACCAGCCCGCCGGGCTCCCGGCGGGCTCGCAACCGCGCGACCGCGGTCACCCAGGTCATCTCAGACACTGCTGAAAGCGCCTGTCTCGGCGACGATTTCACTGGAATCCTCGGCGCTCCTGGCCGCCTCGATCGCCCAGTACACTGCCTCCGGCGTGGCCGGTGCGGCGAGCTCCACGCTGATTCCGGCGGGTCCGAAGGCCGCGGCGGCCTCCCGCAACGCTTCGCGCACCGAGAACGCCAGCATCAGCGGTGGCTCGCCGACCGCCTTGGACCCGTACACCGCGCCCTCCTCGGTGGCGTTCTCCAGCAGCGTGACGTCGAAGTCCTCGGGCATCTCGGAGAAGCTGGGCAGCTTGTAGGTGCTGGCGGCCTGCGTCAGCAGCCGGCCGCGGCCAGGCCCGTCGCCGGTGTCCCACCGCGGATCCTCGAGCGTCAACCATCCTGCGCCCTGCACGAACCCGCCCTCGACCTGACCGATATCGATCAGCGGTGAGAGGCTGTCGCCGACGTCGTGCACGATGTCCACGCGCCGGATGCGGTAGGCGCCGGTGAAGCCGTCCACCTCCACCTCGGTGGCGGCGCTGCCGTAAGCGAAGTACTTGAACGGCGTGCCGCGGAAGGCTTTCGCGTCCCAGTGCAGCCCCTCGGTGCGGTAGAAACCGGCCGCCGACAACTGAACTCGCTGCATGTACGCGGAGTGCACGAGCGTGTCCCAGTCCACCTCCCGGTCGCCGCCGAGCGAGCGCGCCACACCGTCGATGATGCGGACATCGGCCGCGTCGGCGCCCAGCCGACCCGCCGCGACCTGGACCAGCCGCGCGCGCAGTTGCTCGCAGGCGTTCTTCACCGCCGCGCCGTTGAGATCGGCGCCGGAGCTGGCGGCGGTGGCCGAGGTGTTGGGCACCTTGTCGGTCCGGGTGGGCGCCAGGCGCACCTTGCGCAGCGGGATGCCCAGGGTGGTCGCGGCGACCTGGAGCATCTTGGTGTGCAGGCCCTGGCCCATCTCGGTGCCGCCGTGATTGATCAGCACCGAGCCATCCTTGTAGATCAGGACGAGGGCGCCGCCCTGGTTGAAGGCGGTGAGGTTGAACGAGATGCCGAACTTGACCCCGGTGACCGCCAGCGCGCGCTTGGTGTGCGGGTGCGCGGCGTTGAAGGCCGCGATCTCGCGCCGGCGTCCGGCGAGATCGCCGCGCTCGTGCACCTCTCGCCAGGTCCGCGAGATCCGCTCCGCGCCAACGACTTTCTGCCCGTACGGCGTGTGCTGGCCCGGCCGGTAGAAGTTGCGCTCGCGCAGCTGTGTCGGGTCGAGGCCGAGCAGCGGTGCGCAGCGGCCGAGGATGTCCTCCATGACGAGCATGCCCTGCGGGCCGCCGAAACCGCGGAAGGCGGTGTTGGACACCTTGTTGGTCTTGGCGATGCGACCGGCGATGCGCGCGTGGGGAATCCAGTAGATGTTGTCGATGTGGCACAGCGCGCGCGCCAGGACCGGTTCGGACAGGTCGAGGCTCCAGCCGCCGTCGGCGGTCAACGTGGCGTCGAGGGCTTGCAGCCGGCCGTCGGCGTCGAACCCGACCCGCCACTCGGCATGGAACCCGTGCCGCTTGCCGGACATGGTCATATCCTGAGTCCGGTTGAGCCGCAGGCGAACCGGACGACCGGTGAGCACGGCGCCGAGTGCGGCGATCGCCGCGAAGCCGTGCGGCTGCATCTCCTTGCCGCCGAAGCCGCCGCCCATGCGCAGGCACTGCACGGTCACCTCGTTGCTGGGCCGGCCGAGCACGTGCGCGACGATTTCCTGCGTTTCGGACGGGTGCTGGGTGCTGCTCTGGATGAACACCTGCCCGTACTCGTCGACGTGCGCGAGCGCGGCGTGCGTCTCCAGGTAGAAGTGCTCCTGATCGGCGAACTGGAACTCGCCGCTGAAGACGTGCGCCGAGTCGGCGAAACCGGCGTCCACGTCGCCGCAGTGCACGGTCGGCTGGGCGCCGTGAAAACTCTTCGCGGCGATGGCTTCCGACAGTGTGATGAGCGCGGGCTGCTCGTCGAGCTCCACCTCCACGGCCGCCGCGCCCAACCGGGCGGCCTCCAGGGTCTCGCCGAGCACCCAGCACACGGCGTGCCCGTAGAACATGACCGTGTCGGGGAAGAGCGGCTCGTCGTGTTTCATGCCCGCGTCGTTGACGCCGGGGACATCGTCGGCGGTGAGCACCCGCACCACGCCCGGCACGGCGAGGGCCGGTTCGGTGCGCAGCGCGGTGATCCGGCCGTGCGCGTGCATGACCTGAACCGGATAGGCGTGCAACGGATCCTTGGTGCGGTAGACCAGATCGTCGGTGTAGAGCGCGGCGCCGGTGACGTGCAGGGCGGCGCTCTCGTGCGGCATCGGGACGCCGACCACCGGGTTCTCGGGTCGCTGGGACAGGTGACTCATGGTTGGACCTCGCTGACATGCGGGCTGTTCGTGCTGGGGTCGCGGCGGATCACGACGCCACCGCCTCGGCGTTCTGGGCGTACAGCTTGCGCATGCTCTGGCCGAGCATGGCGCGGCGGTACGCGGCGCTCGCGCGATGATCGCTCATCGGCGTGCCCTCGGACTGCAATGTCCGGGCGGCGGCCTCCGCGGTCGCCGCCGACCACGGCCGGCCCACGAGGGCGTCCTCGGTCTCGCGGGCGCGGATCGGCGTGGCGGCCACACCGCCGAGTCCGATGCGCGCCCGGCCGATCACCCCGTCCTCGATGTCCAGCGCGAAAGCCACTGCGACGCTGGAGATATCGTCGAAGCGGCGCTTGGCGATCTTGTGGAAGGCCACGATCGGCGACAGCGGCAGCGGGATGCGCACGGCGCGGATCAGTTCGTCCGGCCGTCGCACGCTGCGGCGGTAGCCGGTGAAGTAGTCGGCGACGTCGACCTCTCGCTCACCGTCGGCGTCGGCCAGCACCAGTGCCGCGTCGAGCGCGAGCAGCACGGGCGCGCTGTCGCCGATGGGGGAGCCGGTGCCGAGGTTGCCGCCCAGCGTCGCGCCGTTGCGGATGAGCCGGGAGGCGAACTGCGGGAACAACACCGCGAGCAAGGGCACCCGGCCGTCGAGGCGTCGCTCGATCTCGGTGAGCGACAGGGCCGCACCGAGCTCGAGGTGATCCGATTCGACACGCAGGCCGCGCAATTCGGGGAGGCGGTCGATCGCGATCACGTAATCCGCGCGCTGGGCGCGGATATTCACCTCCACGCCCCAGTCGGTGCAGCCCGCGACGAGCACGGCGTCGGGCCGGTCGCGCAACAGCCGCACCGCCTCGCTCAACGTCTCCGGCCGCCGGAACGTGCGGCCGTCGCGGGCGTAGTCGGTGGAGACCGGTTCGGGTGGGTGCTGCGCGCGGCGGCGCGCGAGCGGGTCGTCGGCGTCCGGCGCACCGACGGCGTACGCCGCGTCGCGGATCGGGCGGTATCCGGTGCAGCGGCAAAGGTTTCCGCTCAGCGCGTGCAGGTCGAAGCCGTTCGGGCCGTGCTCGGTGTCGGTCGGTTCCGGAGAAGCGCAGCGGTCGGGGCGGTAGTACTCGGCGGCCATGCTGCAGATGAAACCCGGTGTGCAGTAACCACATTGCGAGCCGCCGCGCACGGCCATCTCCCGCTGGACCGGATGCAGTGCACCGGACGTGAGGCCCTCGGCGGTCACGATCTCCTGCCCGTCGAGGGCGGCCGCCGGTACCAGGCAGGCGTTGATCGCCACCCAGTCGGTGGGCTGTTCGACGCCCGGCCGGGCCACCATGATCGAGCACGCGCCGCATTCGCCCTCGGCGCAGCCTTCTTTACTCCCGGTGAAGCCACTCGCGCGCAAGAAATCCAATACCGTGACGTGGGGTGCGGCGGGGGATATCGGTGTGGGCTTTCCGTTGACCGTGATTCGCGGCTCTGTCATGACGCATCATCATTTCGGTGCTCGACGGATCTTTCTGTCCAAGTAGCCATTTCAGAACTTTCTGATTCAATAGCGCGGCACGGAGAATTCGGTGCGCGAATCAGCACGCTGAGACGTGCGTGCGGTGGGGGACGAGGATCGGATATGCGGCCGCGATGGCGCACGCCGGAAATACGGTCCGCTCAGCAGCCGTGTGCGACCCGACCCGGAACCCAGGCGGTCCGGTGCGCGAGGCGACGCAGGTCAGAGACGACGGACATCCGACTTCGCCCCCTTTCCGGCAGCTCGCAGATCGGTACGCTCAAACTACGTCGCGAGCAGGGGATCGGTCAAGCAATAACGCTTGTAGGAAAGTACGACAAACCGTCCTGGCAGCGGTAATTGATCGGCTTATCGTACAAAGGGAAAGTCAGGCGTTCGGCAACGCCGGATCGGTCGCCGGTCGTGGCTCGCCCGGCCGCAGGACACCCATGATTTCGTCGGCGAGCAGGAAACCGGCCAGCCCGTGGCCGTGCTTCTCCCGGCGCACGAGCGAGACGATGTTGTTGCTGAAGGCGTCGCGCACCTGCCGGAAGGCCAAGCGGCCGTCGCGCAGCTCCTCGGCGACGTCGAACTCGCTGAGAAAGGCGATCGCCTCGCCCGAGGTGGCGAGGCGCTTCATCGTCTCGATCGAGTTGGTGTGGAACGCCGGTTGCACATCGAGCCCGGCATTGGCGAAGGCCTCGGCGACGATGCCGTGTATCACCATGGTGCGGTCGGCGAAGATGAGCGGGTACGGCGTGCACTGGGCGAGCGGGACCGTGTCCATCTGAGCCAGCGGATGATGCGGGGAGACAACCACTCCCAGCCGCGTGTTCAGCTGCCAGCAGACCTCGATCTGCGTGGACGCCGGAAGGTTGAAGCCGAGGCCGAGGTCGGCCTCGCTGTTCTCGACCGCGCGCAGGATCTCCAGGGTCGTCATGGTGCGGATGGCGATGCGGACCCGGGGGTGCCGGGCGCGGAAGGTGGCCGCCGCGGTGGCGACGACGCCGCTGGCCAGGCCGGTCATCGTGGCGATCGCGACCTCGCCGCTGCCGAGTGCGTGGAGATCGCGGATGTCGGCGACGGTCTCGCGGTACTGCTGGAGTGTGCGCCGGATGTGCGCGAGCAGCGCCTCGCCGGCCGGGGTGGGCCGCATACCGCGCGGCAGGCGCTCGAACAGCGGCTGGCCGAGTTCGGCCTCGAGCATCAGGATCTGGCGGTTGATCGCCGAGGGCGCGACGTGCAGGCGGGCGCCGGCCGCGCGGATGGAACCGAGCCGCGCCACCTCGTCGATGTACTGCAGCAACCGAGCGTGGAGCACCCGCGCACCTCCTGAGCGAACCGTACGAAAAAACAGTACACGTTGTGCGCAAACGAATGCTTGTCAGCAACGGTGCGGTCGAGTTCTATCAGACCAGGCACAGTGGCCGCGCATCGGTCGCCCTGCCGCACGAACGAGCACCGAGAGGACCGCAATGCTGCACCAGGCTTCGACCACCGACACCCCACCCGCGGAGGTGGCCGCCCAGGACGATCACGTCCGCATGATCTTCGGCATCCTGGAGGGCGAGCAGGAGGCCGACCTGCTGCTGCGCAACCTGAACATCCTCGATGTGCACAGCGAGACCGTCTATCCCGGAACGCTTCTCGTGCACGGTGAGCGCATCATCGCCCTGAATCCGGACGAATCGATCGTGCGGTTTCGCGAAACCTTCGAGGGCGAAGGCCTTTACGCGATCCCCGGCCTGATCGACGCGCACCTGCATTTCGAATCCCAGCTCGCGCATCCGGCGGCGTTCGGCGAGGCGATCGTGCCCAGCGGCACCACCACCGTCTTCGGCGAGACCCTCGACTTCGCCAGCGCGGCAGGCGCGGAGGCGGTCGACGCGGCCCGCGCGCTGTTCGCCGACCACGACCGGCTCCCGTACCGCCTCTACGCCTTCGCACCGGGGAAGAAGACCTCGACCGAGGTCACCGAGGCGATGCTGGCGATGGATCCGGTCATCGGGCTGGGGGAGCTGGCGCACCTGTCGTACATGACCGGCAACGCCGACGACTTCCGCAAGTCCGCGCTCGGCCGGGCGAACGCGGGAGTCGTGAACTGCCACTGGGGCGTTACGGCGCTGTCGGACACGCTGCTGAACTACATGCCCGCCATCGGCGTCGACAACAACCACGACGTCTGGAACGAAGACGACATCGAGAAGAGCATCCGCTACGGCCTCAACACCCAGATCAAGTTCGGCGTCGGTAGCCCCGAGGTCATCCGAACCATGTTGCGCGCCATCGTGAAACGCCGCTGGCCCGCCGAGAACTTCCAGCTCTGCGCCGACAACATCTCCGTGGATCGGGTGCTGCGCCAAGGGCATATCGACTGGGTCATCTCCCTGGCCATCGAGATGGGCATGCCGCCGATCAAGGCGATCAAGATGGGGACGCTCTACGCCGCGCGCTCGTTCCACCGGGACCGCGACCTCGGCTCGCTGAGCCCGGGGCGCTTCGCCGACATCGTGCTGACCGACAGCCTCTCCCGGATCAACCCGCGCTACGTGTTCAAGGGCGGCAAGCTCGTCGCCAAGGACCGCAGGCTGCTCGAGCCGGTCGGCATCGACTACTCGGTGCTGGCCAAGGAGCCCCGGCCCGGCCTCGGCGACCTACGGGCCGAGCAGCTCGATCTCGCGCCGATCGAGGTTTCCGACGACGGCACTCAGGCCAAGGTGCTGCTCTTCGACGTGTACGGGCGTGGGCATCTGAAGTTCGCGCAGGAGATCTGGGTTCCGTTCCGCGACGGTGCGGTCGTGCCCGAATATGAAGGCGCGCAACTGAATCGCATCTCCATCGTGCAGCGGTACGCGGACGGCGCGCGGCACATCGTGAACGGGTTGTTCAAGGGCGTCTCGATCGACCGCGGCGCGGTCTCCACGTTCTGGCCCGCGCCCTCGGCCTATTTCGTGGTCGTCGGCGCCGACAGCGCCGAGATGTGCGGCAACCTGAAGCAACTGGACGGGCTCGTCGGCGGCTGCGTGGTGACCGAGGACGGTGACGTGAAAGCCGTTCTGCCGCTGGACTTCTACGGTGTGATGGCCGATATGGACCTGGCCGGACTCGTCGAGGCGACCCGGTCGATCGACGACGCCCTGGCGAAGCTCGGCAACCACAACGAGGGGGAGCCGGTCGTCAACAAGCTGCTGACCCTGTTCATCTCGCTCGACCGCTTCGGGTTCATGAAATAGCCCGGCGCACCGACTATCTCCGACACAGCAACAGAATCGCGACCGTTATGCAGCACGACAAAGACGCAGGAGTCATCGACACCGGTAACAAGGTGCGACGCTGGATCACCTACGTTGCCGGTATCTACATCCTGACGCTCGGCCTGAGCCTGGCCATCAGGGCGGGCATCGGCATCTCCCCGCAGAGCAGCCTCACCCGCACGATGACCCTGGTGCTTCCGCCGCTCACGCAGGGCACCTTCAACCTCATGCTCGAGGTCATCATGCTCGGGCTGACCTTCCTGGTCAGACCGAGGGCGTTCCGGGCCGCCAACCTGCTTTCGATGATTCCGGCGCTGGTCTTGGCCGCGCTGCTCGACTTCAATCTGATGGTCACCAAATGGATCCATCTCGGGCCGTACGCGGCGAACCTCGTGCTGCTCTTCTTCGCCGACGCGATGCTGGCCTTCGGCCTGTTCTTGATGATCCGCGCCAACCTGGTGCTGATGCCCATCGATCTGTTCGTCAACACCGTCCAGCAGAAGACGGGCCGCAAGTGGGGCAATATCAAAACCGTCTCCGACTGCACCCTGCTCGCCCTCTCCGCGAGCATCGGCCTGATATTCCTCGGCGCACCGCACTTCATCCGTGAGGGCACCATCGTCAACGCCGTCCTCGTCGGCCAATACATCAAGCTGTACTTCTTCCTGTACGAAAAGTACGCGGCCCGAAAAACGCTCGCCCCCGAGCTCGCCCATCCCGTGGCGGACTAGCAAACGCTGATGCCGGACAGGCTACTGTCCGGCATCAGCCGCATCCAATGCCGTTTCATACCGGACAGGTGCCGTCGGCCGTGTTGCTCCAGAGCGTTCCGGTCAGATCCGCGGTGCTCCGCCGACCATCGTTGGCGGAGAAGTGGATTGCCCCGTAGCCGGCACCATGGAGTCGGCGTCGGTCGGGTGCGGCGTGGAATGGCCGCTTGCTCAGGGGGTTTCGTCGGTGACTTCGAGGGGCTTGGGGTCGGGCGTGAGGGCGTGGATCACCGTGACGACCGACAGGACGCCGGCGCCGGCTATGACGATCACCCAGCGGGGGCCGAGGGTGTCGATGAGGGGGACGGCGACCAGGTATGCGAGGGAGCTGGCGGCGAAGGGGATCGACATGGTGACGCCGCTGACCGTGCCGAGCATGTGCTCGGGGGTGGCGGACTGGACGACGAGATCGGTCGCCACATTGCCGATGCCGTTTCCCGCGCCCGCCACGGCCTGGGAGGCGAAGGCGGTGCCCAGCCACGGGGCCGCGCCGAGGGTCAGCGCGCCCAGCCCGAACAGTCCCTGCCCGAACCGCCAGGTACGCAAAGGATTTCGGCCTCGCTGCACGCGCCCGAGGAAGATGGCCGGACCGACCAGCATGCCGAGGCCGTACACCCCGACCAGCGCGCCGTAGGACCACGTGGGCCCGCCCAGGTCGTCGCGGGTGAGGAACACCAGGGACGCGGTGGTCATCGCGGCGAACGAGACGACGAGGAACAGCCCCAGCGCCACCGAGCCGAGAGCCCGGTTGCTGAGCAGCTCCCGGAACCCGACCAGCAGCGTGCGCCCGTACCCGGCCTGATGCTCCAGCGCGCGGGGCGTCGCCGGAAGATCGAGGCGGACGATGAGCGCGATGGAGGCGAGGAACGTCACCGCGTCCACCAGCACGACCACACGCGCGTCGACGACGGCGAGCAGCGCGCCGCCGAGCAGCGGTCCGGCGGCGAAGCCCGCGTTGAAGCAGATCGCCATGGCCGCAAAGGCTTTCGGCAATTCCTCACTCGCGACCATGGCGGGAATGGACCGGCGACCGGCCGGCAGGAACAGCGTGTGCAGCAGGGTCGCCACGGCGATGAGCGGGACACTCACCGCGAGGTCGAACGGAACCAGCGCGACCGCGGCGAACAGCACCGCTTGCCCCGAGTCGGTCAACACCATGATCTTCTTGGCCGAGTACATGTCGGCCAGCGCCCCGCCGAACGGGCCGACCAACCGCGGGAGCGACAGCGCCAACAGGACCATGCTGGTGGCGAGCGGCCCCTCCGGCGCGGCCATGACGACCAGCGCCACGCGTGCGACCTGGTCCCCCGCGAAGGACGTCACCCGAGCGAACCAGAATCGTCGAAAGTTCTGGCCTGCCGGTAGAAAGCTCACTGCGTCTCCCTAGGCTCGAAGCGCGACCCGGCGTGCATTGTGGAACAGGTCAGGCCATCCTTAGCCCGGGGCGCGGAATCACAGGATTTGAACACTTCCTTGGGCTGCTCCGAGAGACACGGCCACGTTCAGACCGAGGGACGGATCGCATCGCCGGATCGCCCCCGCGAACCTTCGGCCGATGGCGAAGACGCCGGTCTGGGTGGAGTAGTCGGCGAACGCCACCCCGCTCAGGCCGGGGGAGGCCAGGTGAACCATGGGCGACGAGACGACCCGCTGCACGATCCAGCGCTGGTCTCCGGTCACGGCGTCCTCGACGGCTTGCTCCCAGGCGCGCTGCTCGGTGGCCGGGCCGAAGATCAGACCTCTCCCGCAGAATCCGTCCGCGGGCTTCAACACGCAGTCACCGCGTCGCCGGACGACCGTCTCGGCGAACTCGTCGACCATCATCCTGGTCCACGGCAGCGCCGCGTTGATCCGCCCGGGCAGGGGGGCCGCGAGGTGACCGGACCCGGCCGCCTCGGAAAGCATCGCTATGAATGCCTTGTCCAGGTAGACGTCCGCGCCCTCTTTGCCGATCATCGCGACGGAGCCGCGGCGGACATGCTCCAACAGGTGGTGCCAGAGTTCCTCGTCGAATCCCGGCACGCTGTCGGTCTCGGCGAAGAAGCGGTAGACGGCGTCGACGCGCCGTCCGTCGAGTCTGACGCACTCGCCGTCCAGGTCGAGGTCCTCGACCGCCGCGGACACGGCGGTGACGCCGTATCGAGCCAGCGCGTCGACGAGTCCGCGGTAGGCGTGCGGCGGCACGTTGTCGTCTTCGTTGCCCCAGTAGGCGATGACCATCAGACGCGACCGGTCCAGGTGTTCGACCTCGATGAGATGCTCGGCGAGTGCCCGCACGGTATCGACGTGCGACGCGCCCGCGCGGCGCAGATACTCCGCCGCGGCGGGCCACGCCCCGTACATCCGGGCGAGCACCGCGCTCATGGCGAGACCGCCCAGCGGTGTTCCCGCGTTCAGTTCCACGAACCACGGAGCGCCCGCGCTATCGAAGACCACGTCGGGTCGTGCGATGCGCGCCCAATCCCGGCCGGGGGCCAACCAAGGGAGGTTCCGCTGCCACGGCGGCAGCCGCAGGGCTTCGGCGATCCGGCCCGGATCGTGCCGGAACTTCTCCCGCAGCACCGTGTCGATTCCGTCGAAAATCGCGGTGAGGCCGGTCTGGAGTGCGGTGTGGGTGCCGCGTGCGAGGAACTGGGGAGTGAGGACGAAGGGCCAGGTATCGATCGGCACGCCCAACTCGATCATCTCCGCCAGGGCGGCTCCGGGCCGGGACGGGTCGATGGCGAAGTGGCGCTGGGCATCTGCCCGGTGGTCCTTCAGCCAGTTGTTGAAGTCGGCTTCGTGGTCCGTGGTACTCACCTCGATCGGGTTTGCGGATCCGCTTGGCGCTGTGCCGAATTGGTCGAGCGATTCGCCGCGCATCAGAGCAACTCGGTCGGCAGCGTCAGTCGGGCCAGCCGGTACGGCAGGGTGATGCCCTTGCCGCCCAGTTCGAATAGCACGCCCAGGGCGCGTAGCGCCGCGGTGGCCGGGCACGGTGGCACTGCTCCGGGACGGTGCAGCCGATCGAAGAGGGCGAGTTGCTCCGGATCGTCTATGACGGTCTCGGTTTCGTCGCCGGAACGGCCGTCGTAGACGATGACGAACCCGGGTCCGCGTCGGAAGTAGAACTGGCCCGGCCGGTGTCGCGCGCGCCAGTCCGTGGGTTGGACGCCGGACGCGAGGTAGAGCGGCGGTACCAGGTGATGCAGCCGCGCAAGGATTTTCGGCTCAGCGTCGCACGACCACCGGATGGATTCGCCCCGGGCGGTCAGGTCGCGCAGGTCCGCCACGAAATCGAGGAACTCCTGCACGCGGTGCATATCGACGTGGGTCAGGGTGTCGGGGCTCGAGAGCATGGTCGCCTACCGATCGTTCGCGGACTTGATGCTCGCGCGCCGGGTGGGCAGCGACACGACCCGGCCGCCTTCGTGGAACACCAGACCCAGCCGCTCCCATTCGCCGACGAGTTCATCGGCTGCCTCCGGGGTGAGACCCGCTGCTCGGGCGGCGCCCGCGATGGTGTGCGGCGTATGCAGCCGGCGGAACAGCTCCGCGGCGGGCCCCGCCTCGATCTTCAGATCGTGCGCCGGCCAACCGGCTCGGCGGTCCTCGATGAGCAGCGTGCGGTCCGGAAGTTCCCGTGCCACAAGGCTGCTCGCGAGGTACACCTGCTGCCACGAGGTAATGGCACTGCGCACGGTGCCCTCGTAATCGGTGCCGATGCCGCAGTGCGGCGCGTCGAACTGGTAGGCGAGGTCCTCGAGTTGCTCGCGGTCGAGATCGTAGACGTGGTCGTACAGGGCGGCCGGGCGGCGTTCGCGGAAGCCGAGCTCCGGCCGCTCGAAATGCGGGCTGTATCGCTCGAGCAGAATCCGCACGCTGCCCCCGGGCGGCTGAAGGTGGGCGAGCGCCGGGAGTTGCCGCAGGACGATCGCGTAGTCGTCCTCGGTTTCGCCGGGGAAGCCGTACAGGTAGTTCCAGTCGACCGTGATGTCGTGGTTTTCGCAGTCCCGCAACAGTTTCACGTTCTGCGTGGCGTGCACACCCTTGTCCATGATCGACAGCACCCGGGAGCTGAGGTTCTCGATGCCGGGCTGGATATGGACCAGTCCGGCGCGGCGCAGCAGCCGGATATCGTCCTCGCGCAGATTGGCTTTCACCTCGTAGTAGAAGTGCAGGTCCCAGTCCAGCTCCGCGAGGCGCGGCAGGAGCGTGCGCAGGTACTCCATGTCGAGGATGTTGTCCACGGCCACGATATCGAGCACGCGGTGCCGCTCGACCAGCTCGTGCAGGTGGGTCAGCACCTGCTCGGCCGGGCGCGACCGGAATTTCATGGTGAGGCCGTTGAGTCCGCAGAAGGTGCAGGTGTGTTTCTCGCCCCACCAGCAACCGCGGGCCGCCTCGTACACGAGCCGGGGGCGGATCGCGTCGCGAATCGGGCTGGCCGCCAGCGCGGCGAACCACTCGGTGTAGTCGGGCGCGGGAATCGTGTGCATGGCCGGGGAGGGTGCGGGCGGGTTGGTGACGGTGGTGCGGTCGGGCGCGCGCCAGGACAGGCCGCGCACCGCACTCGCCGACCGCTCGCCGTGCAGATAGTCGAGGAAATCCACGAAAGACTGTTCCGCTTCGCCGCTCATGACGTAGTCGATGAACGAGAAGTTGCGGTGGATCGCCGGGCCCATCGGCATATCGCAGTTGCCGCCGCCCATGATGATGGTCGTCTCGGGCCGCAGCGCTTTGATCCGCTTGGCCAGCGCCAGCGAAGGCACGTTCTGCTGGAAGGTACTGCTGAAGCCGATCAGGTCGGGCGCTTCGTCGGCGATCCGCTCGGCCTGCATCTCGATGAACGCGCGGGAATGCCGGGCCATCTCCAAGGACGCGCCCAAGCGGACGCCGCGCCGTGCCAGGTACGCCTCGTAGCGGTCGCGACGCCACTCCGGCGTGTCGTACAGGGCCGGTGTGAAGATCCAGTCGCCCATGCCGTGCCAGACACCGACATTGGCGACGTAGTCGTATTCGGGTATCCCGATGTGCCCGTCCGTGGCGTCGCGCAGATACTCGGCCCACGCGAGGTTGAGGTAGCGATCGCCGACCTCATGGGCCACGCCGCAGCGCTGGGCGGCGACGACCCGAAGCGTGGCCACCGGCAGCGACGGCGTCTCCAGCAGATTCCACGGCATCGAGACCAGTAGTACCTTCACCGCTGACTCCTCTCGGGCCCGTCATTTCCAGCCGGCACTGGCGGCCGGGTCGTATCCCAGGCGCAGCGCGCACGTCCGTACCGCACCGTCGGCGATGATCGGCTCGAGCAGCGCGCGGCGCCTGCGCCACCGCCCCGGCTCCGGCCGTTGGCTCGCCATGATCACTCCGGAACGCGCCGGTCGCCGGGCCCGCAGACGGCAGTGCCGCAGGATCGCGTCGATGGCCGCCTGCCGCGTGGCGTCGTCCATGACGTCCTCGGCCCGCACGCGCAGCGCCGGCAGGGCGGTGGCTTCGAGCGCGTCGAGGATGTGCGAGTGCGCGGCGGTCCACTGCGCGGCGCATACCAGGGGCAGCGGCCGATCGATCAGATCGCGCCAGCCCGGCGGGAGATCGAAGTTCCACCACTGCGTCGACCAGCCCGCGGTGCCCGAATAGCCGGGTATTCGTAGCTCGGCGCGGTCGCTCAGGTTGTACGAGAAGAAGCCGCGGTCGCGCCAGCCGTCGATGAGGCCGTTGATCGCCGCCGCCGGGTTGCGGACGAGGTGGACGACGGTCAGCTCGGACTGCGGAAAGAGGTGCGGTAGCGCCGCGAGGCGGTACGCGTCCATCGAGGCCTTGAGCAGCAGAGGGCGATCCAGGTCGGCCGGGCCGGGCAGGGGAGCGAGGCCGGGTATCAGAAAAGGGGGCGCCTCCACCGTCCGGGTGAGTCCCGGTGGCGGGCCGGCGGGCGGCGCCAGCTCGCTGAAGGCGGAGGCGACGATCGCCGGGTCCACGTCGAAGTACCAGGGATCGATCGGCCAACCGGCCAGGCGCAGCGCCCGCACGCTCGCCATCAGCAATTGCGTTGGGCCGCAGGCTCGCTGGCGCCACCGGGCGATCGTGTCGTGGACGATCGCCCACGCATTCTCGATGGACAACGAGCACGGCGTCCACTGCTGGGCGAGTACCCGCACGAAACGGTCCGCGAGCACCGCGGGATCCCAGTCCCCGGGGCGGATCGGAGTGCGCTCGGTACCCGTGGTGACATCGGCCGCGAGATCGGCGCGGAAGCCCGACGGGTCCGCGGCGTCGGTGATCGTTCCGTCGAAAACGTCTGCGCCGGCGGGCAATCCGAGCCCGTGCAGCTTGTACAGCACGCTGTGCTCGCCGCCCAGACTCAGGAACGCGCCAGTCGAGCGCAGCAGTTCGTACAGCAGGCTGCTGCCGCCGCGCGAGGAGGACACGATGACGACCACCCGGCGGAAGGTGGGCAGCCCGTGGCGTCCTTCGCGGCCGAGCGGGTACCGGCTCCGTACCGCGCGGCAGAAGGCGACGTGGTCGTCGGCCGTGCCGGCGCCTCGGGTCGCGGGCGCGGTGGTCTGGATGGCCTCGATGGTCATGGGCGCGACCTGTTTTCGCGCCCCGGCTTACAGCACATCACTCCGTCACCTCAACCACACCGGCAGTGAGGCGATTCCGCGAATGCTGGCCGTTGCCCGGCGAATCGGCCGCCCGGCCGGCGTCGCGTGCGGATGCTCCGTCAGGAACGCTTCCAGCACAGCCGAACCCAGCTCTACGGAGAGGTTGGCGCCCAGGCACGTATGGGGACCTCGGCCGAAGCCGAGATGCGGGTTCGGTGTTCGCCGCAGGTTCAGCCTGTCGGGGTCGGCGAAGGCCGCGGGGTCGCGGTTTGCTGCCCCGGTCAGCGCGAGCACCGTTGCGCCGCAGGGGATCTCGACGCCGGACAATTCGATGTCTTTGGTGGTGAGTCGTTTCGCCACCTGTACCGGGCTGTCATAGCGAATGACCTCGTCCACCGCGGTGGCCCGCGCGGCTTTCGACGTCAGCAGCCACTCGCGATGCTCCTCGAAGACGTCGCGGTGGATCAGCAGATGGAGCAGGAGGTTCTCGACCAGTCCACTGACGGAGGAGTATCCGGCGTGCAGAACCACCCGCACCGTGTTGGCGAGGACGTCGTGGGGGTAAGTCGTGACACCCTTGCGTAACTTGCTGAAGAACGCGGAATCACGGTGCTCGTCGAGCCAGGAGTCGGTCAGCTCGGACAGCTCGCGCCTGGCCGCGAGGCTGGGCTCGAGCGCCTCGGGGCGGAAGCCGTAGTCCATGCCGTGGATGAGGCGGTCGCTCACCTCGGCGAACCACGTCGGATCCGGTTCGCGGGCGCCGAGCACGCCGCAGATGAACCGCAGGGCAAGCGGTCTGGAGAACTCCTCGATGAGGTCGACGGGCCGGTCGGGGCGAGTCAGGCCGGCGAGGGTTTTGGTGACCAGTTCGGTGAAGGTGCCCGCGGCGGCCGACAGCCCGGCGTGGATCGACTCCGCGACGGCCTTGCGCAGTGCCACGTTCTCCGGCGGATCGATCATCTGGATGCTGCGCCTGATGGCCGGGAACGCACGGCCGAGGCGGCCCGGATCGGTGGCGAAAATGGTTGGCGTTTTGAGGATTTCGACACATCCGGCGTGGTCGGTCACCAGGTAGGCGTCGAGATCGTCGTCACGGGTCACCGGTGCGGCGTCGCGCATTCGGGAATACAGTACGTAGGGGTCGTCCAGCCATTTCGGCGACAATGGCTCGAATTTCAACGATCACTCCATTCGTAAGTCCCGACGGTGGTGGCCGGTGCCACCCGGCGGTGCGAGACCGTCGGGTGGCACCGGCAAATTCAAGTCAGTGACCGTATTCCACGCAATTCACCTCCTTCGATACCCGAGTTTGCACGCCCGGCACGGCGCGACCGTTTTAGATATTCGAAAGGATCGGTGGTGACATGCGTGTGATCGGCATCGTGTCACGGTAATTCAACGCGCCCCCTCGATCTGTTCACCCAACTGACCATCTGAGCGTGAGGCGCCGCTGTGCAGTGCGAACGGCGCATCCCCTAATTGATCTACAGCACACTCGATTTGACCTGACCGGTCGGCTTGAAGTAAGTCAACTATGTGGCCTTACCGCGGTGCTTGTCAAGCAGGTGCAAGGCGGGGCATTACCTAACGCATACATAATCCGGTTCGCTGAGAATTCACGATACGGATGGAGGTCAGTACGCTCGTGGCGGTGAACTCGATTGAGGGGCAACGATTCAGCACTCCGAGCCGGCGACGAAAGCGGTTTCGAGTTGCGCGCTGTGCAATGCACCGGCTTCATGCGAGCGGTAGTGGCCACGCGTGAGACCAGGGTTGCCCATTTTCGCGCCGATTGCGCAAGAGATTTTTATAACCAGAAATCGGGCCGACCGGAGATCGCCGCTATGCCGCAACGGCACACTTCGGCAAACTGTCCGCGCTCTTCCGGGCCGATGGCGGGAAGCGCGAACCTGGACTTGCGGAAAATTTGCAAATGAAAGAAGTTCGGGCTCGGTGGACGATGTCGGCTCCCGTCAGTTCGGGCGATGGCGGGCGGTCCAGCGGCGGTCGAACGGGGCGTAGCGTTCTTCTCGGATGATCTGCCAGGTGACGGCGGAGCGCCGTGCCTCCTGGCGGTGGGTTTCGGCGATGATCTCTTGGATCGTTCGGATGTTCTCCGGTGTGAGCGGCTGTTGTTCGAGGTTCGCGATGGCCTCGTCGGCTTCCGGGTCCGGCGGTAGGTCGGGGTGCATGCGTTCGGGCCGGCCGGCGAACATGATGAAGGCTTCGTCCGCTTCACCGGCCCGGCGCATCGCGGTGCCGAGGGAATGGATCATGGGGTCGCCGAATCGGATGAAGCACTTCATGATCCAGTATCGATAGCGGGGTTCGGGGTAGCGGAAGGTCAGCTTTCGGAGATCGGCGAAGATCGCTCGATGTTCGGCTACCCGCTCGTCCAACCAGAAATGGCGCAGCGCTTCGCTGGGGCTCCAGTTGGTGTACTCGTCCAGCCGGAGCGTTTCCCACTCCGTGTAGCGGCAGTTCATCTCCGAGGCGTAGAGCGTGCTCAGCCGGTTGATTCCGCGCTCGACCGGTGACTCGGGTCGCGCGTAGGCGGTGTCGAATCTGAAATAGTCGGCGCAGGCCCAGTTGTCGACGACCCACTGGAGCAGGAAGTAGCGGGTCATCCGGCGGAAGTCGCCGGGCCAGGCTTCGCGCATCCAGTGGTAGGCCGGGGTCTGCCACAGTGCGTCGAAAGCCTTCTGGCACAGGGCATTCAGTGGTTCAGCCTGAGTGGTCGGCCGCGAGGGGTGCTCGAGGGCCAGGAATCGGGTGACGTCGCGCGGCCGGTCCGGGCGCAGTACGGCGGCCGCGCGGCCTTGGCTTCGGGCGTCGAACGTCCAGCGCTTATCGTGCACCGCGTGGGCGAAATCGGCCCATGTCGTGAAGTGGAAGTGGAAGATCTCGAATACTCGCGTGGCGAGTGCGATGGCCTTGTCGCGCTGGGCGGGCGTGAGCGTTGTGGTGCGGAACGGGCGCTCGTCACCATCCTGTAGATGTCCGGTCTCTCGCTCGAGGTGGTACCTGCCGAAGTACGGGAAGGACTCGTCCGGTCCGAGCGCTTCGGCGATCGGCACTGTTCTGGTGAAGAAGACCTCTCCCGCCGCCTCCATCGACTCGATCAGCGCGAAACGGAAGAGGGGGTCGGGATTGTGGTAGACGAGCGAGGTGAGCTCGAAATCGGCGCGGCGCGAGCTCACCGTCTCGTCGCAGGTCAGCCACCAATAGAGGTCGCGCGGGGCCCAGTCGAAGACTTTGTCCAGCTCTAGCGAGGCCCAATCACGCAGCAGCAGCGCGGAATGGGTCTCGTCTTCGCGCGAGTGCGCGTTCAACGAGGCTTCCAGCTCGTTGCGCGGCTCCGGGTACCTGACGAAGTACATGTTGAAATCGCGGAACCCCATGATGAAGTCCAGGGCCATCGGGGTGAAGACGAACTTCTCGCGCAGCGGGATCGCGTCGTTGTCGAGCCAGCCGGTGAACAGGGCGTGCCGGGACAACCGGAGCGCCTCGGAATCGATGTGGCGCAGAACATCTTTCATGACGCTCCCGGGCAGATGAGATGGGACAGCGCCAGACTACGGTCCGCGTGAGCGCGATCCGCAGCGCCGAGTCCGCTCACCGGACCGCTCGTTGACAGCATTACCCGCTTGTCGGAGCGGAACTGGAACGCCGGCTCACCTCCCCGGCGGCGAGTCGCCTCTTCGTGGAACTCGGTGAAGGGGTGAACTAGAACTAGATTGGTCGCTGACTCAGCGCCGAAACGACGTCGCGACGATTACTTGGAGGTGTGATGCCTGAGCAACTGCTCGCGATGCCGGGTCTGCTCGAGGCGCCGCTGGTGGAGCCCGGCGGTGGCGTCGTGTTCTCGAATGTCACCGGCGGCGGAGTCTTCCGGTACGCGGAGTCGCGACTCAGCACCGTGCTCGAGTCCAGGCGAGGCATCGGGGGACTGGCGCGGCACGCGGACGGCGGTTTGATCGTGACCGGACGCGACGTGTCCTACGCTCGCGGCGGCGTGCACCGGACGATCCTCGCCGTGGACGGGGCGACCGGGTTCAACGACGTGACGGTCGGCGCCGACGGCTCGCTCTACGTCGGAGTGCTTCGACACAATCCGCAGCGCGGAGAGGCGGTCGTGCCGAGCGAAGTGCTCCGGATCGATCCCGCGGGCGTGGTCACCACCGTGGCGTCGAATATCCTGTGGCCCAACGGTCTCGGCTTCGCTCCCGACGGGGAGACGCTGTACGTCTGCGAATACTCCGCGCGCCGGGTGCTCGCCGTGCGGGACGGCCGGACGACGCTGTTCGCCACGGCGCCCGCGGGAGAGTGCGACGGTCTCGCGGTCGACAGCGACGGTGGGGTGTGGGTCGCGCTCGGTAGTGCGAGCGCGATCGCGCGTTTCACCGCGGACGGTGCGCTCGACGCGCGCATCGACTTGCCCGGTGGGTTCGTCTCGTCGCTGGCCTTCGAGGGGGACGCGCTATACGTCACCACCGCGGGTGCGGTGCTGCGCGAGAACGTGGACAGGATCGGGCTGCCGGTGCCGGAGGCGCGTATACCTACCGCCGGGTTGTCGTGAAGCATTGCGGCAGAGGCGCTTTGGGGGTTTTGTCTCATGTATGGCGTCCGCCTATGCCATGTACGGCGTACCTGTTGCAAAACCCTAACCGGTAGCGTTAATTTGGAGGCATGAAAGCAGTCGTCTTCTCCGAGGCCGGTCCCTCCGATGTCCTGCGGTTGGTCGAACGCGCGGATCCCAGCGCCGGCCCGGGGGAGGTCGTCGTCCGTATCGCGCGTTCCGGCGTGAATCCGACGGACTGGAAGCTCCGTGCGGCGGTCGGGCCGAGCGGTCCGCACGACGAGATCACACCGGGCCACGACGGGGCGGGCGTGGTCGAGGCCGTCGGTCCTGGCGTCGGCCACGTCGGTGTCGGTGACCGGGTGTGGGTGGTGCTGGCCCAGGTCGGCCGGGCATACGGCACGGCGGCGGAGCTGACGGTGCAACCGGCGAACCATGTTGTGCCGCTTCCGGATACGGCATCCTTCGACCTGGGCGCCGCGTTGGGCGTGCCGTTCATGACCGCCCACCGGGCGCTGACCTCCGGCAGCGTGTCGCGGCTCGAATCCGGTGCGCTGACCGGGCAGACCGTGCTCGTCGCCGGCGGCGCGGGCGCGGTCGGCAATGCCGCGATCCAGCTGGCGCGCTGGGCCGGGGCGACCGTCATCACGACCGTCAGCTCCGCGGAGAAGGCCGCCCTGGCGCGAGCCGCCGGAGCCCACCACGTGGTGAACTACCGCGAGGGCGACCCCCAGGCCGAAATCCTCGCCGTCGCGCCCGCGGGCGTCGACCTGGTCGCCGAGGTCGCGCCGGTCCCCAACCTCGCGCTCGACCTGGCGGTGACCCGGGTCCACGGCACGGTCGCGGTCTACGCCCGCGAGGGCGGCGACGATCTGGTGCTGCCGATGCAGTCGGCCATCGGTAAGAACCTGCGCTTCGAGTTCCTCGTTCTGTACACGTTGGCCGAGAAGCTGGTACAGGCGGCGGTGGCGGACATCTCGGCCGCCCTCGCCGAAGGTGCTGTGCGAGTGGGAGAGTCGGCCGGACTGCCCCTGCACCACTACGGTCTCACCGAACTCGCGCAGGCCCACGACGCGGTGGAGCGAGGGATCATCGGCAAGGTCTTGGTCGAGCTGGACTGAACTGCCGTTGGCGGGTCAGTGGCCGGCCCACTGCTGCTTTGCTCAATGCGAACCGTCCACGCGAGACATCCAACGCGGCCCACTGTGACCCGATATTCAGGGGGTCGCTGGGCGAGCGCGGTGCCGCCTACGCTTGCCTGACATTCACTCCACTCCCGGGAACTTCATGCGAATCTTGCAGACCGTCGGCGCCGCGTTCGCCGCCACCCTTGTCGCGGGTCTTGCGGCTTGTGACTCCGATACGGCAAGCGGCCCTGCGACGAGTTCGGCTGCGGCGAGTTCGGTTGCGCCGACGCCGATCACGACGTCGGGCTCCGAAACGCTCGGCCCCACCGGCTATCTCGGCATCGAGATCGGCGCGAGCTGGGCCGCGGAGACGGCTCGCAACAGCGGCAAGCCGATCGGCGAGCTCGGCTTCGACGGCGCTCAGCACACCGAGGCCGAGTACATGATCAGTTGCGCCCCTTTCCGTTTGCCGAACGGGGGCAGTGGGTGGCTGTACGACGGCCGTGTCATCGAGCTGAGTGCCGAGAACAGTTCACCGGCCATCCACACCCCCGAGGGCATCCGGGCCGGATCCACCCTCGACCAGGTCCGTACCGCCTACCCCACTCTGCACCTAGGCGTGAACTGGAGCTCCGCCGACGTCCCCGGCCACCCCGACCTCCGCTATGGCTTCCACGGGCTCTATCGAACCGACGCCAACACAGGCGAGACCGTCAAGTCGCTACTCCTGTACTCCGGTCAAGGCGACGGCTGCCACAACTGAGTCCGCTGACGAAATGCGCCGTCGCCCAGTCGTGTTCCTGGATGTCGACGGACCATTGATCCCGTTCGGCGAACCTCCCGTGCACTCGCCGCCGCCGACCCTGGACCAGCCGCCCGGTACGAATCCCCTTGTGATGCAGCTCAATCCCGATCTCGGCCCACTCCTGTCGGCACTCGACTGCGAGTTGGCGTGGGCGACGACCTGGCTGCACGAGGCCGACACGTCCCTCGGTCCCGCATTGGGCTTGCCGGCCCTGGCGGTGGTGGATTGGCTGTGACGCCACCGGCGATGCGCACGGCATACGTAACCTGGATCGGGACCAGTCACGGGACGAGGGGGACGTATTGAACGACTACGGCAGCTTCGCGACGCAGCCACTGCCGATTCGGCGAGCGGTGCGGCGGTCGGGCGAGCCGGTCAAGCTGAAAGGTGTTGGCGGGCAGGGTGGTGCGGGCGCGGGGCTTGTTCGCTCGGGTGGGCATGTCGCGCTGGCCGGTGTCGTCAGTCGGCTCACGGGGTTCGCGCGGACGCTCGTGGTGGCCGCGGTGCTGGGGACGGCGGCGGTGGGCGACGCCTACAACGGCGCGAACAACTTGCCCAACATGCTGTACGAGTTGCTGCTCGGCAGCGTGCTGGCCAGTGCGGTCGTTCCGGTGCTGGCCAGGGCTCGACGCCAGGGGCGCAAGCGATCTCGTGAGTTCACCCAGCGGGTGATGGTCGCGGCCGTGGTGGTGCTGGCGGGGGTCACGGCGCTCACCGTGGCCTGCGCTCCGTTGATCGTTCGCGTGTTCGTGGCCGACGCCGAACAACGCGGTCTGGCAACGTGGTTCGCGTACCTGTTATTGCCGCAGATCTTCTTCTACGGGGTGTCGGTGGTGGTGGGCGCGGTGCTCAATGTGCGCGACAGCTTCGCCACCGCGGCGTGGGCGCCGGTGGTCAACAACGTGATCGTGTTGGTGACGTGCGCGGTGTTCGTGCTGCTACCCGGGCCGGTCACCCTGACACCGACCACCATGACCACCGCCCAGGTGCTGACCATCGGCGTGGGCACGACCGCGGGAATCGCAGGGCAAGCGGCGTGGGTCGTCGCGGCCTTGCGCCGCAACGGTTTCGCGTGGAGTTGGCGAGTGCGGCCACTGCCCTACACGTGGCGGCCGATCCGCTCCGGACTGCCGATCCTGGGATGGTTGCTGGTGTATGCCGCGATCAGCCAGATCGGTGTGGCGATCACGATGCGGGTCGCGTTCGACCACGGTGGCGTCTCCATCTACACCTACGCCGAACTGCTGTTCCAGGTGCCCTACGGCATTCTCGCCGCGTCCGTGCTGACCGTGCTGATGCCGAGGATCTCGCGCGCCGCCGCCCTCGGCGACCATGCCGCGGTGATCGCCGACCTCTCCCGCGGCGCGCGGTATCTGTCCGTGGCGCTGATACCGGTGACCATGGCGATGAGCCTGCTGGGGCCGGGATTCGCCGCGCTCGTCTTCGCCGGACGGGTCGACGCCGAGGCCGCCGGGCTGATCGGCACGGCGGTGGCGTGCTCGGCGTTCGGGCTCGCGCCCTTCGCCCTGGTCATGCTGCAAATGCGAATGTTCTACGCCTATCACGACACTCGCACTCCGACCGTGATCAACGTCGTCATGGTGGTGACCAAGGTGGGAGTCTTGGTGCTTTCGGCGACCATGCTCACCGACCATGCCGTCATCGTGATGCTCAGCGTCGCCAGCTCGCTCGCCTATGTCGCCGGCGCGGTGACCGGGCACCTGCTGCTCCGTCGACGCCATGGGCTGCTGGGTTTCTCCGCCGTCGCCGCCACCGTCCACCGCGTCGCGTGGGCGACCGTGCCGGCCGGTGCCGCCGGACTGGCCGCGATCGCGCTCATCCGCACGACGGTCCGTGCACCCGACATCGAGCAGCTCGCCACCCTCGCCGCGGGGGCCGCCGTCGGCACAATGGTGTTCTTGCTCGCCGCGCGCGTGATCGGGATTCCTGAGATTCGTGCGGTGCGGGCCATGCTGGTGCGTTCGTGACGCCGGGCTGATAAGACCTCGGGCGGCCGTCTAGCGTGGGGTGGCGCATAGAAGAGGGAGAGGTGGGTGATGACTGTTCGTACTGTGGACACCGAGGCGGGGCGGGTGTCTGGGAGGTGCGCGAACGGCGTTGCTCGGTTTTTGGGGATTCCTTATGCGGCAGCGCCTTTGGGGGATTTGCGGTTCGCGGCTCCGGCTCGTGGAGAGCGGTGGGCGGGGGTCAGAGAGGCGGGGGAGTATGGCGCTACGGCGCCGCAGCCGTCGTTGCATCCCGCGCATGCGGTGCTGGGGCCGTTGACCGGGCCCGGCTGGGTCATGGGGGACGGGGAGTATCTCAATCTCAATGTGTGGACACCTGAGCCGGGCGCGGGTGGGCTGCCGGTGATGGTCTATATCCACGGCGGCGGGTTCATGATCGGCGCCGGGAGCGCGCCCGCGTTCGACGGAACCTCGTTCGCGCGCGACGGTGTCGTCCTGGTCACCATCAACTATCGGCTCGGTGCGGAGGGGTTTCTCGCACCGCTCGGTGGGGCCACGAATATCGGGCTGCGTGATCAGATCGCGGCGCTGCGCTGGGTTCGCGACAACATCGCCGGGTTCGGTGGAAACCCGGACAGTGTCACCGTTTTCGGCGAATCGGCGGGCGGATCGGCGGTCGCGCTGCTGCTGCACTCGCCGCCGGCCGCCGGGCTCTTCCGGCGTGCGATCGTCCAGAGTGGGCACGATGAGATGGCCCGTCGGCTCGAACTCACCGAGGAACTCACGAAGGCGCTCGCCGCTCGGCTCGGAATCGCCCCGACGGCAAGCGAATTCGCGCAGGTGCCGGTCCGCGACCTGTTGCGCGCGCAGGCGGTTCTGTTCAGGAGAGCGGCGCGACCGGACCTGCGCGACGACAACGGCATCGATCCGGGGCACGGCCGGGCGCCGTTCCTCCCCACCACGGGTGACGACGTCGTCCCCGATCCGGTCGGCGTCGCGAGCACCCACTCGCGCGGCGTCGACCTGCTGACCGGTACCACGCTCGAGGAAGCCGCCCTCGGTTTCGGAGCCGAGAAGTTCGCCGCCTTCGACGCCCACGACGCGGTAGCCGAGTTGGCCGCCACCTACCCCGAGGCCGAATCGGTCCTCGAACGGCATGGTCTGCACGATCCGGCCGTCACGCCCGCGCAGGCCCTCACCGCCGCCTACACCGAGGTGATGTTCCGAGCGCCGAAGCGCCGCACCGCGCTTCGCCACCCAGGCCCGACCTACCTCTACGAATTCGCCTGGCGCGCACCGCGGTACGGTGCCGCGCACGCTCTCGACGTCCCCTTCGTCTTCGACACCACGCAGGCCTGCCGCGGCCTCGTCGGCGACGCCGTACCCGAATCCCTCACCCGCGCAATGCATCGAGCCTGGATCGACTTCGCGACTCACGGAGATCCCGGGTGGCCCACCTACGACGGCGGAAAAGTGATGAGATTCGACGCCGATTCCCGCCTCCGCGACGACACGACACCGGGAGGCCGCTCATGTTGACCGTCGACATCCTCGAACGAACCGCGGCCGGCTGGCGAATAACCCACCGCGTCGTCCGCCCGCGCCGAGTACCGCTCCGGCCTTGACCGACGCCGACGCATCACATCGCGCGTACTCCGCTGATCCGGGGCACGACCGGCGGCGAAATCGATTCCCATCCGAGCGGGCAGCGGCTCCGAATAGGAGTTGTTCAGGGAAGCTGTCGGCGGAGAAGGCGGGAGGTCAGGGTGTCGCAGGTCTCGGTGGCCGGTCTGTCGTGGGCGTTTTTCGAACTGGCCGTGCGCTTGGTCGTCGGTGGGTTCTTGATCGTCAGCGGAACGGTTTTGCTGAAGTCGGTGCGGACGTGGCGGCAAGTGTGGTTGGCGCTGTACCAGTTGGTGCCCGTGCCGCTGGTGCGGCCGATCGGACTGTCGCTGCCTGCGGTCGGGATTGTCGCGGGAATGACGTTGATACTGGGAGCTTTCGGGCCCCTCGCGCCGATACCGGCGGGTGCCGTACTGGCGTCGATCGTCGTCGGCGTCGTTCGCGCTGAACGACGCGATCTGGTGCTGGCGGCCGGTGCGTTCGGTCAATTGCGGCCACTCTTCTCCCGATACATCGTTCTGCGTAACGTACTGCTGCTCACTGCGCTCGGGGTCGTCGCGGTCCGCGACACCTTGACCTGGACAATCGCCGAGTTCGATCCACCGACGCAGGTCGCCGCGGTGGCGGTCATGTCAGGACTGATTCTTTCAGCAACCGCTTTTCTGAATCGCGCGGAGCGACGTCAGCGGTTCACCGCGGTCGCCGGCGCCTGAGCGAAATGGAGATGCCGATGTTGTCCCGCCGTAATATTTTTCGATTCTCCGGCGCCGCCGCGGTGGTGGCGGTAGCCACCGCGGCCTTCCCCGAATTCGCCGCAGCCGATGTCGGTCGGAGGGACGACCGAGCAGGCAGTGACACCGATGTGAGACGAAACGAGGATGACAAAGCATATGGACGTCGCTCCCATTACCGATACAGGAAGCCGTACAACTACGGGAAATACGGCCGAAAGTAGCCCACCGCCACCGCACACGAGCTATCCGAACCGCCGACGGTCGGCATGGCCGGCATCGGCGCTCCGGCGTTGGCGAACAAGAACCGCATGGGTGACGCTGATCGGCGACTTCATCGATGACGGCTACGGATGCACGAACGACTACATGGCACGGGGCATGCGCCGCGCCGGCGTCCGCGTCAGCGCGGCGCATCTCGGGGCGGACACACGCGGGTGCTCGCCGGAGTTCCGGCGATTGATCCTCGAGTCCCCGGCCAGAGTCGACGGACCGGTGCTCTTCTGCGGCTGGCCCGACCGCCCGGAGTTCGATTGCCTGGCCGGCACGGAACTGTTCGTCCGAACGACGTGTGACAGTTCGCGTACTCCGCCGGAGTGGACGGCCTCGTTCAACCGGGCGCGCGCGCTCATCGTGCCCACCTCGCACGCGGCGAACGCCTTGCGCGCCTCGGGGGTCACCGTGCCGATCTACCTCGTGCCGGCCGGGGTGGACACCGACGTCTACACCTATCAGCACCGCGTCCTCCGCAAAGGCGTTACCACGCTGATGATCGGAATAATGGAGCCGCACAGCGACAACTACCAGGAGGGCATCGCCGCCTGGCAGGATGCGTTCCGCGACGACCCGGATGCCCGGCTCGTCATCAAGTCCTGGAAAGGGTGGCCCGACTCCCACATCGCGACCGACCCGCGCGTCCATGTCGCCACCTTGACCGGGCACACTCGCAGCACCGTCGACTGGTATGCGAACGCGGACGTGTTGCTGGCGCTGGGCAACGAAGGTTTCGCAGCCACCATGCTGGAGGCGATGGCGACCGGACTGCCCGTCGTCGCGCTGAACTCCGAGGCGCAGTCCGATGTCTGCGCCCTCGCCGCCGAACACGTGCTCGCGGTGGAACCGGTGACGTGGCGGCCCGTCGGTGACGGCGTGGTCGGCGTTCCCGAGGCCGCCGAGATCGCCGCGCGACTGCGCTGGGTGGCGCGGCACCGCGCGGACGCGACGGCAATGGGGAAAGCCGCGGCCGACTGGGTGCGCGAGCATCGCGGCATCTGGAACTGCGGGCCGGATGTGCTGGCGGTCATGGAGGAACGCACCTGCACCCGGCGTCCATTGCGCCACAACGCATCTCCCGTACTCCGTGGGACGAGTCCGGTCGCCGAGCTCGCGGATGTACCGGTAACTCCATTGGCGGGCCTCATCTTCCAGCCGGAGAGCCCGCCGCTGTGGAGCTACCGGCCCACGGGCGTCGCGGCGCTCGGAGTCGTCACATTGTGGAACCCCGAGATCGACAGTTGGGCGCGGCAGTACGCCGAGGACAAGCGAACCTACTGCGAGCGAAAGGGTTACGCCTTCTACGGGTACACGGACGTTTTCACGAAATCTCGGTCACCACACTGGTCGAAGATTCCGGCGGTGCAGCGGCATCTCGCCGACCACGACTGGCTGTACTGGATCGACGCCGACGCCGCCATCACCAACTTCGATTTCGACCTGTACGGTCTGTGCGACGACGACTACGACTTGATCATCACCCACGACGAACTCGGCGTGAACACGGGCAGCTTCCTCATCCGCAACACCGACAGTGCCCGCCGGATGCTGCGCCGAGCATGGTCGCAGGACGTCACCGACCTGTTCTACGAACAAACCGCCGTCGCCCGCGCCATCGCCTTGCAACCGGACCTGCGCGTCAAGGTACTGGACCAACGCGCTATCAACAGTTTCTGGAACCAGCATCGGCCGGGCCATTTCGTCATCCACGCCGCCGGCCAGCCGACGGAAGTGAAGATTCCGCTGCTGGAAGCCTTTCGCATGCGCACACCGCGACACCCTTGATCGTGCAGCGCCTGTCGGGCGCGTTCGCCGGATCCCGGCCGCTTCCGGACTCTTACAGACTGGGCCGTCCAAACGAGTGCGATTCTGTCGCAACACGTTTGCTGGCGATGGTTCCGCCACGCGTGCGCTCGACCTCTTGTACTGTGCCCAGCAAACACAGGTGGCGGATACGAGCGACTCCACCCGGCAGCGGGGGTTGCTGGTGTTCACATTGAGCAAGGAGCCAGCGGTCTATGTCTCGGGAACCCGCGATTCGAACCGATATCCCGCACTCGGCGCGGATATGGAACTACTGGATGGGTGGTAAGGACAACTACGAGATCGACCGGGTCCAGCCGGTGGCGGTGATGTTCATGGGCGTGCTCGGCCACGTCGCCACCTACGACGACGCGCGCCGGGTCGTGTCGACCGTGCTGGACGGCGTGCCCTCGGGCAGCTACCTCCTGCTCTACGACGGCACCACCGACGACGAGGGCTACGTCGCGCTGTGCGCGGAGTACACCAAGAGCGGCGGCGTGCCGTACCACCCGCGAACCCGCGAGGAGGTCGCCGGATACTTCGACGGCCTGGAGATGGTGGAGCCCGGCTTCGTGTCGATCACCCAGTGGCGTCCTGAAAACCCGGACGTAGGCGCGGTTCGAGAGATCGGCGCCTACTGCGCCGTGGCGAGAAAGCCGTAATCCAGCGCGAGTTGTGCCAGACTTTTCTCAGCTGAGTCGGCTCGAGGGGGCGACAGGTGCGGATTCGTTCTGGCCCAACGGTGCTCGTTGGCGCGGCGCTCGTCGCGGCGGTGATATCGGCGTGCGGGGCCGAGCCCGCCGGGGGAGGCGCGCCGGTGTCACCGGGCGCTTCCGGCCAACCGGCTTCGGGCGAGCGACCGGCGGAGACATTGTCGCCGCGGACATCGTCGGCGGCTGCTTCGGGACAGCCGCCGCCCGGTGAGGCGGGGACGACCAAACACCGGTTGGTCATCTCCACCCCGCCGCTGGTGACGTCGGCCGGTCACGAGCCCGTCGCGACCGCGCCTCAGCCGCCGGTTTCCGTGGTGCCCACGGGCACGGTGACTCCGGTCTTTCCCCAAGAGGAAGGGCCGACTGATCCGTCCTTGTCGAGGCCTCGGCCGAGCACGACGGTGCCTCCGTCGTCGAACCCCGGAGTGCCGCCGAGTTCCGGGAGGCGTTGAGCGGTATGGGCCAGGTGGAGCCGACCCCGTTGAAGTCGGCGGTGACGATCGCCGGGGCGCTGGCGTCACAGGCCGCCGTGCTCGTCCCGGTCCTGTTCTACTTCGGCGCGGTGTATACGCGCGCCTGGTACGGCTACTTCGGCCTCGACTCGGGACTGCTCGGCTACTCCGTCAACGATTTCGTCCGGCGGTCCGTGACGCCCACCTTCTGGCCGGTGATCCTGGCGATGGTGCTGTTACTGATCCTGCTGGCGGCGCGCAAGTTACCGCTCGAGGTCGCTCGGCGCACCCGCAATGAGCCTCGGGCCCTGCGGGTTTGGTATGTGACGATGCTGGCGTCGGGGGTGGCGGTGCTGGCGATCGCTCCGAGCATCCGCATATTCGGTGTGCCGTCATGGTTTCCGCTGAACGACTACCTGATGCCCGGCTCGATCGTCCTCGGCAGCGTGCTGATCGGCTATGCCGTCACCTTGAACTCGAACACCCCCAACCTCTGGCCGGCCCCGTCGCCAGACCGGGGGCGTTTGCGTCCGCGACCGCGTGCCTCGAATCAGTCGCCCACCATCGTCCTGATGATCGCCCTGTTCACCCTCGGCCTGGCAGGCACCCTCTGGGGCGTCGGTGTCTTCGCCGCCGAGCAAGGGCTGAGGGACGCACGCGATCTCGCCAAAGGCGGATTCCACGACCAGCCCTCCGTGATCGTGTGGAGCGTCGACGCGCTCGGCATGGACGGGCCGGATGTGGAGGCCACCGAGATAGGCACTCCCGGTGAGAAATACCGTTATTACTACGGCGGCCTGCGACTGCTGGACCGAACCGCCGACGCGTACCTCCTGATTCCGCAGAAGTGGCAAGCCCGTCGCGATCGGGTCTTCATCGTCCCTCGCGCCGACACGATCCGCATCGATATCAGTGCGACACACAACAATTGAGGACGCGGGCCGCCCACGCTCCAGCACAGTCCTACCCCGGCTCCCACAGGCGACCACATGGCAACGGCGGCAGGTGGGGGTCCACCGAGTCGTCGACGGTGACGGTCAGACCCGCGTGGGCGGTCAATGAGTTTGCCACGCTGCGGATTTGCTCGTCGGTGCCCTGAAAGTCCAGACTCAGCACGCCGTACTCGATACGGATGTGGCGTCGCCTATGGGAGCGCCGTGTACTCATGGCCTGCCCCGTCTCATCGAATCGACTGGTGCACGGCGCGTTTCGCCGTGGCAGCGCCGAGCGACGGGACCATCACCGAGCCACTGAGCGCGATCTGCCACATACCCTCGAACTCAACCGAACTCCATTCTCGCTCCGCCGCGAACCCGTGGCGATGTGCGAGGAACCCACACCCGCCTGTCCGAACGTAGGGCGCATACCCACCTCTCGATCGGTGACACCGCGCGAACGCCCGAACGCGGAGGCGGATTCGGCCGTCGCCCCGCTCTTTCGCGTCGTAGGTGACCGTTCCCCATGTATTCGTCGAGGTCAGTAGGGGTTGTTCACATTGAGCCGAGACCGAACGCGGCCATAGTGTGCGAGCTCACAGAGAGTCGAGGACATTGTTCCGGGGAGACGTCCTGCTGATGTTTCCGTGAACCACGCTGAGGAGGGCTCGATGCCCGACCATCCCCGGCCACGGTGCGATACCGGTGCCGGAACCGCAGAACGCGACGGCATCTCGGTCACGACCGTGCCGGCGCCGCAACCGATCACGACCGCCGACGGCGAAACAGGCGGCGCCGCTGTGGAGATCGAGGACCTCTCCCGCGACGGCATCGCCGAGCTGCCCCTCGGGTCGCCGTGGGGCTAACAGTCCTTCGCCTTCAGCAAACGCAGGGCCACCTGGATCTCGAGCAACTGCTCGGGCTCGCGCCAGGCGTCGCCGAGCAACTGGGCGACGCGGGTCAGCCGCTGGGTGACGGTATTGACGTGCAGGTGCAGGAGCGCGGCGGCTTTCGTGCTGTTCTGGCCGGTGGCGCAGAAGACGTCGAGCGTTCGCAGCAGTCCGGCACGCCGTTCCCGGTCGTAGTCCAGGATCGGGCCGAGAACGGAGCGGATGAAACCGGAGATGTCGGGATCTCCGCTGAACAGGGTTCCGACGAAACCGAGGTCGCGAGCGACCCCCGTCTCACCGATCCGGCCGAGCGCGATCATGGCCCGCGTGCAGCGCGCCGCCTCCTCGAACGCGGACGCCACCGCGGCCGGACCCGCCGCGACCGCGCCGCCTGCGGTGACGCGACCGCGCGACACC
>NZ_BAGH01000614.1 GCF_000308715.1 Nocardia tenerifensis NBRC 101015
CCTGCTGGCGTTGGATATTGGCCTCGAACTGCCGTTTGCCCGCCGAATACTGCTTGGGCCAACCGATTTCGGTGTAGCCGATCCGGGCGGCCTCGGTGAGGGTCCAGGACGGGTTCGCCAGGTGCGGGCGGGCGATGGCGCACAGGTCGGCCCGGCCCGCGGCCACGATGCTGTTCACGTGGTCGGCCTCGGAGATCGCGCCGACGGCGATCGTGGCGATCCCGGCCTCCTGGCGCACCCGGTCGGCGAACGGCGTCTGCCACATGCGCCCGAAGGTCGGTTGCTCCAGCTTGGTCACCTGGCCCGACGAACAGTCGATCAGATCGGCGCCCGCCTGCTTGAACCACCGGGCGATCTCGACGGCGTCGACCGGCGTGATGCCGCCCTCCGCCCAGTCGTGCGCCGAGATACGCACCGACATAGGGAGTTCCGCGGGCCACGCCGCCCGCACCGCCGCGAAAACCTCGAGCGGGTAACGCAATCGGTTCGGCAGCGACCCGCCGTACTCGTCCGTGCGCCGGTTGGTCAGCGGGGAGATGAAGCTGGACAGCAGATAGCCGTGCGCGCAATGCAGTTCGAGCCAGTCGAAGCCCGCCTCGGCCGCACGGTGGGTGGCGGCGACGAACTGGGCGGTCACACCGTCCATGTCGGCGCGGGTCATCGCCCGCGACCACTGGCTCTGCCCGTCGAGGTACTGCTGCGGCGAGGCGGAGATCAACGGCCAGTTTGGTTCGTCGTCGTCGGCGGTGAGCGGTTGGTCGATGCCGTCCCACATACGCCGGGTGGACCCCTTCGCGCCCGAATGTCCAAGCTGCATGCCGATTTTCGCGTCGGTGTTCGCGTGCACCCAGTCGGCGATGCGCTGCCAGGCCCGCTGTTGCTCGTCGGTGTAGAGGCCGGGGCAGCCCGGCGTGATCCGGCCCGTCGCGCTCACACAGGTCATCTCGGCGAACACCAGCCCGGCGCCGCCCTGCGCGCGAGCGCCGAGGTGCACCAGGTGGAAGTCGCCGGGCACCCCGTCGACGGCCGAGTACTGGGCCATGGGGGAGACGATGACCCGGTTCTTCAGCGTCACCGAGCGGACCGTGTACGGCGTGAACATCGGTGGGACGGAAGGCTCTTCGGCGGAGCGCGCCATGCCGGCCCGCGCGTCGAACCAGCGTTCGTAGTTCTCCAGCCAGGTTTTGTCGCGCAGGCGCAGATTCTCGTGGCTGATCCGCTGGCTGCGGGTGAGCATGGAGTACATGAACTGCTCGGGTTCGAGCTGGTCGCAGTATCTTTCGCCGCACACCTCGAACCACTCCATGGCGTTCCACGCCGCGTTCTGGAGTCGCAGCGCGTCGATCGACCGGATCTCCTGGTAGTGCGTGAGCACGTCGGGCAGGTCCGCGGGTGTGTCGCCGTGCTCGCCCAATTGGCGCACCAGCTCGATGGCGTCCTCCAGGGCCAGCTTGGTGCCGGAGCCGATGGCGAAGTGCGCGGTGTGCACGGCGTCGCCCATCAGCACGACGTGGCTGTTGCCGTTGTGCAGCCACCAGCGCTCGCATTTGACCCGCTGGAAGTTCTGCCAGCCCGACCCCGGTAGGTGGCGCGAGTTCGTCATGAGCTTCGCGCCGCGCAGGTTGTCGGCGAACACCCGCTCGCAGAACGCCACCGACTCGTCCGGCGTGGCCTGGTCGAGTCCGTGTGCCCGCCAGACGTTTTCGGGGGCCTCGACGATGAAGGTGCTGGTGTTGTCGTCGAACTTGTAGATATGCGCCTGCAGCCAGCCGTGTTCGGTCTCGACGAAATCGAAGGTGAAGGCGTCGTAGAGCTTTTCGGTGCCCAGCCAGATGTAGCGGTTCGGGCGCGTCACCAGGTCGGGCGCGAACACGTCGCGGTGGCGGCCCCGGATCTTCGAGGAGATGCCGTCGGCGGCGACGATCAGATCCGCGTCCGGGAACTCCAGCTCGGAGGCGACCTCGCGGTCGAACTCCAGCCGCACCCCGACCTCCTCGCAGCGCGCCTGCAGGATGTTCAGCAGCTTCTTGCGGCCGATGCCGACGAAACCGTGCCCGCCCGAACGCAGTACGCGGCCCTTGAAGCGCAGTTCGATGTCGTCCCAGTGGTTGAAGGCCGACTCGATCCGGTCCGCGGTGGCGCGATCCCACACGCGCATCGTCTCCATGGTGGCGTCGGAGAAGACCACGCCCCAGCCGAAAGTGTCGTAGGGGCGGTTGCGTTCGACCACGGTCACCTCGTGGTCGGCGTTGAGCTGCTTCATCAGCAACCCGAAGTACAGTCCGGCGGGTCCGCCGCCGATGCACACGACCTTCATGCGCTCTCCTCAGTCGCGGTACGAAGTACTTTACATCTAAAGCTTTAGATCTGAAGTACTTTCGCCGGATCGAGGAGGGCGGGCTACTTGCCGGCCGCGCGGTTCAACTCGTCGCGGAATTCGTCCTCCGACGCGCCGAGCCGCCAGTACCCGCGAAACGTCACGTCCCCCTTAGGGATACGTCGTTCATTCACCAGGTGGCGGCGCAGCGCGCGCACGACACCCGACTCGCCCGCGATCCACGCGTACGGCCGCCCGTGCGGCAACGCGGCGTCTTCGATCGCCGCGAGGATCCGCCCGCGCTCGCGATCGCCGTGCACCAGCCAGGTGATCTCGGCGTCGGCCATGGTGTTCAGCTCGCGGCGATCGGCCTTGTGCGGCACCTCGATCCAGACCTTGGCGACCGTGCCCGCGGGCAGCGACTCGAGAATGCTCTCCGCGGCGGGCAAGGCCGTCTCGTCGGCGGCGATGAGCACGCACCCGGCGTCGTCCGGCGGGCGGAAGGAGACGCTGCGATTGTCGCCGTCGGACGGTCCGAGGATGGTCACCCGATCGCCCGGCCGCGCCCGCGCCGCCCACCGCGCGGCCGGGCCGCCGTCGGCATGGCTGACGAAATCTATGTCCAGCTCATGGGTTTCGGGCCGGTGCTCACGCGCGGTGTACGCGCGCATCACGGCCCGCACGGCCGGATCGACGGCCCGCCACTCGGCGAACCAGTCCGCCCCGGCGTCGACCGGCACCACCGGCCGCGACTGACCGGGGTGCGGCAAGAACAGCGACAGACTCTGATCGCGTCCGCCGCTGGCGAATCCGGCCAGCGCGGGGCCGCCGAAGACGACCCGGAGCTGAGAGTGGCTGAGCGGCTGGGTCCGTAGGACGGGCACGTTCTCGAAGAAGCGAAAAGGCTGGGCGCGCATGCTGACTCCGCTCACGTGACTTTAGTGGATCGTCGGAGGTTCGCGGCCAGATCCTCGAGCAGCGGCGCGGTCCCAGCGTGGGAGAACCGGTAGATCGGCTGCCATCCGCCGATCTGGTTGGCGCGCACCGCCGCAAGGCCGCGCCAGACCGGGTTCGCGGTGAGCGCCTCCGGCGACAGGCCGGTGGATCGGCGATCGAGCAGGATCAGGTCGGCCGGGTACCTGTCGGTGTGCTCCCAGCTCAACTCCTCGAAGAAGCCGTCGCCGCCCACGTGCTCCGGCCGGACCATCCGCACGCCCAGTTCCTCGAAGAAGCTCAGGTCGGCAGCGGCTTTCGGGTCGGACACGTAGAAGATGCCCGGTGCGGCGGAGGCGGCCAGCACGCGCAGGCCCGGACGCTGCGCGGCCGCGTCGCGCACGGCTTGCGCCGCCGCGTCGAACCGAGCCTTCGCCGCAACAGCCTTGGGCGCGCTGAGATCCGCGCCGAGCGCGCGAGCCAGCTCGGCGTAGCGGGCGATGGTCTCCGGCAAGGTGCGGTGCGCGACCCGCACGGCCGCCACATTCGGGTTGACCGTCAGAATCTTCGCCTTGCTGCCCTCCGGGACGTACCAGAGTTGGTCCGGCACATACATATCCGTGACGAGCAGATCGGGTTCGAGTGCCGCGTACTTCTCGACGTCGAACTCGCCCCAGTTGTTGCCGAGGACGGTCAGCTTGCCGAGGTCTAGCTCGCCCGTGAGCGGGGCCAATTCGTCGGCGGCCGTGCGAGTTTCGCCGAACACGCCGACGATGCGGTCCTGCAGGCCGAAGTCCGCCAGCATCGCGGCGGCGCCGACGAACGCGACGATCCGGGACGGGGTGTCCTTCGTGTGGACGGTGCTGCCCCGGTCGTCGGTGAACGACCACCCGCCCGGCCCGGTGAACGGGTCGTCGTCGGGCCGCCCGCCGCACGCGGTGGCGAGGGCGCCGAGCCCGACCATGCCCGCGGTCGCGAGCAGGCGACGGCGCGAGAGCTGGATTGTGTCCATGGCGGCCATTAGAACGACTGGCCCCCAGTTAGGCAAGCCTCACCTACATGAGGTTGGTCACCCGCGCGCTCAATAAAGCAGGTTCGCGCCGAAATCGGGGATCGCCCCGGCGTCGATCAGCCGCCGCCATTCGTCGAGCCGGCCGCCGTGTAGCTCCCAGAACTGCCGGCACAACTCGAAATAGGCGAGGACGACGTGGCGCTCGCCCTTCTCCAGAAGATCCTTCGCCAAACTCATGTTCGGGCCGAACGAATTCATTTGCGGGGAGCCGGGACTCGCGCCCGCCGCGAGTAAGTAACCCTTGGCGTCGTCGATGCGTCCGGCACGCAACGCGATGCGCCCGAGGACCATATTCGCGTCGTGGACGGCGTTGCCATAATTCCAATTGCCCTCGTACTGCGGAGTGATAGCCATCAGCTCCTGGGCATAGGCGCGTGCCTTGCGGATTTCACCGGCGTTGAAGCAGTCCTTGGCCAGCTCGCGCAAGTCATAGAATCTGTCTTCGGCCTCCTCCCGCGTCAACGGCCGTGCCGGCGGGGCCGGGACGTCGGACCGCGTCAGGCGGGATAAGACGACCCGGACGACCGCCCCGACCGCCAGCGCGGTCACCGCGAGCAGCCCGGCTATCCGGGGTGGCGCGGGCCAGACGGAATTGTGCTGCTTTATCCGCGGCCGGTCGCTCGCCGCCGAACGGGTGGTCGTTTGCTCTGTCATTGCGGTCTAACCTCGTTGAACACGGTTCCCGGTCCGCTCGTTCGGACCACTGGGCTCATCGACAGTTTCGCGCGCCCCGCGACCGACACCCGTAACTTTTCGATCATTTCGCTGATCAACCGTCCAGCGGACGAATCGAACTGTACCGCTTTCACGCCGACGGCGTCTGCTGTCCAACAACTTTCCCGTTTCCGAGACAGACCGGGATCGAATGCGTCTGGATCTGACCACAATTCGTCCACCGGTCGGGTTGTGCACCTGTTGAAACGTGCCGGTTGGTAGGCATCGACGATCATGGAGACCGGATTCGCGGCGTCGGCCAGACGACCGGCCCGATCGGCATGACTCGCATAGTCCTTGCGCGCCAACGCGCCCACCCCGGCTCGCCGAACACCATGGTCTCTCGCGCCGGGCCCCACGCTCGCCGTGCAGGTCGAGGCGGTCTCCGTCATTTCGTGCGCACCCATGGCGTCACATCGAACGGTCAATGGACGCCGGACAACCGGCGCGTGTGACGGGCGCGGCGATGTGACCTGTGTCATAGGCGAGCGGTGTCACGGAATCGCGCTGCCCGGCATCTGGTGGGGTGACAGTCGAAGGCTTGGACAGGAGTCACCCATGGCAGGTACGTCGAAGACGGCAGCGGACGGTAACGGTCACGATCCCGCGACGGCGGTGTTCATCACCCATCGCAACCTGCTGTTCACCGTCGCCTACGAGATGCTGGGCTCGGCCGCCGACGCCGAGGACGTGCTCCAGGAAACCTGGTTGCGTTGGGCCGGCGTCGATCTCGGCACGATCCGCGACCAACGCTCCTACCTGGTCCGGATCGCCACCCGCCAGGCGCTCGGCCGGCTGCGCACGCTCGGCCGTCGCAAGGAGTCCTATGTCGGCTCGTGGCTGCCCGAGCCCCTGCTCACCGCGCCTGATGTGGCCGAGGACGTGGAGCTGGCGGAGAGCGTCTCGATGGCGATGATGCTGGTGCTCGAGACGCTCGCGCCGACCGAGCGGGCGGTGTTCGTGCTGCGCGAGGTCTTCGATCTGTCCTACGAGGAGATCGCCGAGGCCGTCGGCAAGAGTCAGGCCGCGGTGCGCCAGATCATCCATCGGGCCCGCGCGCACGTCTCCGCGCGCAGGCCGCGCGGGGTCGTCTCGCAGACCGAGACGAGGGACGCGCTCGCCGCGTTTCAGCACGCGCTGGAGACGGGGGAGATGGGGCACCTGCTCGACATCCTCGCGCCCGACGTCGTTTTCCTCGGCGACGGAGGCGGGGTCAAGCAGGCCATTCTGCATCCCGTCCACGGCGCCGACGAGGTCGCTCGCTTGCTCGCCGGCGGCTTCGAACGGATTCGCGCGACGATGACGGTGGAGGCGGCGCTGGTCAACGGCGCGCCCGCGCTGGTGTTCCGGCTCGACGGCGAGGTCGACACCGTCATCGCGCTGCACGTCGACGACGGCCTCATCGCCGGTCTCTACTCCGTGCGCAATCCGGCGAAGCTGTCGCATATGGAGCACGCGACCACCCTGCGCCGCTGATCGCCCATGATCGGCGGTGGCGAAAACCTCAGGCCGAGGTGGCGGTGATCATCAACGGGCGTCGACGCACAGGCGGACCATCGGCAGATTGTGCACGGGCGTGCCCGTGGCCTTTTCTATGGTGGCACGCAATCGGTGCCACGCCTTCGGGTGCTCGCGCACGTAGTGCTCGAGGGCGGCGGCGGACTCCTGCTCGGTCATCGGGGTCGCGGTGGCGGGCGCGGAGCGCAGGGTTCCGATGGAGACTCGGACTTTGGCATCGGCCAGGACGTTGCGATACCACTGCGCCTTGCTGCCGAACCCGGACACGACCACGAACTCGCCCGAGGCCGGTCGCTGGACGACCTCCAGCACCACGAACCGCGCGGCGCCGCTGCGGCGACCGGTGTGTTGCAACATCAGCAACCGGGAGCCGAACAGAAATCCGAGACCGGCCCGATAGAGCCGGATCGGCGCCCGAACGAACCATCTGGTCTGTAAAGCGCGTGCGCCCAGATTAGCGATTGCGGACATTATCTTCCTTCGCGAGACCGGCGGCTCCGTTATTCCCTTCCCGTGTCGGGATCGGGACGCTGTCGATCGTATCCGGAAATTTCGTCCGTCCGATGGCGGCGATATGGCGGCGAATAGGTCGGGAATCGCCACCACGTGACATATCACTCGATGACAGGCGACGCGTCCTTCGGAACACTGGATTGCGGTTTCGATCACGGAACGGCCCTGTTCAAACATGGTGATATGCCACCTGACAATGCCGATCGGAAGGAAGTTCGCGAACTCATGGCACCGTTGGCGCCGACCACGGATACGCTCAAGATCGCATTGGAGATGGCGGGCCGCGCCCCGTCTATCCACAACACCCAGCCGTGGCGATGGCGAATCCGAGACCATGCCGTCGAGCTGTGGGCCGACCCCAGTCGGCACCTCGCCTCTTCCGATCCCACCCAGGGCAAGCTGATCGTCAGCTGCGGCGCCGCGCTGCATCATCTGCGCGTCGCGCTCGCCGTCCTCGGCTGGTCGGCCCTCGTGACGCACCTGCCCGATCCGGACGAACCGGACCATCTGGCGACCATCGAGTTCGAGCCGCACGAGCCGACCCAGGCCGATATCGACCTCGGCGCCGCCCTGCTGCAGCGGCACACCGATCGCCGCGGATTCCGCTCGTGGGAGATCCCGTCCGGGCACATCAAGACCATTTCGACGCGGGCCGCGAAGTTCGGCGCCGTGGTGCGCCACGTGCCGGACCCGCTGCGGCTGCGGTTGGTGCGCCCCTTCCAGGACGCCGTGCGCCGCCACGCGGAAGACTCCGAATATCAGCACGAACTCGCCGAGTGGAGCGGGGGCCGCCGCGCCGAGGACGGCGTGCCTGCCGCCAATGTTCCGCAGCCGCACCAGGTCGACCAGATTCCCGCGCGGGTGTTCGCCGACGCCGAGCTGATCGACGAGCTGGACCAGCCGGACGCCGCCGAGTGGGTGGTGATCTGCACGCCATACGACGATCGGCGCTCGCAGCTGCGCGCGGGGGAGACCACCAGCGCGCTGCTGCTCGAGGCCACCCGTCTCGGACTGTCCAGCGGCCTGCAGACCGAGCCGCTCGGCCTGCCCGAACTGCGCGACGACATCCGGTCTGCGGTTCTGTACGACTGCGCCTTCCCGCAGGCGATGATCCGCATCGGCTGGGTGCCTACCGGGTCCGCGCCGCTGGCGCCGACACCGCGCCGCCCGGTCGAGTCCATGATCGACGCGTACCCTGTGCAGGACAACCGCCTTCGGGTGTGATCAATAGTGTGGGCCTTCTCGGACAGTAGGGCGTTCGTGTTCGGCTCGCGCGGATCGCATCGGTTGACGGGCGTGGCAATTCATCGGATGATTAGATGGAATCGCCGATTGCTCAAGGGGTTTCAGCTATGACAGCCAGTGGTGGAGCGTGTGGAGAACTGGTATGGGGTGGCTGGGTAGGTTAGCCGAGGTGCTGGGCGTCAAGGTCGGCGTCGCCGACGTGCCCGACGATCGCCTGCCGCAGGTGGTGCAGGCCGCGGAGCGATACGCGATCGAAGCGGAGGAGCGCTGGCGTGCGCTGCCGCTGGACTTCAAGCTGTGGGACGAGGAGATCGAGGGGCGGGTTCGTGGGCGGCACCCGCGCCTGGTGAGCGATTCGTCGCCGTCGGTGGCCCGCGTCAGAGCACGGCGACGGCGCGGCCGGGGGTAATCGGCGGCAGGCCGAGCGTTCGCGCTGGGGGAGTATTTTAACCTTGGGGCTCAAGGCTTTTCGGTGTCCACCGCGTGGATCGATACTCGTCGCCGATGTGCCCTCGCCGAATTCAGCGGTGGCGCTTGACCTTTCATGGCGGTCACGGGGTCGAGGTGCGCAGGGCGCGGCGAGCGGCGATCGAACCGAAGGTTTCGCGGTCGGCGAGGAAGCCCTCCAGGGCGAAGGTCGCGGCACCCAGGCTCGCGGGATTGTGCGGCAGCGTCGAAAGTTGCAGTGTCACAGCGGCGAACGGGTCGGTCATCGCGTGGCGCGCGGCGACGCGACGGGTCACGTCCAGCAGCCGCGCGCCCAGATGGTCCGCGACGAGATCGCCGAACACGATGGTTCTCGGGTTGAACAGATTCACCAGATTGGCCACGGTGACGCCCAGATAGTTGCCGGTCTTGTCGATGACCTCCAGGGCGACGGCGTCCCCCCGATCGGCGGCCGCGGCGATGGCCGCGATGGTGACCGCGTCGTCGGCGTCGATCAGCGGACTCGACGGCGCCAGCTCGCGCAGCGTGCGCACGATGCCGGGCGCGCCCACGTACGCCTCGACGCAACCCATTCGCCCGCAACGGCATTCGCGTCCGTCGAGCACCAGGTTGGTGTGCCCCCACTCGCCCGCGCTGTTGGTGACACCGCGGTAGAGCATGCCCTCGACCACCACGCCGATGCCGACGCCCGCGCGCAGCGTGACGACGATCAGGTCGTCCACGTCCCGGCCCGCGCCGAACCACAGATGCGCCGCGGTACTGGCTTTCAACGGATTGTCCAGGTAGAGCGGGTAACTCAGCTGCTGTTCGAGCAGCTGCGCGAGCGGCACGTCGTGCCAGTGCCAGTACGGCGAGAACACCGAGACGCCGCCGACGGGCTCGACGAGGCCGGGCACGCTGAGCCCGACGCCGAGCACCTTGTCGGCGTCGGCGGCGGTCAGCTCGCCGATGCCGCGGGTGATCAGCGCGACGACGTCCGCGGGCTCGGTGGCCGCCGGGTCGACCGGGATCTCGACCGAGCGCTGCACCGTCATGGCCAGATCGAACAGGTCGAAGTGGAGCGCGGTCTCGGCGATGTCGACGCCGACCAGCATGCCGCGCTCGGGATTGATCGCGAGCTGGGCGCGGGGCCGTCCGATGCCCGGCGCGTCGTAGCCGAGCTCGACGAGCACGCCGACGTCGAGCAGTTCGGAGATCATGTTGCCGACCGTCGCGAACGACAGGCCGGTCGCCCTGGCGATCTCCTGCCTGCTGCTGTGGCCGACGGCGGCGTACACCGCCTGTAGTACGCCGAACCTGTTGCGGCGTCGGATGTCGCGCGCGGTCAGCTGATACACGGGTCGGGCCTCCTCGTCCGCTGGTGGTCGCAAACATACCCAACGACTTCGACCAACAGTATTTACAACAGTTATCGGAAGTCTTACTGTAACCGGCGTCACTACACGACGCGAGTGTGCGTCAGACCACCGAGGAGTGCCCATGTCCTGGACCCATCGACGACGCTGGACCAGTGCCGTTCTGTGCGGAGTCTCGCTGGCCCTGGCCGCGACCGCCTGCTCGTCGGGCAAGGAGAGCGACACCGCCGCCAACGGCCCGCAGCACCAGACGGGCGCGATCAGCCTGGTGTACGCGCA
The DNA here is from genome assembly GCF_000308715.1 of Nocardia tenerifensis NBRC 101015. GTDB lineage: Bacteria > Actinomycetota > Actinomycetes > Mycobacteriales > Mycobacteriaceae > Nocardia > Nocardia tenerifensis. Next base: position 10,394 of record NZ_BAGH01000614.1, read on the forward strand.
GAAACAGGGCGACCAGGAGTACTTCATCGGTGAGGCCGAGGGTGCGAAGGCCAAGGCCAAGGAGCTCGGCGTCGATCTGAAGGTGGTGAACCTCGGCAACGACGCGAACAAGGCGGTCACCGAGGTCAACAACGCGATCAACCAGAAGGCCACCGGGGTGATCGTCGTGGTACCCGATCCATCGGTGGGCCCGCAGGTCGCCCAGCTCACCAAGACCGGCGGCGTCGCCCTGCTCACCTCCGACGATCAGGTCTGCACCACCGGCCCGGATCCGGCGAAATGCGCCAAGGACCAACTGGTTCCGCGCGTCGGCTTCAGCGGCACGCAGATGGGCACCGAGGTCGGCCGCCGGGCCGGCGAGGACTTCAAGAAGGCGGGCTGGAAGCCGGAGGAGACCGCGATCGTCGACGCCTGGAAACAGGATGTGACGGTCTGCACCGACCGGGTCCAGGCCAACAAGAAGGCATTCCGTGAGGCGGCGGGGGTGGACGTCAAGGTGATCGATGTCGGCACCGACAACACGCCCTCCGACGCGCAGAACAAGATCTCCGCGACCGTGGCGGGCAACCGATCGGTCAAGAACTGGATCGTCATGGGGTGCAACGACGAGAACGTCAGCGGCGGCGTCGCCGCCATCCAGAACGCGGGCTACGCCGCCGACAATGTGCTCGGGGTCGGCCTCGGCGCCTACCTCGCCTGTAAGGAGTGGCGCGGCGGCAAGCCGACCGGGTTCAAGGCGGCGCTGTTCATCAACGGTAAGGACGTCGGCGCGCTCGCGGTGCAGACGATCTACGACTACCTGAAGAACGGCAAGGCCATGCCCGCCGAGGCCTTCGCGCCGACCACGATGGTCGACTCCAGCACCTGGCAGCAGGCCGGCGTCCCATGCAGCTGACCGGTCTGCGCGCCACCGGCCTCAGCAAGAGCTTCGCCGGGGTGCCCGCCCTGCGCGACGTGAGCCTGGACTTCCCCGCCGGCGCGGTGACCGCGCTGATGGGGGAGAACGGCGCGGGCAAGTCCACCCTCATCCGGATCCTGGGCGGCGACCACCGCCCGGACAGCGGCCGGCTCGAGCTCGACGGCGTCGCGCTCGCACCGGCCACCCCGGCCGACGCGCGTGCGGCCGGGATCCGGGTGATCGGCCAGGAACCGGAGATCGTGCCGCACGTGTCGGTCGCCGAGAACGTCTATCTCGGGGCGCTGCCGCGCCGGGCGGGCCGCCTGCTCGACCGCGCGGCCCTTCGCGAGCGGATGCGCACCGACCTGGCCCGCCTCGGCTTCGACCGCGACCTCGATCCGGACACCCTCGGGTCGAAACTCACTGCCGCACAACGGCAACTGGTCGAGATCATGCGGGCGCTCACCACCGACGCCAAGGTGATCGCCTTCGACGAGCCGACCTCCTCGCTGTCCGACCACGAGACCGAGTCGCTGTTCGCGCTGATCGGCCGGCTGCGGGCGCGCGGGCTGGCGGTGATCTACGTGTCGCATCGGATGCGGGAGATCTTCCAGCTCGCCGACCGGGTCGCGGTGGCTGCGCGACGGCGCGCTGGTCGGCGTGCGGACGACCGAGGAGACCAGCGATCAGGAGATCGTCCGCATGATGGTCGGGCGCGACCTGTCCACGCTGTTCAGCCGGGGGCCGAGCACGCCGGGCCGGGTTGTCCTCGAGGTCGACGCGGTCACCACCGACGACGTGCGGGAGGTGAGCCTGCGGGTGCGGGCGGGCGAGGTGGTCGCGCTGGCCGGGTTGGTCGGCGCGGGCCGGTCCGAACTGGCGGGCGCGCTCGCCGGTGACCTGCCGATCCGTTCGGGCACGGTGCGGGTGGACGGCAGCCAGCTGCGGCTGCGTCAGCCGCGCGACGCGGTGCGCGCCGGCGTCGGCTACGCGCCGGAGGAGCGCAAGGCCCAAGCCCTGCTGCTGCATCGCGGTGTGCGCGACAACATCTCGCTGGCCATGCTCGATCGGCTGCGGCGGCTGCGCTTCGTCCGGGCGGGGGAGGAGCGCAGGCTCGCCGAACGCTATGTCGAATCCCTGCGGGTGCGCACCCCCTCGATCGAGCAGGAGGTGCGCAAGCTCTCCGGCGGCAACCAGCAGAAGGTCGTTCTCGCCCGCTGGCTGGCCCGCAAACCCAAGGTACTGATCCTGGACGAGCCGACCCGAGGCGTCGACGTCGGCGCCAAGGCCGAGATCTACCGCATCATCGAGGAATTGGCCGAGGCCGGGGTCGCGGTGCTGGTGATCTCCTCGGAACTACCCGAGGTGCTCGGCCTGGCCGACCGGATCGTCGTCATGCAGCACGGCCGCGTCACCGGCGAGCTGGAGCGCGAAGAGGCCAGCGAGGAGGCCGTGTTGGCCCTGGCCATGGCCGAGGACCTGACGTCGCACACATCGCGAGGAAACCAATGAGCGAGCAACAACTCGAACTACAGCCGGTGGCGGTCCCCGCCGCCGCCCCGCCGCGCGCCCGCTACACGGCCGCGCTCACCCCGCGTCGCATACTGCACGCGATCGGCCCCGGAAATCTCAGCCTGATCGGCGCGCTCGCGGTGATCGTGGCGATCTTCGGCTCGCTCAACGACGGCTACCTCGATCCGGCGAACCTGGCCGGAATCGGCGATGCCGTCACGGTATTCGGCTTGCTGGCCGTCGTGCAGACCGTGGTGATCATCTGCGGCGCGCTCGACATCTCGGTCGGCTCGCAGGCCGGCGTCGCCTCGGTGATCAGCGCGATGGCGTTCACCGCGGCCTCCGGCAACGCCCTGCTCGGCATCCTCGCCGCGGTGGGCGTCGGGCTGGTGCTCGGCGTGGTGAACGGGCTGATCATCGTGTACGGCCGGGTGAACCCGGTGATCGCGACGCTGGCCACGCTGGCCGCGTACAAGGGCCTGGCGCAATTGATCTCGGGCGGCAAGGCTCAGGGGTTCGTGCTGGACAACGACCTGTTCATCTTCCTGGCGCGCGGCAAGATCATCGGGCTGCCGGTGCCGGTGATCATCCTCGCGGTGGTCGCGCTGGCCGTGCACGTGCTGCTGAAGTACACCGACATCGGCCGCAACATCTATGCGATCGGCGGAAACGACACGGCGGCAAGGCTTTCCGGCATCAATATCAACAAGTATCTGATCGCCGTGTTCGTTCTCGCGGGTCTGGTGGCGGCGATCGCGGGCGTCATCCTGACCGCGCGGACCGGATCGGGCCAGCCGGTGTCGGGTAGCGAGGGGCTCGAGCTGAAGGCGATCACCGCGGCGGCGCTCGGCGGGTGCGCGCTCAAGGGCGGCAAGGGCACGGTCGGCGGCACGCTGCTGGCGGTGGTGCTGCTCGGCGCGCTGGACAACGGGCTGAATGTCGTTGGTGTCAATACGTTTTGGCAGAACGTCGCGCAGGGGTCGCTGTTGGTCGCGGCCGTGGTGATCCAGCAGCGACGCAGCGGGGAGCGGGCGGTCGGGTTGCCGACCTAGTGGTGTACAGCCGCACATCCGGTGACATCCGCACGCGTGTCAGTGCGAGTCGGTGTGCGGGAAATCAGGACAGGTGCGGGTTCCGATCGACACACGTCGCTCGGCCTCGCCCACCGGCAGTCAGGAGCGAACCATGATCACGATGCGCGCGCGTCCGTGCGCCCCGCCGCCGGGTCGGCTGTGTGAGAGTCCGGTGTGGGACAGCCGATCCGACGAGCTGGTGTGGGTGGACATCCGCGGTGGACACATCCATCGGGCGGCACTCGACCCGGCGGCACCCGACCTCGTCCCTCGGTCGACGCTCAGCCTGCCGCCGCCGGTCAGCGCGGTCGTGCCCTGCGCGTCCGGCGGACTGGTGGCGACAGCGGGGGACACCTGCTACCGCGTCGACGACGACGGCAACGCCACCCGGATCGCCTCGATACCGTTGCCGGAGGACGGGATTCGGCGGCGGCTCAACGATGCGAAGGCCGATCCGCACGGACGCCTGTTCGCGGGCACCATGTCCGAGGACGGCGTCCAGGGCAGTGCCGCGCTCTACCGGCTCGACCCCGACGGCGCGCTGAACACCGTGCGCACCGGGGTCACCATCTCCAACGGACTCGACTGGAGCCCCGACGGCACCGTCCTCTACTACGCGGACAGCCCGACCAAGACGGTCGAGGCCGTCGAGTACGACATCGCCACCGGTGCGCTCGGCGAGAGCCGGCCGTTCGCGCGGTTCGACGACGGCGAGCCCGACGGGCTGACCGTCGACGGCGAGGGCTGGGTGTGGGTGGCGGTCTGGGGCGCCGGGCAGGTGCACGCCTTCGACCCCACCGGCCGGCGGCGCGCGATCATCGAGGTCGGCCCGTCGCAGGCCTCCAGCTGTGTGTTCGCCGGGCCGGACCTGGACGTCCTGGTGATCACCACGGCCGGGGAGGGACAGGCCGCGGACGAGCCCGATGCCGGCCGCCTCTTCGCCTGTATTCCGGGGGCGATCGGTCTGCCCGGAACCTCTTACGCCGACTCGGGATTGGTGCGCAGCGATGGCCGATAATCTGTTGGAGCTGGACACGCCGGTCATCGCGATCCTGCGTGCGCCCACCGCGGCGCGGTTCGCGGAGGTCACCGCGGTACTGCAAGAATCCGGCATCACCGCGGTCGAGTTCACGCTCACCTCCGAGGGCGCCCTGGACGCCCTGCGCGACTGCGCCGACTTCGCGTACCCCATCGGCGTCGGCACCGTCCGCACCGCCGAGGACGCGAACCGCGCGGTGGACGCGGGCGCCGCCTACCTGATCACCCCTGTCGTCAGCGACGAGGTCATCCACGAGGGCTATCGACTGAGCATCCCGGTCATCTCCGGCGCGTTCACCCCCACGGAGATCCACCGCGCCTGGGTGGCGGGCAGCACGATGATCAAGGTCTTCCCCGCCTCGCTCGGCGGCCCCGACTACCTCCGCGCCCTCCGAGCCCCGCTCCCCGACATCCCCCTGGTGCCGACCGGCGGTGTAACCCACGACGCCGCCAAGGCCTACTTGGACGCAGGCGCCACCGCCCTGGGCATCGGCTCACCCCTCATCGGCGACGCCTGCACCGGCGGCGACCTCAACGCCCTACGCGATCGAGCCCTGGCCCTCCGCGAGGAACTGAAGTGACCGCGTGTGGGCGAATGGCCAACGGGCACAACACGGCTCCCCGAGATGACTCTCAGTGGACCGGGCGGGACGGATTGTCATGAGGGGCAAGCTGGTAACGCTCGGGGAGGCCATGGGGGTCGTCGCGGCGACGGAACCCGGGCCGCTGGCGCCGGGGGCGGCGATGCGGATGGACTTCGCGGGGGCGGAGGCGACCGTCGCCATCGGGGTGAGCCGGTTGGGGCACGAGAGTGCGTGGGTGGGCAGTGTCGGTGCGGACGCGGTCGGCACGATGGTGCTGGATCGGCTGCGGGCCGAACGGGTGGACGTGTCCCGCTGCCGGATCGATCCGGAGCTGCCGAGCGGGCTGATGATCCGGGAACGGCGCACGGCCGACCGGATTCGGGTGACGTATTACCGTGCGGGACTTGCCGGTTCGCGCCTGTCGGTAGGTGAGGTCGATCCGGAGCAGATCGCTGAGGCGAGCGTTCTGCACCTCACCGGCATCACCCCGGCGCTGAGCGCGACCGCCCGCGACGCCGTGCACGCCGCGCTGGACGCGGCGGTCGACGCGGGCGTCACCGTGTCGCTGGACCTCAACTACCGCAGCGCCCTGTGGCCCCGCGCGGCCGCCGCCGCGGAGCTGGCGAAACTCGTGTCGCGATCCGACATCGTCTTCGCCGGACCCGACGAGGCGGCGCTGCTGGTGCCCACCGCGAGCCCGGCCGCCATGGCCGAATCCCTTGCGGCACTTGGCCCGTCGCAGGTCGTGCTGAAGCTCGGCGCCGAGGGAGCGCTCGCCCTGTACCGCGGCCGCATGCTCAGGCAACCGGCGTTGCCGGTGACCATGGTCGACCCGGTGGGCGCCGGGGACGCGTTCGTCGCGGGCTACCTCGCGGGCGTCCTCGACGGCGGCTCGGTCCGGCACCGCCTGCGACAGGCCGCCACCTGCGGCGCGTTCGCGGTATCCGTGCCGGGCGACTGGGCGGGCCTGCCGTTCCGGCACGAGCTGGAGCTGCTCGCGGGCACGGACATTCAACGATGAAGGGAAGCGCAGTGAGTCGTCTGGCAGATCGAGTCGTCGTAGTCACCGGCGCGGCGTCGGGCATCGGCGCCGCGACGGCAAGGCGCCTCGCCGCCGAGGGAGCCTCGGTCGTCATCGCCGACATCGCCGAGACCGGCGGCGAAGAGGTCGCCGCGAAGATCCGCGCGGCCGGGCACCGCGCCGAGTTCGTTCGGTGCGACGTCTCGCGCGAGGAGTCCTGGGAACACCTGCGCGACCGGGTCAACGACCTGTTCGGCCCCCTGGACGCGTTGTGCAGCAACGCCTCCCGGCAAGCCACCATCCCCGCGCACGAGCTGACCCGCCCGCAGTGGGACGAGGGCTTGGCGATCAACCTGACTCCGCTGTTCCTCGGCGTGCGCACCTTCATCGATGACCTGCGCGCCCGCGCCGGCAACGTGGTCGCCATCTCCAGCGTGCACGCGCAGTTCGGCCTGCCCGGCTACCCGGTCTACGCCGCGGCCAAGGGCGGATTGACCGCGCTCGTACGGCAACTCGCCGTGGAGTACGGCGCGGCCCGCGTGCGGTTCAACGCCATCCTGCCGGGCCCCGTCCTCACCCCGGTCTGGGACGACGTCGACGAGGAGGGCAGGCGACTGTCCGCGCGGGCCACCGCCCTGAACCGATTGGGCGCACCGGAGGAGGTCGCCGCAGCGGTCGCCTTCCTCGCCTCCGACGACGCCTCGTTCATCACCGGAGCCAACCTCGTCGTCGACGGCGGCTGGAGCGTACGAAAGGAGTCCCGGTGAAGATCACCGCCCTGACCACCTACCTGGTCGCGCCGCGCTGGTGCTTCCTGCGCGTCGACACCGACGAGGGCATCACCGGCTGGGGTGAGCCGGTGATCGAGGGCCGCGCGCACACCGTCGCCGCCGCCGTCGGCGAACTAGCCGACTACCTAGTCGGCAAGGATCCGATGAGCATCGAGGCGCACTGGCAGGCGCTCACCAAGGGCGGCTTCTATCGAGGCGGGCCGATACTATCGAGCGCGGTCGCCGGCATCGACCAGGCGCTCTGGGACATCACCGGCAAGGCCCTCGGCGTCCCGGTGTGGCAGCTGCTTGGCGGCGCGGTCCGCGATCGGGTCCGGGTGTACAGCTGGATCGGCGGCGATAGGCCCGACGACGTGGCACGGGCCGCGCTCGAGCGAAAACAGCAGGGCTTCACCGCGATCAAGATGAACGGCTCCGCCGAGCTCGAGGCCATCGACACGCCACGCGCCACCACCGGCATCGTCGACCGCGTCGCCGCCGTGCGCGAGGCCACCGGCGACGACTTCGACATCGCGGTCGACTTCCACGGCCGCCTGTCCGTCGCGATGGCGCGGCGGGTGCTGCCGCTGCTCGAGCCGTACCTGCCGTTCTTCGTCGAGGAACCGCTGGTGCCCGAGGTGAGCGACCGGATCGGCGAGATCACCGGCGCGACGAGCATTCCCATCGCGACCGGCGAACGGCTCTACTCCCGCTGGGACTTTCGCACGGTGCTCGACCAGGGTGTCGCGGTCGTCCAGCCGGATCTCTCGCACGCGGGCGGCATCTCCGAGGTTCGCCGGATCGCCGCGCTCGCCGAAAGCCGGGACGTGGCCCTCGCGCCGCACTGTCCGCTCGGCCCGATCGCCCTGGCCGCCAGCCTGCAGGTCGGCTTCGCCACCCCCAACCTGCTCATCCAGGAACAGAGCCTCGGCATCCACTACAACACCGGCTCCGACCTCCTCGACTACCTCGTCGACCCCGGCGTCTTCGCTTACCGCGACGGTTACGTCGACCTGCCGCACGCGCCGGGCCTCGGCATCGAGATCGACGAGAAGGCGGTGGCGCGCGCCGCCGAACTGGGGCACCGATGGCGCAACCCGATCTGGCACCGCGCGGACGGATCGTTCGCCGAATGGTGAATCACATTGCGAGCGGGCAGATCCCGCAGCTACGCCGAAGGAGATTGCCGTGGTCGCACACATCCTGATTTCCGCCCTCCGACTCGCCGCACCGGAACCGGTGCGGACGGACGGACCCGACGCTAGCGCTGTCGAACGCGCCCCGAGCGCGGGTGAGACGGTCGGTCATGACGCGCGCGTCGAACGTACAGTGGTCGACAGGCGTGCGACTCCGGCCGCGCCGCCACCGGGTGAGAGCCTCCACACGGTGCGGCAGGTCGAGTGAGCCAGCTCACTATTCGATCTTGTTTACTCGCGAAAACGCGTTTGAACAGCGGTTTCGCCTCAGTTTAGACCCCGCTCAACCGAAAAATCCGGTGAATCTTGTCGGTACCGAACGGTTTACTGGTGCACACGCGATGAGTTCGAGCTTCCGAGTCCGTCTCAATCACTGTGGCACCGGGAACCCGGAGCCCCGCACATCACCATCGAACGTCTGAGCCCGGAGGTAACCCGATGTCCGTCGATATATCCGCTCCCGCGAAGGGAGGACGGACGCCGCTCGTGATCCGGGTATTGGTACTCGCGACCTTCGTGGTGATCCTGAACGAGACCATCATGATCAACGCGATCCCGCGGCTCATGGAGGATCTCCAGGTCACCGAGCGCGCGGCGCAGTGGGTCTCCACCGCGTTCATGCTCACGATGGCGGCCATCATCCCCACGACCGGCTGGTTCCTGCAACGGGTTTCGACCCGCCGGGCCTACGCGACGGCGATGAGCGTCTTCCTGGCAGGCACCGCGCTCTCGGCCATCGCGCCCTCGTTCGAGGTGCTGCTGCTCGGCCGGATCGTGCAGGCCGGCGGCACCGCGGTGATGATGCCGCTGCTGATGACCACGCTGATGACCGTCGTGCCCGAACAGGACCGCGGCCGGGTGATGGGCAACGTCACCCTCGCCATCTCGGTGGCTCCCGCGATGGGTCCGGTCATCTCCGGTCTCGTCCTGCAAATCGGTTCGTGGCGTTGGCTTTTCGTGCTGGTGCTGCCGATCACGGCGGTGGTCGCCTGGCTCGGCCTCCGGCAGCTGGAGAACGTCGGTGAGCCGCAGGCCGGCGCCATCGACTGGGCCAGCGTCGTGCTGGCCGCGCTCGGCTTCGGCGGCCTGGTGTTCGGGCTCAGCCGCTTCGAGGCAGGCAACCTCACCGCTCCGGCCCTGATCGTCGCCGCGGGCGCGGCGCTGATCGCCGGGTTCGTGTTCCGTCAGCTTCGCCTGCAGCGCACCGGAACTCCGCTGCTCGACCTGCGGGTCCTGCTGGCGGGCACCTACACCAAGGCGCTGGTGCTGATGTCGGTCGCGTTCATGGCGATGCTCGGCTCGATGATCCTGCTCCCGCTGTACCTGCAGAACCTGCGCGGCCTCAGCCCGCTGGCGACCGGCCTGCTGGTGATGCCCGGCGGTATGGCGATGGGTCTGCTCGGCCCCACCATCGGAAAGCTGTTCGACCGGTTCGGCGGACGACCGCTGGTGATCCCCGGCTCGATCGGCATCGCCGTCGCGCTGGCCGGGTTCACCCAGATCTCGATGACCATGCCGTACTGGCAGCTGCTCGGCCTGCACATCCTGCTGATGCTGTCGCTGGCCGCGGCCTTCACGCCGGTGTTCACCCTCGGCCTCGGCGCGCTCACCCAGGATCTGTACTCGCACGGCAGCTCCATGCTGGGCACCCTGCAGCAGGTCGCCGCGGCCTTCGGCACCGCGCTGGTGGTGACCGTGATGTCGGCCAGGAGCAGCTCGCTCGTCGACGACGGGATCGACGCGGTCACCGCGCATCTGGACGGCATGAAGCTGGCCTTCCTCGTCTCCGCCGTCCTGGCGCTCGTCGTGATCGTGATGGCGGTCCTGCTGCCGAACCGGTCGACCGCGCATGCGGAGTCCGACGAAATCGAGACTGCCGCACCCGAATTGGTGAAAGGCTGAGACCTAGTACGACACACCGAAACCCCCGGCTGTGCGCGCATGCCGGGGGTTTCGGCGTTTCGCGTCCCCGGTCCGCGCACCAGTTTTCCCCAGTTCGACTGGGGTTTCACCGATGTGACATGCGCGCTTAATCTCCGTCCACCGGGATTTGTCCGTCCCTTTGGAGGAGCCCCCATGCATCACATCTTCCGCCGTGCCACGGCTGTTCGCATTGTCGCCGCAGCCACCGCTCTGCCCCTCGCTCTAACCCTCGCGCTCGCCGGGACCACGCACGCCGATCCGGGCGCGCCGCCCGAGCGTCAACTGGCCGACTCGGTCAAGGCGCCCAACATCAAACGGCACCTGCAGGAGCTCCAGAACATCGCCAACGCCAACGGCGGCACCCGCGCCTCGGGTACGCCCGGCTTCGACAAATCCAGTGACTACGTGGCAGGCCAGCTCCGCGGCGCGGGCTACCAGGTGACGGTGCAGAAGTTCGACTTCCCGTTCTTCCGCGAGAAGTCGACCGCGGCCATGTCCCAGGTCTCGCCCGACGCCAAAACCTACAAGCCGACCACGCCCGGCAGCAGCGAAGTCGGCGACTTCGCCACCCTGACCTACTCCGGTTCCGGGAACGTGCAGGCCACGGTGCAGGCCGTCGATCTCACCCTGCCGCCGACACCGGAGCCGAGCTCGACCTCCGGCTGTGAGGCACAGGATTTCGCGGGCTTCACCGCGGGCAATATCGCGCTGCTGCAGCGCGGCACCTGCCCCTTCGCCGACAAGGCCCGCAATGCCCAGAACGCGGGCGCCGTCGGTGTGATCATCTTCAACGAGGGCCAGCCCGGCCGGACCGACGCGTTCGCCGGCACCCTCGGCGGCCCCGGCTTCAACATTCCGGTGGTCGGCGCGAGCTTCGCCGTCGGCCAGGATCTCGCCTCCCCGGCCAACACGGTCGTCAAGCTGAAGACCGACACCGAGAGCACCACCCGCACGACCAACAACATCGTGGCCGAGACCAAGCGCGGCAACGCCGACAAGGTCGTGATGGCGGGGGCGCACCTCGACTCCGTGCTCGCCGGGCCCGGCATCAACGACAACGGCTCCGGCACCGCGGGTCTGCTCGAGGTCGCGCTGCAGTTCGCCAAGGTGCCGCCGAAGAACAAGGTGCGCTTCGCCTGGTGGGGCGCCGAGGAACTCGGCCTGCTCGGATCCGAGCACTATGTGGCGAGTCTGTCGGAGGCCGACCGCAGCAAGATCGCGCTGTACGGCAACTACGACATGATCGCCTCGCCCAACTACGCCTACATGATCTATGACGGCAGCGCGGGACCGGCCGGATCGGTCGAGATCGAGAAGAACCTGGCTCGCTACTTCGACTTCCTGAAGATCCCGCACGTACCCACCGCGCTCGACGGGCGCTCGGACTACGGCCCGTTCATGGCGGTCGGCATCCCGTCCGGTGGCCTGTTCACCGGTGCGGAAGGCATCAAGACGCCCGAGGAGCAGCAGATGTTCGGCGGCGAGGCGGGCAAGGCCTACGACGCCTGCTACCACTCGGCCTGCGACACGATCAACAACATCAACGACAAGGCGTTGACGGTGAACACCGGCGCCATCGCCTACTCGACGGCCACCTTCGCCTTCAGCGATAACCCGCCCAGCCGCACCCCGGTGGCGAAGACCGCGCCCCAGCAGCGCGGCAAGGCGGACAGCCACCGCGGCGGGCTCGCCCTCTGAGGACGGCGACTCGCGCCCGCTGAGTCCGGCGACTTCAGCGGATCCCACGCGACCCGGCGGGACATCCCGCCGGGTCGCTCTCTGCTGAGCGCCCGGACTAACCTCGAGTTCGACGTGTTTCGGACTTGCTACGGAGGTTCATGGTCATGTGGGATTCGCTGCCGGTGGGTGCGGCCGACGGCTCCTCCGCCGCGCTGACGCGGGAGCAGATGGCGGAGCTGATCGGTGGGCGAGCCGGAGCCGCAATGGTTTTCGGTGAACCGGTGACGGCGGACGGGCTCACCATCGTCCCCGTCGCGCGGGCGGGCATCGGTTTCGGCGGGGCGGACGGTGGGATCATCGGCGGTGGTACCGATATCAGGCCGCTCGGGTACATCGAGATTCGAGATGGTGTCGCGCGCTACCGGCCGATCCGCGATATCTGGGGGAGGGTCGGCGCGCCATTGACCGCGCTGGCCGCCGGTGCCGCCGCGTCATTGGCGGTTCGCTCGCTCCTCGATCTTCGCCGCCGACCCCGCCGGTTCTGAGCCCCGCTCGGCGGCGACACTGCCTGCGTCGTCGGCAGCATGCTGCGTCGGTGCACCCGCGCGTCGGCGACACCCCCGTCCATGCCGGGGCACCCGCCCGGCATACAATTGTTGCTGCGGCGGTGGGGCTCGCCGCTCCGGACGCAGGATTCGGAACAACCGCGGGCATAGCCGGCCAACAGTCCCTACCCCATCCCTCCGCCCCCGGGCGGCCATGGAGTAGGAGACCGCTGTGCACATCGACCCGCGACACGACCTGTGCGTCGATTCGGATATCGACATTCACAACCCTGACCAGCGCGGCGAGCTCGCGCACACGCACGGCACGGTGCTCGGCGTGATCGCGGCCGGCGGCGCGCTCGGGGCGCTGGCCCGCGACGGCCTCACCCTCGCCTGGCCCACGCCGACCGGTGGATTCCCGTGGGCGGTGTTCATGATCAACGTAGCCGGGAGTTTCCTGCTCGGCTTGCTCATGGTGGTGATCACCGAGATCCGCCCCGCCCACCCGTTGGTGCGCCCGTTCCTCGGCGTCGGCGTGCTCGGCGGCTTCACCACCTTCTCCACCTACGCCAACGACATCCGCGCCCTGCTCCACCCCGACACGATCGTCGTAGCCGTCGTCTACCTCCTCGCGACCTTGCTCGCCGCCCTGGCCGCGACCACCCTCGCGATGAAACTCGCCCGCACCGCCGCCCGCCTCACCCAGCGGGAGATGGTCCGATGAACACACTGCTCGTGATCCTCGGCGCAGCCGTAGGCGCCCCCCTCCGCTATCTCATCGATCGCGCCGTCCAACTACGCCACGACAGCCGCTTCCCCTGGGGCACCCTCCTCATCAACGCCTCCGGCAGCCTCCTCCTCGGCGCCCTACTCGGCGCAGACCTCTCCACCCCCTGGATCTCCTTGGCCGCCACCGGTTTCTGCGGCGCCTTCACCACCTACAGCACCTTCACCTATGAAACCATCCGCCTAGCCGAGCAATCCGCCTACCGCCCCGCCCTCCTCAACATAACCACCAGCGTGACCACCGCCCTGATCGCCGCCTCGATCGGCTACGCCACCACCCAAACCCTCCACGGCTGACACCGCTACACAGCGGCATACGGGTCCTTCAACGTCGTTGGCGTATGGGCGATCTCCAGCGCGGACTCCGGAAACTTCGAGCCTGCCACGTAAAACCGTGCCCGCGTGCGCCCCACCGGCGACAAAACCTCCCGCCGCACAAGCTCGCGCAGATCCCGCTGCGCCTGCTGAAGATTCAACCCCTCGTTCTGCTCGTAACGGCTGCGGCGCACGCGTCCGGACATCGCGACGTCGTGCATCGCCGTTACCAGCCGCTCGTCCACACTCTCGCGAGTAGTGAAGTCGGCCAACGCCTCCCACACGCGCCCCGAACGCACGAACCGCGCGTGCACGGTCTGCGTCTGCTGGTGGTAAGCGACCAGATTGAACCGAATCCACTCCGACACATCCTGATTCGGCCGATACTCGCTGCCCCGCCGCCCCAGCACCTGGTAGTACTCCCACGTGTTGCCCGGTCGACCCAGCCACGCCTCGATCGACGAGAACTCCGGAGCCAGCACCCCTTCTCGCGCGATCATCAACGTCTGCAGCGACCGCGACATCCGCCCATTCCCATCGGCCCACGGATGAATCGACACCAACTGCAGATGCGCCATAGCCGCCCGAACCAGTGGATGCGCCCCCGACTCGACATTGAGCCACTCCACCAACTCCGCCATCAACCCCGGCACCGCCGCAGCCTCCGGGGCGGTATAAGCCGCAATACTCGTATCCCGCACATCGGTCACGTAAACCGCCCCCCGCCGCCACTGCCCAGCCGGCCGCCGAGCCGCATGCCGATGCCCCTGCAACATCCAGTGCAGCGCGTTGAGAAGTCCCTTGCTGTACGAGAAGTCCTCGACATCGTGCAGGGTCTGGATGTAAGTCATGGTTTGCTCGTAGGCCAGAGTCTCCGCCCGGTTCTCCTCGGATACATCGACGTCGCGCTCTCCGGCGATCAAATCCTCGACGTCGACGGTAGAGACTTTGAAGCCCTCGATGGAGTTCGATGCGGCCACCGCGTCCGCGGTCAGGAACTTCCGCAGACCCCCGGTCCAACCGGCTGGGGCGCTCTGCAGCTGATGACGCAGGGTATCGCGCATGCGATCGACGTCGGACAGCACCCGCTCATCCGCCACGCTCAAGTCGGGAGTCGGAAACAGCACACGTCAACAGTAGGGTGACGTAATCATTACGTCAAGGCATATGGCCGGGGTGTCAGCGACCCCGGTCACGCTCTATTTCTAGCTGCAGTTCCCGTACGACGCTGGCGGCAGCGTTGACGCGAGCTTCGATGGGGACCTCGGCGTACTCGCTGTCCGATACCCCTTCGGTCATTGCCAATAGCATCGACGTGAAACTGATCGCCGGCGGCGACCACTTTTGAGCTGAGCCGGTTGAGAATGGATCGAAGGGAATGGGGCCGACTTCGAACGTGGGCACCTGCAGTCCCGCCAGGGTGCCGGTGCTCCGTAGCACCATGCCCTCCATGACGGCTGACCCGCTTGCTGCCAGCGTGGACCATGGTTTGGCCGGCGGCGGAGGTACGAACTCGGTCCGTACCCGCCGACCGAGTGCAGAGCCCATCGCGCTGTAGAACCGCGACATCTGGTCGATGAACCGCTGTTGCGTCTTGTGGATCTCGTGCTCCAGTCGTCCACGCATCGGTTCCGAGTACGATAAGACCGCGGCAGACAGTGACATATACGTGCGCCACGTGCGGCGGCGTTCGATACTGTCGTAGTTTGCTTGAGCGCCTTGTCGGCAGACCTCGACAATCGCTCGTTCTCGTCCACGCTGTGTGCTCAACAGCTCTGGAAAATGCTCAACGACGCCTGTCAGTGCGTCCAGCGCGGCATCGAGCGTCGGTCCGTCGAGAACGGAAGGAGAAGACTCCGGATGAGCGGCAAGCTCCAGTAGGAGGTCTTCGAAGAACTGATCCCGTTTCGGCCAGATGCGGTACACCGCGCTTCGGGCAACACCGGACATGGCGACAATCGCGTCGAGCGGAATGTGCTGGAGGCTGACCGTTAACCCCCGTTCGTTCACAAGGTGGGCCGCGGTGGCCAGCATCGTCTCCCGAACGTCGTCTGCCGTCATCCTGGCGCGGCGTGGATCGAGTGGATCACGGGCGAACGCTGCAGACATGACTACAGAGCCTACCCTAAGATTTTGGGATACTCTGTCCCAACATCTAAGGACGCTGAGTCATCGAGTACGATATCGACGCTCGGGCGCAGGGGCAGGCGTGTACTGCTGCCACCTGCACTGAGACGCGCACGTTCCGCATCAGGACCAAGCTCGAGGAGCCACGCATGGCGCAAGACCGCGGCCGAAATCGCAAGCTCACCGTCACTGTCGAGGTAGGCCACGGTGATAAGCTGAACAGCCAGCATCCCGCACAGATCGAGGGCGAACCGCCGGTGGAGGAGATCTTGCTGACACCCCGCCGCAAGCGTGACCGGAATACAAAGTGGACTTGGGCCAGGTCTGGTGGCGGTAGTGGAAAATAATGTATCGGCTGGGAAAGAGCTACCAGCGCAGGCTCGGAATTCCGCTGATGAAGCGACGGAGATGGTTCGTGTCGTCGAGGAGGGCGAACTCGATGTGGTTTCGGACTATCTCGATAAAGAGCTAGCAGTAGCGTGGCTCCGGAAGTCATCCTTCGAGACACGGGCTTTTCCGATCGTTACGATGGACGTCGGATTGGTCACGCTCTACCTGACCTTGATCAAGACGCTCGATCTGAAACTTGTGACACAGGAGGGCTGGCCGCACACGCTTGCGATTCTCATTGTCGTGGCTGCGTCGCTGTCTATTCTGTTCGCCGCTCTGACGGCGTTTCCTTTGCCCTATGCTGCTTACAGCCCCGACGGTTTCGATGAACTGTTCGAGGAGATATTGCAGAAGAAGCATGCTGCTCACGCGCAGTATATTGTAGAGCGAAAGATCCAGGCATACAGGAGTGCCTGGATCTCGAATCGGATAAAAGCGGCCTTTGTATTTGCTTCCTTCTTTTTCATGGCGACGCTTGCTGGTCTTCTCATTGCCGCAATTATTATATCTTTTGAGCGCTAATTCGTACTCAGTGCCACTTTCCACGGCTGATATACATCCGGTGTATTATGACTCGCTCGATTCCATCGCCCCGTCTTGTACAGGCCTGTACATGCTGGAATCCAGTCCTGGCCTATAAGGGCTTGGTAATCGTCGATCCCATTTTGACCAGGGCTTGATCGGTAATCTGCGTATCTGGAGGCACACTTCGCCTGACCGGGCAGGTGGACAATCAACGGGATGAGGTCGGCTCCTGTCATCCGGCCTTCGATCGCTACTGCCGTGGAATCGAACACGATGGTAGCGAGCACGCTTTTGCCACCACGTACGCTACGCAGTGAACGGACGATTGCTTCACATACCCAAACGTATTTCGGCAGCTGCATGTTTCCGATCGCGCGTGCGAGTTCGATACTTCCACCTAGTCGTTCGGTAAAACTTTTTTTGAATTCTACCCCTGTGCTCACGTAACTGCGAAGGGCGAGCTGTCCGACTTCGCTTCCAGACACTTGCGCAACAAAGCTTCGCAAATTGTCGTGATAGACCCCTGATCTTTCGTCTTCTGTGATTGCCTGCCAGGTGGGAAGTCTGTCCAGCCGGTCCTGCGCGAGTGTTTCCAGCCAGTAGGTCGCGGCCTCCTCTGCGGCGGTCCCGGAGAGCCAGAGTGATCGGGGAAGTGGTACTACTACCGCAGTGTCCGCATCCTCGGAATAAATCGAGCTCATTATCGCATCGACCAGATCGTCCAGTAGTACGATCTTGTAAGGGCCGACCTGATCATCGCATACGATGAACGCCGTGACATCGGAGTCTGATTTCTGCTGAGGAGGTAGTCTTCTCGGGAGGAGGGCGTCCTCGTCGATCTCCGACCGGCGCAGGTATCCGACAACTACTTGCGCATGAGCGACGTCGAGGTTGTCTTCCGGGCTTCGCAGCAGA
Source organism: Nocardia tenerifensis NBRC 101015 (assembly GCF_000308715.1). GTDB lineage: Bacteria > Actinomycetota > Actinomycetes > Mycobacteriales > Mycobacteriaceae > Nocardia > Nocardia tenerifensis. The sequence continues at coordinate 27,692 of NZ_BAGH01000614.1, forward strand.
ATGACGGGAAGCTTGGAGTTGAGATAGCGGCAGATCGTTGCCCCTAAATTCTCTCTGACCCAGAGTCTGGCGAGGGGACGGCTGTTGATGTTTCTCTCTTCCTCGCTTTCAGCATTCGTCAGTTCGTTCAGTCGGGCTGAAAAGCCGGGTCGCCGAGACCAGTTGGTGTCTCCGTACCTCAGTAGTGATGCCGCGTCCAGCACCTCTGGGGGAAGATCGACCGAGCGAAGTGTGGTAGCCACTACATTGAGATTCAATCCCTGCGATGGGTAGGGACGGCTGACGGCGGCGCTCTTATCGCCGACGTCGTGAAATTCGGCAGTTGCTCGTCGCCGAACTGCGCCGCGCAACACGGCGGTATAATGGCAGACCCACGCAGCGATATGGGCGCACGTCAAAATATGACCGTCTTGTTCCATGAACGGCACGCCGACCACTTTTTTCGCGACGCCGAAAACTTGCACAACTTCTGCTACACTCGTGCGAACCTTGTCGGCGAATTCCTTCTCGCCGATTATCCCCGGTACTTCGACATCGACCGATACCATAGACCGTCCGATCTTGCCGGGAACCTGGGGGCGGATCACGGTGTAGCCATAGTAGATTGATTCATCCTGTGCGACAAAGTCGTAGATGTACGGGTTGTCATCCGCGATGACACCATGAAAGAAGTGAAGTCGAGTGGTATCGGGTGAGCGGAATGCGAACCGTGAATCGTGGACTTTGCTGAACTCGCTGCGGTAATCGATGTCGAAGTATCCACCTTCTACGATCACAACGTTGGCGCGAGAGCAAAACACCTCGATGAGCGAACGAGCCGGCTGGTCGTTGTCGGGCTGCCGTGATCTCAGTTCCAATTTATCCAGTAGGCAGTCCACGCGCGTAGTGCACAGTCGATAGATATCACCGTACGGCCGCTCTTTTTTAAGAGTAAGACGGGTACACAAAAAATTCACCCTCAGAGACGCGAAGAGAAAGCTGATCAGGCGTTGAAGCGATTGCGCTTGGACCTGGCCTTGCGCTGAAGTTCATTCAAAGGAGAATTCCGCTGCAGTTCCATGAGGTGGCGGCTTGTTTCGATCATTTGATCGATAACATGTTGCCCGAAATCCTGCAGCGTACGTTCGTCTCTGGCGGCCGCGAACTCCATTGCATTCATTGGCCGATATGTCCTCAGAACGGCTACCGCGTCTGAACGACTGCGAACCATACCTTCGTCGGTGAGGGGGGTGCGATGATCGTCCTCTGCCGACGGGCCAGGTTGGCCGTCATGCTGAGGCTGCGGATTGCCCTCCGGATAATATGGGTATCCACCATGTGTCACTCGAGTATCCCCCTTGAAGCGTACGTCGAAAACATGCTCGAATCGCTACATTTTAGATGGATGAACTCACGCAGCGTCGTGAAATCTCCAAATAAGTGGTCAACGATGCCGACCATGTGCTTCCCCTTACCCGGGCCAGTCTAGGTGTAGCGCGGTGTGGGCGCAACGGTGCGTTTGCGCTGCGTGGTGACCATACCCTTCTCGACGTGAAGGCTCGGCCGACACGCAGATTTTTTGTCAAAAAGCTACCTGCCCGCTGTTGACCATGGGTTTGCTGGTCCCAAATGGTCATTTGACTGATCCGTGATATTCGTGGTCCAAGGCTTGAAGATGCAATAGCGAGGTCATAGCGTCGGGTCGGGGCATGTCCGCAAAATCAGAACCGAGCAGTCGTGTTTGCGTTGCCGACTTGGGTGAGAGTGGTGCAGAGCCTGAGGCTATCGCAGGTGCGGCGTCCGGAGTCCAGCCGTCAGCGATCGGTCTGGTCGAGGTTTTTGCGGAGGTATTCGGCGGTTATGGAGGTTTTGTCGGAGGTTAGTTCGTGGGGGGTGCCTTCGAAGAGGATTTTGCCGCCGTGGCGGCCGGCGTCGGGGCCCAGGTCGATGATCCAGTCGGCGTGTTTGACGACCTCTAGGTCGTGTTCTACGACTATGACGGTGTTGCCTTCGTCTACCAGGCGGTCGAAGAGGGTGAGGAGGCGGTCTACGTCGGCCATGTGGAGGCCGGTGGTGGGTTCGTCGAAGACGAAGACGGTGCCGGTGTCCTGGAGGCGGAGGGCGAGCTTGAGGCGCTGGCGTTCGCCGCCGGAGAGGGTCGAAAGTGGTTGGCCGAGGGTGAGATAGGCGAGGCCGACCTCGCGGAGCATCGCGAGCTTGCCGGTCACCTTCTCTTCGTCGAAGAAGGACAGGCCCTCTTCGACGGTGAGTCCGAGCACCTCGGCGATGTTCTTGCCGCGCAACGTCTTCTGCAAAGCCTCGTCGTTGTACCGGCTGCCCTCGCACACCTCGCAGGTCACCGTGACGGGGTCCATGTACGCGAGATCGGTCTCGATCACCCCGCGCCCCTTGCACGCTGGGCACGCACCGGTCGAGTTGAAGCTGAACAACCCTGGTTCGGCGTCGTTGGCCTTGGCGAACAGCCCGCGGATCGTGTCCATGATGTCGACGTAGGTCGCCGGCGTCGACCGCGAGGAGATGCCGACCCCGGACTGGTCCACCATCACCGCGTCCGGATGCTGAGCCGCGAAAGCCCCTGAGATCAAGGAACTTTTACCCGAGCCCGCCACGCCGGTCACCGCGGTGAGCACCCCGGTGGGAACGCTCACGGACACGTTGTGCAGGTTGTTCAGCGTCGCCTTCGTAATCTTCAGCGCGCCAGTGGGTTCGCGGACCTCCTCCTTCAAACCCGTGTGCTCGCGCAACCTTCGGCCGGTGAGCGTGTTCGCCTTCAGCAGCTGCCGATAGGTCCCTTCGAACACGATCTCGCCGCCGTGCGTACCGGCCCCGGGGCCCATGTCGACGATGCGGTCGGCGACGGCCATGACGTCCGGATTGTGTTCCACCACAAGCACGGTGTTGCCGTTGTCCCGCAGCTGGGCGAGGAGTTCGTTGAGCCGGTGCACATCTCGCGGATGCAGCCCGACGCTCGGCTCGTCGAAGATGAAGGTCAGATCGCTCAGGCTGCTGCCAAGATGCCGAACCGTCTTGAGCCGCTGGCCTTCTCCGCCGGACAGCGTGGACGTCTCGCGGCCGAGACTGAGGTAGCCGAGCCCGATGGACTCGAGCCGTGTCAGCGCCGTGACGGCGGCCTCGACCACAGGTTTGGCGACCCGATCGTTGATGCGCCCCAGTTCGGCGATCAGCTCGCTCACCTCGAGCTCCGCGTAGTCGGCGATGTTCTTGCCGTTGATCTTCGAGGCGAGCGCGGCCTTGTTGAGCCGCCCGCCGCCGCAGACCTCGCAGGTGCTGGTCCGCACGACCTTCTCGACGTCCTTGCGCTCCTTGTCTTTCAGCGCGTCGAGGCCGTTCTTGAGGTAGCGGCGGTTGAACCGGACGACGATGCCCTCGTACTCGTTGGAGTGCGTCACGTCCTTGCCGGGCCGCCGCACCTTGAAACCGCTGCCGTGCAGCAGCTTCTCCCATTCGTCGGCGGTGAACTTCTTCAGCGGCTTGTCGGGATCGAACAGGCCGGACTCGGCGTAGGTGATCCACGGATACCCGCCGACGGCGAACAGCGGCGAGGTGATGGCGCCCTCGTTGAGCGATTTCGACCTGTCCAGCAGCAGATCGAGGTCGAGCTTGGCGGTGCGTCCGAGACCCTCGCACTCCGGGCACATGCCCTGCGGCACATTGAACGAGTACATGGTCGACTCGCCCGCGCTCGGCTTGCCGTGCCGCGAGAACAGCACGCGCAGCATCGGATTGATCTCGGTCATGGTGCCGACGGTCGAGCGGGAACTGCCGCCGATCTGGCGCTGATCGACCACGATGGCGGTGGACAGGTGCGACATGCCCTCGGCGTGCGGCCGTTCGTACTTCGGCAGCCGGTTCCGGATGAACCAGGGGAAAGTCTCGTTGAGCTGTCGCTGCGACTCGACCGCGATGGTGCCGAACACCAGCGACGACTTCCCAGAACCCGACACGCCCGTGAAAACGGTCAACCGCCCCTTCGGGATCTCGAGCGACACGTTCTTCAGGTTGTTCTCGCGGACGCCGCGCAGCGAAATGCAGTCGTTCGCTTGCCGTCCGGTTCGATCCGACATATCCACTCCCTCAGCGTGACCAAGAACTAGGTGCGACCAGTACCAGGCATGACAAGAAATGGTTTCCAAATGGAAATTATACCACCAGGCTCACGTCATAGGCGTCGACCCACTCGGCGAGGCGAATGGGCGTCTCGTTGTACAGCCCCCGCTCCTGCATCGAGGAGGCGGCGCCGATCGGCGCGTCGAGATGCTTCTCGATGGCGGCGAGGTCGAACAGCGGCAGCGCGGGCGAACTCGGCTCCGCCACGATTTTCCCGAGTATCTGCTTGACGGCCCGGTCGTAGCCCGCGTCCTGAGTGGACGGATAAGGCGCCTTCTTGCGCCGCACAATGGATTCCGGCAGCAGATCAGCGGTGGCGCCGCGCAGCAGGCTCTTCTCCCGCCCGTCATAGGTCTTGATCGACCACGGCGCGTTGAAAACATATTCGACCAATCGATGGTCGCAGAAGGGGACACGAACCTCGATTCCGCCGGCCATGCTCAACCGGTCTTTCCGGTCCAGCATCACCGGCAACCACCTGGTGAGATTCAGATAGCTCGCGATCCGCATCCGCCGATCGTGCCCGGTCTCGCCGGACAGGTGCGGCACCTCGGCGAGCGCGGTCCGATACTGGTCGGCGATGTACTCCGGAAGCTCCAGCCGCGCCGTCAGATCGGGGTCCAGGAACGCCGTCGACTGCTCGGTGATCGACCGCTCGCCGAGCGCGTGCCACGGAAAAGTATCGGCCTGCACGGCTTTCCGATCGTGGAACCACAGATACCCGCCGAAGACCTCGTCGGCCGACTCGCCGGACAGCGCGACGGTGGACTGCTGCCGCACCGCGCGGAACAGCAGATACAGCGACGGACCCAGATCACCGTCGCCGAAGGGCAGGTCCCAGGCCCGCGACACCGCCGACCGAATGTTCGGGGCGACGAGATCCGCGTTGTTCAACAGAATGGTCTGGTGATCGGTGCCGACGTGCCGCACCAACTCCGTTGCGAACGGCTGATCGGGCGCCTCCCGAAGCGGCTCCGGCGCGAAATTCTCCACCTGTCCCTCGAAATCCACCGAGAAACTCCGGATGCGACCGCCGCCTGCGGCGTCGAGTCTGCGCTGCGCGAGGGCGGTCAACGCGCTCGAGTCCAAGCCGCCGGACAGCAGGGTGCACAACGGAACGTCGGCGACCAATTGCCGAGCGACGATGTCCTCCAACAACTCCCGGACCTTGCCGACGCTGGCGGGAATATCGTCGGTGTGCGGCCGTGACTCCAATTCCCAGTATTTCTGCTCAATGCGCTTACCGTCACGCACGCGAAGAAAATGCCCGGGCCGGACCTCGTACATGCCGTGCAGCGGTGTCTGCCCGGGAACGCGCACGAACGACAGCACATCGCGCAGCCCGTCGAGGGTGAGCACCGCGCGGCTCTGCGGATGGGCGAGAATCGCCTTCGGCTCCGATCCGAACAGCACACCGTCGGGCGTCGGATAGTAGAACAGCGGTTTGACGCCCAGCCGATCCCGATACAGCAGCAATTCCTCGACGCGGCTGTCCCAGATCGCGAAGGCGAACATGCCGTTCAACCGCTGGACGAACTCCGCGCCCCACTCCAGATACGCGCGCAAGACGACCTCGGTATCGCTCCTGGTCGCGAAGCGGTGCCCGAGCGTCTTCAGCTCGTCGCGGAGTTCGGTGAAGTTGTACACCTCGCCGCTGTAACTGATCGCGGCCAGCGGCGTGCCGTCGGGCAGCGTCTCCGGGGAGAGCATCGGCTGCTTGCCGCCCTCGAGGTCGATCACGGAGAGCCGCCGATGCCCCAGGGCGCAGTGCGGATGCAGCCACGACCCCTCGGCATCCGGTCCGCGCAGGGCCATGGTGTCCACCATCGCCTGGAGAACGCGGCGCTCGGCGGTGAGATCACGATCGAAATCGACCCAACCGACGATTCCACACATCGTCTTATCCTTTCGCTATCGTCTGCTCACGCGAGGGTCGTCCACACGGTCTTCGGTTCCAGGTACGCGTCGAGCCCGGCGCGCCCCATCTCCCGGCCGACACCGGACGCCTTCACGCCGCCGAACGGTGCGGCGGGGTCGCCGGGCGCCCACGTGTTGAGATAAATCGAACCCGCGTGCAGGCGAGCCGCGAGCGTGTGTGCCGCGCCGAGGTTCCGGGTCCAGACGCCGGCGGCGAGCCCGTAGTCGGTGTCGTTGGCCATGCGCACGGCGTCGTCGATGCTGTCGAACGGTGCGGCGACCAGAACCGGCCCGAAGATCTCTTCGCAGCAGATCCGCATGTCCGGCGTCACATCCGTGAAAAGCGTTGGGGGAATGAAGTATCCGCCCTCGGGATCCGAGGGCGGAACCGCACCCGACCGCAGTGTCGCACCGGCGGCGACCCCGTCGTGGATGTAGCCACGCACCCGCCGGTACTGCTCGGCCGAGACCACCGGCCCGCACTCGGTCGCCGGATCGAGCGCCGGACCGACCTGCGCGCTCTTCGCCCGCGCGGCCAGCCCCTCGACCACTTCGTCGAACACGCTCTCGTGCACGAAGAGTCGCGACGCGGCGTTGCACGCTTGACCGGTATTGAAATAGATCCCGGTGTAACTCCCGGCGATCGCGGACTCGATATCCGCGTCCGGCAGAACGATATTCGGGCTCTTCCCGCCGAGTTCCAGCGTCACGCGCTTGAGTTGCGCCCCCGCCTTCGCGCCGATCTCGCGCCCCACGGCGGTAGATCCGGTGAACACGATCTTGTCGACGCCGGGGTGGTCGACCAGTGCGGCGCCGGTCTCGCCGTCTCCGGTCAGCACATTGACGGTGCCCGGCGGAAAACCGGCCTCCTCGACCAGCTCCGCGAGCCGCAGCGCGGTTAGCGGTGTCTGCTCAGCGGGTTTGAGCACCACGGTGCACCCCGCCGCCAGCGCCGCGCCGAGCTTCCAGGCCGTCATCAACAGCGAGAAGTTCCACGGGATGATCTGCGCGCAGACGCCGACCGGCTCTTTCCTGGTGTAGCACAACGTGTTCGGCACCGCGACGGGGATCGTCTCGCCCTCGATCCTGGCGGGCCATCCGCTGAAGTAGCGGAACTGGGCCGCCGCCGCGGGAATGTCCATCGCGCGGGTCATGGTGATCGGCTTGCCCGCGTCGAGGGCCTCGAGCTCGGCCAGCTGCTCGTCGTTGTGCTCGATGAGATCCGCGAGTCGCGCGATGAGCCTGCCGCGGTCGGCCGCGGACAGCCGGCTCCAAGGCCCGTCCAGCGCGACCCGCGCCGCGGTGACGGCGTCCGCGACGTCTTGCGTTCCCGCGTGGGCGATTTCGGCGATGTCTCCGCCGGTGGACGGATCGACCGTGGTGAATATCCGGCCGGTCGCCGCGCCGACGAACTGACCGCCGATGAACAGCAGGTGCTTTCGGGACAGGAAGTCGCGGGCGGCCGCGCCCACGGTGCTGCATGAGGTATTCACGAGTCCTCCCGGTCCGCGTCAGAAGCGGTCGATGACGGTGATGCCGTTGGTGGTGAAATCGCTCATTGCGGAGAGGACTTCCCCGGCTCGGTCCAGTGAAACGGTGCGCTGCACCAGGGTCTGCGGCGTGAGCCGGCCCGAGGCGACCAGTGAGAGCAGCTCCGGATACCTGGAGTGCGGATTCCCGTGCGAGCCCACGATGCTCAGCTCGCCGATGGTGATGAGGTCCATCGGCAGCGCGATCTCGCCCGCGTCCGCCGCGCTGGTGAGCCCGACCTGGACGTGGCGGCCGCGTTTGCGCAGCGAGCGAACGGAGTTCACCACCGTGGTCCCGGTGCCGAGCGCGTCCAGGGACACGTGCGCGCCGCCGCCGGTGACCTCTTGTACGGCAGCGGGCACGTCCTGCTCGACGCTCGCGTCGATGGTGTGTACCGCCCCCTGCTCCTTGGCCAGCGCCAGCTTGCCCGCGTCGATGTCCACGGCGACCACCGAAGCCCCTGCGGCACAGGCGATCTGCACGGCCGCGAGGCCGACGCCGCCGACGCCGTGCACCGCGACCCACTCGCCCGGGCGAACGCGCCCCTGCCCGGTGACGGCGTGGAACGCCGTCATGAACCGGCAGCCGATGGCGCTGGCCGCCACCGGCGTGAGCTCCTCCGGCACTGGGACGCAGTTGAAGTCGGCGTTGGCGATGTGCACGTACTCGGCATAGCCACCGTCACACCAGAATCCGAGCACCTGCATGTTGTCGCAGACGTTCGCCTGCCCCGACCGGCAGTACCCGCAGGCGCCGCAGGCCAGATGGAACGGCGTGGTGACCCGGTCGCCGCCGCGCACGCCGCGTACCTCGGGCCCGACGGCGCGCACCGTGCCGACGATCTCGTGCCCCAGCGTGCGGGGCAGTGCGACCTGCCCGCCCATCCATCCCCAATCACCCATCCACGCATGCCAATCGCTGCGGCAGATGCCGGTCGCGAGGACTTCGAGCACGACGCCGTCCGAGTCCGGCGTCGGGTCGGGGACCTGGCGCAGCTCCAGCGGGGCGCCGTACTCGACGATCTGTGCCGCTTTCATGGTCGCCCCTTTCAGGAGATGCGGACGGGAAGCGTGTCCAGTCCGCGGGTGATGTTGTTCGGCGTCCGGATGGGCTCACCGGTGAGCTCGATCGTGGAGGCCCGCTTCGCGAGCGCGCCGAACAGGGCGTGGGCCTCCATCGAGGCGAGGGTGCGCCCGGGGCAGTTGTGCACGCCGAAGCCGAATCCGACGGTGTCGGCCGGATTGCGGTCCGCCCGAAAGCGATCCGGCTCGGGGTAGTGGCGCTCGTCCCGGTTGGCCGCGGCGTAGGAGACGAGCACCCGCGCGCCCTCGGGGATCGTGACGCCCTCGATCTCCTTGTCCTCGGTGGTGACTCGGGAGAAGTGCTGGATCGGCGTCTCCAGCCGCACGCCCTCGAGGAACGCGCCAGGAACGAGTTTCGGATCCTGCCGGATGGCCGTCCACTCGTCCGGATTCTGCGCCAGCAGCCACAGAGTGCTCGCCACACCGGCGATGGTGGTGTCCAATCCCGCGCAGGCGTAGGCGCTCATGGTCATGAGGGCCTCGTTCTCGGTGATCTCGCCGCGATCGGCCGCCTGCCAGACGATTTGGCCGAAGCTGTCGGGCAGCAGCTTGTCCGGCGTGGCGTCGGTGACGAGGTACTGCATGAGCGCCTGCACGTCCGGGAACGTCGAGAGCTGACGCTCGCCGGGCGGCCCGAAGTAGTTGAACGCGCCCAGCGCCCAGACCAGAATCTTGTCCCGCTGTTCGTCGCGCGGGAAGCCGATGAGGTCCATGACGATGTCGACCGGCAGCTTGGCCGCGAAATCGGTGACGCCGTCGAAGGTTTCGCGCCGCATCAGGTCGTCGACGAGTTCGTCGGCGAGGTGCTCGATGTTGCCCGCGACCTGCCGCACGTACTTGGGGCGCAGCGCGTCGTCGAGGACCTTGCGTACCGCGCGGTGGCGCGGCGGGTCCATGGAAAGCAGTGAGCCGTCCGACATCTCGTTGGCCGTGGGGTTCATCGCGATGCCCTGGGCGGAGCTGAAGCCCTCCCAGTCCACCAGCGCCGCACGCACCTGGTCGTACCGGAACAGCCCGTAGAGATCGTGCTCGGTCATGTGCACGACCGGACCCAGGTCCCGCAGCGTCCGATAGGACGGAACCGGGTCGTGCAGGGCCTCCGTCGAGAAGAGGTCGATGTCGGACTCGATCGCCGAGGTCGTGGTGGAGCTGGTCACGTCCGGTCCTTTCCGGCCAGGTCGTAGAAGCACAACCGAGGCCCGGCCGCGGGGCGCGTGTACATCCGGCGACAGGTCAGCTCGGACTTCTGGAACACGTCGAACCACGCGGAACGGTCGCGGGGGAGACCCTGACCCGTCAGCACGTGGATCAGGAAGAAGTCATCGTCGTTTTCCCTGCTGTCGTAACGGATCTCGGGCTCGCCGACCAGCAGTATCTTCAAATCAGGGAAGGTCGAGGAGATCTCGTTCAGCAGATCGACGACGGCCTGCTCGCCGTGGCGGAAGTGCTCGTGCAGCGCGCTCATCATGCACAGGCCGTCGGCCTCGAAGCACTCCTTCGGCCACGTCTTCGGCGCGAACGCGTCGCCCACAACGAATTTCACCCGATCGTCCACGCCGCAGGTGCGCGCGTGCTCATTGGCCACCGCGACCGCGTCGGCGGAGATATCGAGTCCGATGCCGGTCAGCGACGGATCGCGCAGGCACGCGTCGACCACCAATTGGCCTCCGCCGCAACCGATGTCGAGGATGCGCTGCACACCGCGGCCGCGCATCGCGGTCAGCAGCGTCGGGGTGTGGAAGGCCGAGAACAGGGTGTCGCAGTGCGCGCCGAGCTTGCCGCCGTCGCGGACCACGTCCTTGCCGTACACCGCCTTGCCGGTGAGCAGGTCGCCGGTCCGGCTGGTGACCATGCCGTACGCGTCCACGTAGACGCCGAGGCGAGCCAGCGACACGTCCGTGGTCAGGAACTCACCGAGCCGGGTGAGGAAGAACTCCTCGCCGCGGGTCTCGAGAATGCCGCGAAGGACGAGGTAGCGCAGGAAGCCGGGCCCCATCTCGGGGTCGATGCCTGCCAGCAGCCCGTCGGCGGGGCTGCGCGGGCCGGACCTGAGCCGCTCGAGCAGCGGGGTGTCGGCGATCGCGCGCACCGCGTAGCAGACGTGCATCGCGCTGATCATCTCCGGCAGGTCGGACAGCGTGAACGACTGCCATTCCCGGCGTTGCTGTTCGTCGGTGAGTTCGATGATCTCCGGACGATGGTCGGTGATCGTCATCGTTGTTCCTTTCGAAAATGTTGGCGGCCAGCGCTATTCGGCTACCGCATAGGCGTGCCGCTTGCGCGGGCTCGCCGCGGCCCGGACGAACTCCTGGTCCTCGGTGAACCCGGTGGCGCACACTCGGCCGAGCGAGTACGCCGGGGCCAGTTCCACCTCGTGGCCGCGTTGTTCCAGTTCCTGGACGACCGCCGGGTCGCAGGTCTCCTCGACCACCAGGACGCCGGGCCGGTGCGCGTGCGGGGTGAACGACGCGGGAACCTGATCGGAGTGGAAGGCGGTGGTCTCGGTGGCGGTCTGGAAGTCGAGCCCGAAATCGACGACATTCAGGAAGAACTGGAGCGTCCACTGATCCTGTCGATCGCCGCCCGGCGTGCCGAAGGCGACGTAAGGTCGCCCGTCGCGCAGCACCACGGTCGGGCTGAGCGTGGTCCTGGGCCGCTTGCCGGGCGCCAGCGAGTTCGGGTGATCGGGGGTCAGGTAACCGCACTGGCCGCGGGTGCCGAGCGGGAACCCGAGGCTCGCGATGGCGGGGGAGCTCTTCAGCCAGCCGCCGCTCGGCGTCGCGGCCACCATATTGCCGTGCCTGTCCACCGCGGTGACCGTGACGGTGTCGCCCTTTGTCGTGGTCTCCTGCAGGATGGTCGGTAATCCGTTGCGCAACTGCGTCATCCACTCCGTCTCGGCCTCCGGATAGTCCGGCACCGAACGGTCGGGGATGAACGAGCTACGGCCGCCGGGCGAGCCGGGGCGCAGGTCCAGCGCGGCGCGGGGGCCGACCAGCGCGCGCCGCTGCTCGCTGTAGGCCTCGTCGAGCAGCCCGGCGAGCGGCACATCGCTGAAAGCCGGGTCGCCGTACCAGGCTTCGCGATCGGCCATCGCGAGCTTCGTGCACTCCGTGACGGTGTGCAGGTAGTCCGCGCTGCCCAGACCCATCTTCGACAGATCGAAGCCGTCGAGCAGCGCGATCTGCTGGAGGAACACCGGGCCCTGCGACCACGGTCCCGGCTTGAACACCCGGTACGGGCCGTAGTCGTAGCTCGGCGCGGTCTCGACGGTGGCCTGCCATCGCGCGAGATCGTCGGCGCTGAGCAGTCCGGTGTGCCGCCTGCCGGTCGAGTCCAGCACCGGGCCGGACTCGAGGAACTCCGAGATCTCCTCGGCCACAAAGCCTTTGTAGTAGGCGTCGTGCGCGGCCTGGATCTGGGCTTCGCGATCGGCCGACGCGGACTCCGCCGCCTTGATCAACCGCTGGTAGGTATTGGCGAGCGCCGGATTGCGGAAGCGGCTGCCCGCGGCGGGGGCCACGCCGCCCTTCAGATAGGTCTGCGCGGACCCGGTCCACTCCTCGCGGAACAGCGGGGCGAGCACGCCGATGGCCTGCGCGGTCTCGGGCAGCAGCGGAAAACCGTTGTCCGCATAGCCGATCGCGGGCTGCAGGACGTCGGCCAGGCGCATGGTCCCGAACTCGGCGAGCAGCCGCATCCAGCCGCCGAACGCGCCGGGCACACAGGCCGGCAGCAGACCAGAGCCGGGGATGCCGCTCAGGCGGAGCTCGGCGAAGGTGTCGATGCTCAGCGCCTGCGGCATCGGACCCTGACCGCAGATCTGTTGTACGTCACCGCTTTTCGCGCGATGCGCCACGACGGAAAGGTCACCGCCGAGGCCGTTGAAGTGCGGCTCCACGACCTGGAGCACGAACCCGGCGGCGACGGCGGCGTCGAAGGCGTTGCCGCCGTTGGCCAGAATTCGCATGCCAGCCGCGGAGGCCAGCCAATGGGTACTGGCTACGGCGCCGGTGGTCCCGGTCAACTCGGGCTTGGATGGAGGCATGGGGATACTCCCTACAATTCTGAAATGCTAGATCGGAGCGCGGACGAGAAATCGACGGTTTACTCCGGCGAAAAGTGGTTACTCGTCCTGGAATATGTGCAGACCCGGCGTGAGGATGCCGCTCGGGTCGTACCGCGATTTCGCGGCGCGGAAAGCGGTCCACTTGTCCCCGTAATGCGTGCGCCAGTCTTTCGCGGTGAACCGCAGCGAACCGATCGGATAAAGCACCGCGCCGTACTGATCCCGCGCGTGGGCGAACATGCGGTCGTTGCGGTCGAGCATCTCCTCGACGAAAGCCGGATCGATACCGGGGGTCTCGGCCACGGTATTGATGTCGAGCACGAACACCCAGTCGGAGCCGTTCGCCTCGGGCAGCGGCGGCAGCGGTCGCGTCATGTGCGAGCGCCGCTGCGGATACAGCAGGCTGATGCCGAAGGGACCGATATCGCGCGCGCTGAGCTGCGCCTGGACCTCGCCGACGTACTCCTCGACCACCGACCCGGACAGCCACACGTCGTACCACGGTTTGACCAGGTGGTCCCAGCCCACCGTCTCGCGCATGCCGTCGACCAGCGTGTCGATCTTGTACGCGTAGTCCAGGTAGGTGGTGTCGTCGATGATCGGCTCGGTGGTCAGACCCTCGGTGGCCACCTCGTCGTTCGGCGGCGCGTCGGGGTCGTACAGGACGGTCGCGTAGAGCCGGTGGGTCGGCGCGGACTCGGGCGAGTACAGCTCGGCGTAGACGTGGTCGATGGCCGGCCGCTCGATCAGCGTGCGCACATCGCGGAAGAACTCGCCGTTGTCGGTGTACTCCAGCACATAGGTGCGGGCCCGTTCGGTCGCGGGCACGAGATCGATGACCGCCTTGGTGATCACGCCGCACTGGCCGAGGCCGCCGAGCACCGCCTCGAACAGGTCGGGTTTGTGCTCGGGCGAGCAGCGCTCGATGGCGCCGGTGCCGGTGACCACCTCGAGCTCGCGCACGTGGTCCACGTGCAGGCCGGTGTTCAGCGCGCCGACCAGGCCGCCGAGTCCGCCGACCGAGAGCGTCCCGCCGACGGTCAGCGAGGTGTAGCCGGTGATGGCGGGCGGGCTCAGCCGCGGCGACCGCTCGTAGGCGGCGTTGATCAGGTCTTTCCACAGGATGCCCGCGTCCACCTCGGCGACGTCCGCGCCGATGGAATGGATGCGATCGAGGGTGCGATTCTCGATGAGCAGGCCGTCGGTGAGGCCCTGGCCGAGCGTGGTGTGCGCCGCGCCCCTGGTCGACACGCTGACGTCGTGCGCGCGGCAGAATCGGATCATCGCGGCGATGTCCTCGGCCGAGCGCGGCCGCAGCACGGCGGCGGGCCGGTGGTGGGTGATATTGCCCAGGTCGGTGGTGACGGCCTCGCGGGCGTCCGCGTCGACCAGCAGTTCACCGTCGAGGGCGGGCGCGGCGGCGAACGACAGGCTCGCCGTCTCGCCGGTGACCCAGCGACGCTCGATGGGGTCGAAACCGACAACGGCCGCCTTCTCGGAAACGTCCGCGCGGCTCACCTTTCCGGCTCCTGCCGCGCGATGTCGATTTCACGATCGGGCGCTGCTCCGATGCGGCGATCGCTTATTGTGCCGGCGCTGATTTCAGGCACGGCAAACTCCTTTCGACGCAATGGCTGAGGCCGAATGTCAGCACGATGGCCGCGGCCCATTTCCACTACATCGAACATATCCGGGCGGTACTGCCCGGCACATCCAGAGAATCTTCAAGTTACTGTCAAAAGCTCTTGAAGCGGGATATTCGGTCAGGTCAGGACGGTATCGGCGCGGGCTGCCCCGCCGCGTGGATGGCCTCGGCGACCCTGCCGCACAATGCGGCGAACACGGCCTGCTCGTCCGGCGTCAGCACGGACTCGGCGATGCGGGCGTTGTCGCGCCTGCACTCCGCGGCGCGGTCGAGGAATTCGCGGCCGGTCGCGGTGAGCGAGGTCGTCTGCTCGCGCCGGTCGGCGCCGAGCGCCGCCTGCGTGACCAGATCCTGATCCTTCAGTACCCGAAGGGCTTTCGACATCGTGGGGCGCGAAACGCTCAGTGCGGCACTGAGCGCGGACGGCGTCATCGGGCCGCGCAGACGCAGCATCTCGAGCACGTCGTACTGCTGCCAGGTCACCCGCTCGGGCGTGGTCCTGGTGCGCCGCGCGACCAGCACGCAGGTGAGGTGGGCCAGCGCGTTCTCCACCCCGTCCGGCCAGTCGAGCACCGGGCTGTGGTCGTTCTCGTCAACGGGCACTTGATCTCTCCTCACCCGGTCGTGGACTTGATTTCCGGTTGGAAATCAGTTTACGGTAAGAAGCGCACCTACTCGTACTCTGTCATACAGGAGGAGTGGTCATGGGCACCTCGGGAACCGTGGGATGGTTCGAGATCGTCGCCACCGATCCGGAGCGCAGTAAGCAGTTCTACCAGCAAATTTTCGACTGGCAGTACACCTCGTTCGGCCCCGGCTACCACACGATCACCGCGCCGGGCGCGCGGTCCGCCATGGGCGCGCTGCGCCAGGGCAGCCGGGACGCGTTGTGGTTCAGCGTGATTCGCGACGACCTGGCGGCCACCATTCCGGCGCTGGAGTCGTTGGGCGCCAAGGTGATCGAGGAGCCGGCCCGCACCGCGGCCGGTGACCTGCACGCGGTCGTCACCGACGTCAAGGGCAACAAGATCGGCCTGTTCGAGCCCGCCGACACAGCGGTGCCTGATCGGGCTCCCGTCCCGAACTCCACGGCCTGGTTCGAAATCGGCACAACGGATTTCGCGGCCACGCGGGAGTTCTACGAGCGGGCGTTCGGCTGGACCTACCAGCGCGACGAGGCCGCCGAGGGCGCGATCTACTACAGCGTGCACCCCGACGGCGCGAAGGAGCCGATCGGCGGCACGATGGACGTCTCGACCGTGCCGAACTCGACCGACTACGCGATTCCCGGGCTGCTCGTCGCCGACGTCCCGGATCTGCTCGCCCGCTGCGAGCAGGCGGGCGGGCAGCGCGTGCTGGATCCCTTCACCGACGCGACCGGCCTGGTCATCGGGCAGTTCACCGACCCGTTCGGGAACCGCTGGACCTCCTTCGCCCAGCCGTCGGACAGCTGACCGAGCCGCCCCGGGAGGGGAGTCATGCCTTTCGCCGTATATGTGTTGGGGCTCGGCGTTTTCTGCCTCAACACCACCGAGATCATGGTCGCCGGGCTCATTCCCGGCATGTCGCAGGACCTCGGCGTCTCCATCGCCGCCATCGGCTATCTCGTCTCGATCTTCGCCTTCGGCATGGTGATCGGCGGCCCGGCGCTCATCGTCGGACTGTCGCGGGTGCCGCAGAAGAGATCGCTGATCTGGCTGCTGATCGGGTTCGTGGTCGGACAGACGATAGGCGCACTGGCACAAGACTATTGGGTACTCGTGGTGGCGCGGATCGTGACCGCGCTGGCTGCCTCGGCCTTTTTCGGCGTGGGCGCCGCGGTCTGCGTGCGGCTCGTCGGCGCCGAGCGGCGCGGACGCGCCATGTCGGTGCTGTACGGCGGCATGATGGTCGCGCAGGTGGTCGGCCTGCCGGTGGCCACCTTCATCGAGCAGCACTTCGGGTGGCGGGCGAGCTTCTGGCTGGTCGACGCGCTCGCGGTGGTGTGCATCGCCGCGGTCGTCGCGCTGGTGCCCGCCGGCGGCAATCCGCAGACCCTGGATTTCCGGTCGGAGATCCAGGCCTTCCGCAACCTGCGACTGTGGGGTGCGTACGCGACCAACGCGCTCGTCATCGGGTCGGTCGTGGCCGGATTCACCTATCTCTCACCGATTTTCACCGACGCGACGCACTTCGCGCCCGCGACGGTGCCGATCCTGTTCGGCGTGTATGGGATAGCGACGGTGGTCGGCAACGCCGTGGTCGGCCGCTTCGCGGACCGCTACACAAGGCCCATCCTGTTCGGCGGGCTGATCGCGTTGATGCTGGTGCTCGCCGTTTTCGCGCTGTGCGTGGAGTACAAGGCGCCGACCGTCGCGGCCACCGTCGCGCTCGGCCTGATCGGCCTGCCGCTCAACCCGGCGATGGCCGCGCGGGTGATGTCGGTGTCCAACGAGGGCGCGCTGGTCAACACGGTCAACGGATCCGCCATCAATATCGGTGTCGTCATCGGCCCGTGGCTCGGCGGGATCGGGATCAGCACCGGCCACGGCCTCACCGCGCCGCTGTGGATCGGCGCGGCCATGGCGCTGTGCGGGCTCCTCACGCTGATACCCGATCTCCGGCAACACCTTCGGGAGCCCGCGGACGGCAACGCCACGCGGGAGCCGGTAGCCGTCGAAGACGCGCGCAAGAGTTCCTAGGAAGCATCATTTCGGTTGTGCCGTACCGTATATCGGGTACGGCTACAGCCATTCTTTCGTCTCCCCGGACGCTCGACCGTCCCGAATCCGGCCCGTCCCTCCGGGATAACCATTCTCGCGCGCGCTAAACAGCTGGTAGGCAAAGGATTTCGACAAGCGCCGACAATTGTTGTCTGACAGTGATTTAAGAGTTTCTTGAACCCCTTTTGATTGCCCCGGGCGTCGCCGTCCGTCGACTATGGAAGGTGCTGGGACACCCCCTCCCACCGCGGTGAGGGGCCCACCATGAGCACATTCGCGACGGAAAGGCATCCGATGCACGGGCTTGACATCGCGCCGAGATTTCACCACCTCGCCATTCAGACCGACGACGTGGACTCCACGATCAGGTGGTACCAGGAATTCCTCGGCGCCACCGTGGAATGGAAGCTCGACAGCTTCTCGCCACTCACCCTCGAGCGACTGCCGGGAATCGAGAAGCTGGTCGAGCTGAAGATTGGAGGCGTGCGATTCCACGTCTTCGACCGGGCCGAGCACAGTCAGGACGGTCCGGACCCGCTCGGCTACCAATACCAACACCTAGGTATCACCGTGGACCGAGCGGAAGACCTAGTGGCGCTGCGGGAGCAGTGGCTGAAGGCGCGGGCCGCGACCGACCTCCAGTGGGCCAGGGACGAGGGGCCCTCCGACATCGTGACCGACGCGGACGGGATGCAGAGCCTCTACGTCGTCGACCCCAACGGACTCGAGATGGAGTTCATCTATTTTCCGGGAGCGGGATCGTGACCGGACGCAATGGATCTGCCAAGGGCGCGCACCGCCCGCCGCCCCTGCAGCCGCACGTGCTGTTCATGCCGCCGCTCGGCGACTCCTTCGACGGGTCCGCCGAGTCGGACCACTCGACGGAGGTCACCGACCGAGACTGGCCGCGCTACAACGTCTTCGGCAACGAGCCGGTCGAGCCGGAGCGCCTGTTCTGGTACCGCTGGATCGCGGGGCACCAGGTCTCGTTCCTACTGTGGCGGGCCATGTGCGACGTCGTGTGGCACCACCCCGACGAGGACGCGCCGAGCGAGCGCGAGCTGGACCTGTTGTGCGCCTGCATAGATGGATACAGCGCGGTGCTGCTCTACTCCTCCACCGTCCCCAGGGACCAGTACCACGCCGACATCAGACCGCGAATGGCGTTGCAGCATCCTGCCTTCAGCGGAACGTGGGCGCCGGACTACCGGCCGGTTCGCCGGCTGTTCCGCGGCAAGATGCCCTGGCAGGAGGACGCGTCGTGCGCCGCGCTCGGCGAGGCGGTCGCGCGCAACGGCATCACGCACAGCCATATCGCCGATCATCTTGTGCCGGAGGGGCGTTCGCTGCTCCAGGAGTCGGCGGGCGCGCCCGGCGTGAGCGTCTCGCGGGAGAAGGAAGACCTCTACGACAACTTCTTCCTGACCGTCCGGCGCCCGGTCAGCCAGACCGAGTTCGTGGCCCAACTCGACTCGCGCCTGGCCGATCTCGCTGCGGACCTGGCGCACAACGGGCTGTACCCCAATGTGGACGGAGCGCATCACCCCGTCGTCACCGAGCAGGCCGACGACGAGATGCGACCGTTCGTCACCGGCGTGCTGGACGTGCTCGATCGCGCGGCCCGGCTGGTATCGGAGATGCGACTCGAGGAGGCGCACCGATGAAGCACGGCATAGTCCTACTGCCCGAACACGAATGGAAGGTCGCCGCCGACCGGTGGGGGGCCGCCGAGCAACTCGGCTACCACCACGCGTGGACCTACGACCACCTGATGTGGCGCTGGTTCGCCGACCGCCAGTGGTTCAGCTCCATCCCGACCCTGACGGCCGCCGCCACCGTCACCAGCTCCATCGGCCTCGGCATGCTCGTGGCCACCCCCAACTTCCGCCATCCCGTCGCGCTCGCCAAGGAGCTCGTCACCGTCGACGACATCGCGCGCGGCAGGTTGATCTGCGGACTCGGCGCGGGCGCACCGGGATTCGACGTGAGCATCCTAGGCGGGCCCGATCTCGGCCCGCGCGAACGCGCCGACCGATTCGAGGCGTTCGTCGAACTCCTCGACACCGTGCTGGTCCGCGGCTCCGTGACAAAGGTGTCACGCTGGTACACCGCGGCGGGCGTCAACTTCCACCCGCGCGCCGGGGACGCGCCGCGATTGCCCTTCGCTTTGGCCGCGACCGGGCCGAGGGGCATGGCGCTGGCGGCCCGGTTCGCGCGGTACTGGGTTACGTCCGGACCGCCCAACGACTTCCGCATGCGTCCGCTGCGTGAGGTCGTGCCCATGGTGCGAGACCAGGTGCGCGGCATCGAGGCCGCGTGCGAGCGCGCGGGCCGGGATCCGGCCACCCTCGGCAAGCTGTTCGTCGCCGACGCGGCGGTGGGCGGGGTGACCGATTCGCTGGCCGCCTACGAGGACGTGGCGGGCGAGCTCGAGCAGATCGGCATCACCGACCTGGTCGTGCACTGGCCCCGCCACGACCAGCCCTACCAGGGCGACGAACAGGTCGTCGTCGACTTCGCCGAGAAGCACCTCGGAGGTGAATGATGCGAGTGCTGCGAGTGGACATGTTCGGCGCGGCGCCGGGCCGGGGGAGCACCTTGGACGTGCTCATCCCGGAGGGCCGGTGCGACGACGCCGTGGTCGCGAAGGCCGCCGAGTACGCGCGCGCGGGCGCCTCGGACGAGACCGCGCTGGTGAGCGACTACTCCCGCGCCGGAAAGACTTTCGCGTCCCGGATCTTCAATGCCGAGGGCGAGACGCCGTTCGGCACACACTCGCTGGCCGGCGTGGCCGCGTGCCTGGTCGGCGCCGGCCTGCTGGCGCCCGGCGAGGTCGGCCGGACCGCCGAGGTCGGCTGCCAGTGGTTGTGGACCGACGGCGATGAGGTCCGGGTTCCGTTCGACGGACCCGTTGTGCGCGAGGAGATTCCGTACGACCCGGCGCTGTTCGGTTGGGGGACAGGCACTCCGCACGCCGGCGGCGTCGGCCGGGCCTTCAACTTCGTCCAGGTCACCGAAGACCCGCTGTCCCTGCCCGTTCCGGACCTCGAGCGCATGCGCGAACTCGGGCTCACCGATCTCACCGCCTTTCGCTGGGACCCGGACGCACGCGAGGTGCTGGCCCGAGTGTTCGCGCCGGGCTTCGGCATTCCGGAGGACGCAGGCTGTCTGCCCGCCGCCGCCGCGCTCGGTCTCACCGGGCTCGGCCTGGCCGGGGACGACGACGCGCCCGTGACGGTCCGTCAGGTGACGGGCCAGGGCAGCGAGTCCGTCTTCGCCTGCGCGGGCTCGATCAACGGCGACACCGCGAGCGTCCGGATCACCGGGCAGGTGTGGCTGCCGCCGCTCGAGGACGACCAGAAAGTGAGTGAGGCATGACAATCCGGCCGGAGTCCGCGGCGACCTTGCCGAGCGACAGCCTGCTGGCGGAGGCGCGCCATCGGGACAGCGTCGATCCGCTCGCCGAGTACGCGCGGGCGTTCGCCACCGACGGTGCCATCCACCTCAACGGAAACTCGCTCGGCCCGCCGCGGAACAGCCTGACCGAGGAGCTCGATCGGGTGGTGTCCGACCAGTGGGCCCCGCGCCAGGTCCAGGCCTGGTTCGAGGACGGCTGGCTCGACCTGCCGTGCACCGTCGGCGACAAGATCGGCACGCTGGTGGGCGCGGGGCCGGGACAGGTGGTGGTCGCGGGCGAGACCACCTCGACCACCCTGTTCAACGCGCTGATCGCCGCCTGCCGCCTGCGCCGGGACCGCCAGGTGCTGCTCGTCGAGTCCGAGTCGTTCCCGACCGACCTCTACATCGCGGGCTCGGCGGCCCGCCTGCTCGACCGCGAACTCGTCGTCGAGACACGCGAGGGTTTCGATGCGTATCTGCGCGACAACGGAACTCAGGTCGCGGTGGCCCTCGCCGCGCCCGTGGACTTCCGCACGGGCGAGCGCCGCGAGATCCGCCCGATCACCGCGCTGTGCCACGCCGTCGGGGCCGTCTCGGTGTGGGATCTCAGCCACGCCAGCGGTGTGCTGCCCGTCGACCTCGACGCCAACGCCGTCGATCTCGCCGTCGGCTGCGGCTACAAGTACCTCGGCGGCGGCCCGGGAGCGCCCGCCTTCCTCTACGTGCCCACCCGTCTTCAGTCGGCGGTGGACTTCCCGCTGACCGGATGGCACGGGCATGCGAAGCCATTCGCGATGGCGCAGACCTTCATTCCCGCCGAGGGCATCGACCGGGCGCGCACCGGCACTCCGCCGCTGCTCAGCCTCGTCGCCCTGAATCACGCGCTGGCGCCGCTGATCGAGGTCGGCATCCACGAACTGCACCGGCGTTCAACGGAACTCGGTGAGTTCTTCCTCGAGTGCCTCGCGCGCCGGCGCTCGGAGCTGCTGGGCCGCCTCGCGTCGCCGGAGGGCCCGGAGCGCCGCGGCGGGCACCTCGCCCTGCGAATCGCCCAGGCGGACAAGGTCGAACAGGCCCTGGCCGAGGACGGCGTGCTCGTCGACGCCCGGCCGCCGGACCTGATCCGCTTCGCCTTCGCGCCGCTGTACGTCACGCACGAACAGGTGTCGCACGCCGTGGACGCGCTGTGCCGCGCCGTGGAAGGAGTGCAATGACCACCGCCCCCGAGTACGTGGCGCCCGAGTACGTCACCTACGCCCACATGGATCGGCTGCACGAGCTCGCCCGCCCGCGCAGCGACGCCAGGGGCGAGTTGAATTTCATCCTGATCAGTCACGTCAAGGAGCTGCTGTTCCGTGCGGTGATCGATGATCTGGACACCGCCCGCGGCGCGCTCGAGCGCGACGACGTGCCCGACGCCTGCCTGGCGCTGTCCAGGGCGACCCGCACCCAGCGGGTGCTCGTGGCGTGCTGGGAGTCGATGAACGGCATGTCGGTAGACGAGTTCATCGCCTTCCGGCATGTGCTCAACGACGCCTCGGGCACCCAGTCCTTCGCTTATCGCGCTTTGGAATTCGTGATGGGCAACCGGCCGCCGGGCCAGGTGGAGGCCGCCTTCCGGGACGGCCACGCCATGCTGCGCGCCGAGCTCGCCCGGCCGTCGCTGTACGACGAGGTGCTGCGACACCTTGCGCGGCAAGGGTTCTCGGTGCCCGACGAGTGCGTCGAGCGGCCGCCGGAGCAGCAGCACGAGGCGAATCCGCTCATCGAGGACGTCTGGCTGGAGATCTACCGCCACCCCGACCGACATCACGCGGCGCATCGGCTGGCGGAGAGCCTGCTCGAGGTCGCCTACCAATTCTCGTGCTGGCGGGCCACCCACCTGCTCGTCGTCGAGCGGATGCTCGGCGGCAAGAGCGGCACGGCGGGCACCGACGGAGCACCGTGGCTCCGAACCATCAACGAACACCGCTTCTTTCCGGAGCTGTGGACTTTCCGCACCCGGCTGTAAGTCGCGACGATCACCGAAGAACACCCCGACTGCTGGAGGAACACGATCACGATGACCGACCTCAAGACCGAGCTGACCAAGCCCGTCGACCTCACCTCGCTCGTCCCGGTGTTGTTCGGGTTCGCGGCCTTTCAACAGCTGCGTGCGGCCTCGGAGTTGCAACTGTTCGAATACCTCGACCTGAACGGCCCGTCCACCAGCGACCAGGCCGCCGAGGGGCTCGGACTGCCACCCAAGTCCGCGCGCCAACTGCTGCTCGGCACAACCTCATTGGGCCTCACCGACCGCGAGGGCGACCGATACACGCTGAGCGCCATGCTGCACGACGCCATGGCCGACGGCACCTGGCCGCTCATCCGCAATATCATCGACTTTCAGCAGCGGCTGTCCTACCTGCCGGCCAAGGAGTACGCCGAGTCGCTGCGCACCGGGAAGAACCTCGGCCTGAAACACCTGCCGGGCAAGGGAAACGACCTCTACACCCGGCTCGAGCAGACACCGGAGCTCGAGGCGCTGTTCTTCCGCGGCATGCATTCCTGGTCCGAGCTGTCGAATCCGGTGCTGCTGCACCAGGTCGACTACAGCGGCGTGTCCATGGTCCTCGACGTCGGCGGCGGCGACGCGGTGAACGCGATCGCGCTCGCCCAGGCCCACCCGCACCTGAAGATCACGGTGTTCGACCTCGAGGGCGCGGTCGAGGTGGCCGGGGACAATATCGCCGCCGCCGGGCTCGGCGACCGGATCGACGTGGTGGCCGGTGACATGTTCGGCGACCCGCTGCCCCGCGGGTACGACGTCGCGCTGTTCGCCCACCAGTTCGTCATCTGGTCCCCGGAGCAGAACCGCGCGCTGCTGAAGCGGGCGCACGACGCGCTGCCGCCCGGCGGCCGGGTGATCGTGTTCAACGCGTTCGCCGACGATGACGGGCGCGGCCCGCTCTACACCGCGCTGGACAACGTGTACTTCGCGACGCTGCCCTCGGAGGAGTCGACGATCTACCCCTGGCGCGAGCACGAAGAGTGGCTCCAGGCTTCGGGTTTCGTCGATGTCAAGCGGATCTACAACGAGGGCTGGACACCGCACGGCGTCATCGAAGGGCGTAAGGCCGATGAGTGAGCTCATGGAGACGGCAGCCGACGGAGTCGGCGGGGTGGGTGAATACAGGGGGACGGCAGCCGACGGAGTCGGCGGGGTGGGTGAATACAGCGTCCTCGACCGCGAGTACTCACCGAGTTCGGTGGCGCGCGATCCCGCCGGGTCGCTGCGGCGGTACCGCAGGCGCAGCGACACCGCCCGTGCCCGCCTCGACGTGCACATCGCCGTGCCGTACGGGGCGGGCCACGGCGAGCGCTGCCATGTGTTTCCCGCTGTGCCGCAGGGTGTCCGGGGACCGGAGACCCCCGCGCTCGTCTTCGTGCACGGCGGTCACTGGCAGGAGTCCGGCATCGACGACGCCTGCTTCGCCGCCCGGCACGCGGTGGCGCACGGATGTGCTTACGTCGCAGTGGGTTACGGGCTCGCGCCGGACCGCACGGTGCCCGGCATGATCGCCTCGGTCGGCCGGGCCCTCGAGTGGCTCGCCGGCACCGGGCCCATCCTGGGGATCGACCCGCAGCGGCTGCACGTCGCGGGCAGCAGCGCGGGCGCGCACCTGCTCGCCGCCGCCCTGGCCGGCCCGGACGCGCCGCGGGTGCGCAGCGCGTGCCTGATGAGCGGGCTGTACGACCTCACCGAGATTCCCGAGACCTACGTCAACGACGCCGTTCGCCTCACGCCCGAACTCGCCCGCGAGTGCAGCCCGCTGCGCATGCCCGCGCCCCGATGCGACTCGATCCTGCTCGCCGCCGGGCAGCACGAGACACGAACCTATCTGCGTCAGCACGAGGTCTACGCGGCATACCTTGCCGCGCAGTCGGTCCCGGTATCGGCGCGGATCGTGCCCGAGCGAGACCACTTCGACCTGCCGCTGGATCTGGTCGACCCGTCGACGCCGTTCGGCCGGACCAGCCTGCGGCACCTCGGCCTGGCGCCGCGCCGCCGAGGCGCACCAACACCGGAAGGAACGGTGACATCAGCGCGATGAAAACCACAATGACCGCCCCGGTCGAGTCTGTCACGACGGGCGCGCCCGAGGCCGCGACCACCGAGACCATCGTCGACGCCTTCGTGCGCACGGCGCGCGCACACGCCGAGCGCGAGGCGATCTCCGACGGCGACACCACGCTGACCTACGCCGAACTCGACGATGTCAGCAGCCAGATCTCGCGCGCGCTGCGCGAGCGCGGGCTGACGCCGGGCGCGCGGGTCGGGGTGCATCTGGACCGCTGCCTGGCCACCTATCAGGTGTTTCTCGGCATCCTCAAAGCCGGCCTGGTGGTGGTCCCGTTCAACCCCGTGCATCCCGCGGCGCACAAGGAGCGGATGTTCGAGGTCGCCCAGCCGGACCTGACCGTGACGGATACCGGTGCGGTGGAAGGGATTCCGGAGCAGACGTGCCTGCCGGTCGGCGAGCTGTTGTCGGCGGCGGCGTCGTTGTCCACCGAATCGGGGCCCTCGGCGGTCACCGCGGCCGCGCCCGCGTTCATCCTGTTCACGTCCGGCTCGACCGGCGTGCCCAAGGGTGTCGTCATCGCCCATCGCGGAATCGCGCGGGTGTCACAGCATCTCACCGGCTTCACGCCCGGCCCGGACGACCGGTTCCTGCAACTCGCGCAGCCCGCGTTCGCCGCGTCCACCACCGACATCTGGACGTGTCTGCTGCGCGGCGGCCGCCTGACCATCGCGCCGCAGGAGATGCCGCCGCTGGGTGATCTCGCGAGACTCATTGCGCGGGAGAAGATCACGGTGCTCAACCTGTCGGTCGGACTGTTCAATCTGCTCGTCGAGCATCACGCGGACAGCCTCGGTCAGGTGCGTACGGTGATCGTCAGCGGCGACTTCCCCTCCGCGTCGCACCTCGAGCGCGCCCTGGCCGTGGTCGATGGCGACGTGTTCAACGCCTTCGGCTGCACCGAGAACTCCGCGTTGACCGCGGTCCACAAGATCACCTCTGCCGACCTGGCCGCCGCCGAGATCCCGGTCGGCCGGCCCATGCCCACCGTCGAGATGACCGTGCGCGACGAGGGATTGGAGCCGTGCCCGCCGGACCGCATCGGCGAGCTGTGCATCGCCGGCGACGGCGTGGCGTCGGGGTACCTCGGCGACCCGGAGCTCACCGAGCGGAAGTTCGTCCGGCACGACGGCAGGCGACTGCTGCGCACCGGCGACCTGGCCAAGCTGACCGCGGACGGCGAGATCGTGCTCGCCGGGCGCACCGATCAGATGGTGAAAGTGCGCGGATATCGGGTAGAGCCAAGACATGTCGAGGTCACCGCCGAGTCGTTTCCCGGCGTTGCGCAGGCGGTCGCGCAGGCCGTGCCGAGCGACGGTGCGGCCGATCGGCTCGCGCTGTGGTGTGTGCCGGCGACCGGTCGTCAGATCGCCGAGGCCGAACTGACCGATCATCTGCGAGATCGCCTGCCCGACTACATGGTTCCCTCGACGGTGCTCGTGCTGGACGCGTTCCCGCGCAACACCAACGGCAAGATCGACCGCAAGGAGCTCGGTGCGCGGCTGGCCGCGCACATCGCCGAAGAGGCGGCGGCGAACGAGAGCGCCGACAGCGCCGAGCCCAGCGTGAACAAGGACCGGCTCGCGGCGGTCGTGAGTTCGTCGCTCGCCGAGATCACCAAGACCGAGGAACTCGGCTTGGACGCCGGGTTGATCGAGAGCGGGGTCACCTCACTGCAATTGATCGACCTCGGGGCCCGGCTGGAGGACGTGTTGGGCGTCGCGTTGGCGCCCGACGAAATCGTCGGCGCGGGCACCGTGCGCGGTGTCGCCGACCTGATTCGCACCAAGCGTGCGCGAGGCTGACATGACAGCTACCGATCAACACACCGCGAACGGCGCGCAGCGCCTGCCCGCGTCGCCGGCCCAGCCCGGCCTGTGGTTCGACAGCATCTACGGAGCCGATCCGACGGCGTACAACCAGCCGCTGGTCTTGCGGCTGGGCATTCGGCTCGAGCACGAGTATCTCGTCGCGGCGCTCGACCTCGTCCACCGCGAACACGCCGCGCTGCGTACCACTTTCGAGATGGACGCCGACGGCGAGCTGCGGCAGGTGGTGCACCGCGAGCTGGCGCCGGAGGTCGACGCGCGCGACCACCCGGACGACGACGCCGACGCGTGGATCGCCGAGCAGGTGGCCGAGATCGCCTGCGCCGCTTTCGATCTGCGCGCCGGGCCGCTCGCCCGGGTGCGTCACCTGCGCCTGGGCGACGACCGCAGCGTGCTGGTGTTCAACATCCACCACACCGTCTTCGACGGCATGTCCTGGAAGCCGTACCTGACCGAGCTGGAGGCGGCCTACACGGCGCTGCGTCGCGGCGAGGAGCCGGCGCGGGGCGATCGGCGGCAGGCCATCGAGGCATACGAGCGCTGGTCGGAGTTGTCTTCCGAGGCCGGGACGCTGCGATACTGGCGCGACAAGCTGACGAATGCCCCGGCGGCGGCCCCGCTCGGGCTGCCCGCCGAGGGGCCCGCGCGGCACGTCACGCGCGAGCTGAAACTGGATGCGCGGCTGTCGGCGCGGGTGCGTGAGTTCTGCGCCGCGGAGGGCGTCACCACCAGCATGTTCTTCGTCGCGCTCAGTTTCGTGCTGCTGCATCGGCAGACCGGCGAGGACGACGTGCTGCTCGGCCTCCCGGTCTCCGTGCGCGGCACGGGCGACGCCGAGGTACTCGCACATCTCACCAATACCGTTGTGCTGCAACAACATTTCGACGGCAACTCGTCCGCTCGCGATGTGCTGCGCGCGGTGAAACGCGAAGTGCTCGAGGCGCTTCGGCACCGGCACGCGCCGCTGGAGGCGGTGCTGGCCGAGCTGCGCGCGGCGGGCGGCAGCCAGGACGGGGCCTTGTTCAACGTGATGGTCACCGTAATGCCCGCCGCCGCACGCCGTTTGGACCTGCCCGACTGGGGCGTGCAGACATGGGAGCACGAGCCGGGCGGCGCCAAGTACGATCTGGCGGTTCTGGTGGACGAGACGCCGGACCACTTCACGCTCGTGGTCGAGCACGCGACGGCCGCGGCCGACGGCGAGGAGTTCACCGCCTTCCTGGCACAGCGCCTGGAAACGCTGCTCGACAGCGTGCTGCACGACCCGGACGAGCGCGTCGACGACCTGCGCTGGATGAGCGACGACGAACGGCGGGCCATCGCCGAGCTGTGCGCGCGCCGGACGGACGCCCCCGAGTTGGGCACCGAGTTGACCGCCGACCTGTTCGCGGCGAGCGCCGCGGCGGCGGGCAGGGACCCCGCGATCAGGGTGGACGGCGCGACGACCACCTATGCCGAGTTGGCCGAGCGCGCCGACGAGGTGGCGGCGTGCCTGGTAGACAAGGGAGTTCGCGACGGGCAGCCGGTCGCCGTGCTGATGCGGCCGGGCCTCGACCTGATCACCACGGTCATCGGGATCCTGCGGGCGGGTGGCGCCTACGTCACGCTCGATGCCGAGCAGCCCTGGGAGCGCATCGAATTCACGCTGACCGACTCCGGCGCCACGATTCTCGTGCGTGATCCGGACATCGAGACGGCGTCGTTGCCCGCGGATCTCGACGTCCTGTCGCTGGCCGAGATGAACACCGCCTTGGCCACTTTCGAGGAACCGCGCAAGACGCCGGAGGACACGGCCTACATCGTGTACACCTCGGGCTCCACCGGTCGCCCCAAGGGCGTCCGGCTTCCGGAGATCACCCTCGCCAATCTCGTGCACAACCAGGCGATCTTCACCTCGGATCGCCGGATGCGTACGCTGCAGTACATGCCGCCGGCGTTCGACGTGTTCGCCATCGAGGTCTTCGGAAGCCTCTGCAACGGTGGCACATTGGTCATTCCGCCCGCGCACGCCCGCACCGACTTCGAGGCGCTGGTGCAGTTGCTCGCCGAGGAACGGGTCGAGCGGGCTTATCTGCCGTACGTCACCCTGCGCGAATTGGCCGCCGTCCTGCGCACTTCCGAGGTGGAGCTGCCCGATCTGCGCGAGGTGTACGTCACCGGCGAGCGGCTGGTGATCACCGGCGATGTGCGGGCGATGTTCCGGCGGAATCCGAACGCCAGGCTGATCAACGCCTACGGTCCGTCGGAGGCCCACCTGTGCAGCTGGGAAGCGCTGCCCGCCGATCCCGATGGGTGGCCGACCATTCCGTCGATCGGGCGGGTGGTCGCGGGCGTCGACGCGTACGTGCTCGACGCGGACTCCGCCGGCGCCGACCGGCCCGCGCCGTTCGGCGTGGAGGGCGAGCTATGCGTTGCGGGACCGGTCATCTCGCCGGGATACATCGGCCTGCCCGACAAGACCCGCGAGGCCATGGTCCCCGATCCGTTCGTCGACGGCCAGTGGATGTACCGCACCGGCGACATCGTGGTGCTGGATCCCGCTGGGCGCCTGCACTATCGGGGCCGCAAGGACGATCAGGTCAAGATTCGCGGCTACCGCGTCGAGCCGGGCGAGGTCGAGGCCGCGCTGGAGCGCGAACTCGACGTGGACGCGGCGGCCGTGATCGTGGTGTCCGACGGTGGCGACCGCGCGCTGCGCGCGTTCGTGCAGAGCGCCGAGGAGCCGCCCGCCGATTGGCGCGCCCGTGTCGGCGCCGTCTTGCCGGGGTACATGATTCCGCGGCAGGTCACGCGCGTCGACACCATCCCGGTGACGCCGAACGGTAAGACCGATCGCCGCGCCCTGGCGGAACTGCCCGTCGAGTCCGCCCCCGACCCCGGCGAGCACGCCGATGTCGCGTGGACCGATTCGGAGCGGACGATGGCGGAGCTGTGGTCCGAGGTGCTCGGCCACCGCCCCGCCACGCCGGAGGACGACTTCTTCGTCCTCGGCGGCCACTCGCTGCTCGCCGCCCGCCTGCACCGGCTGGTCAAGCGCCGTTTCCACACCGACGTCGCGCTGTCGACCATGCTGAGCACGCCGACGCCGCGCGGGATGATCAAGAGCCTCGCCGACCGCAATGCCGCCGCCGCGCCCGACCTGCGCGCGGACGCCCGGCTGGACGACCTGGTCGTCGGCGAGCGGTACGAACCGGAGAACGGCACCGTATTCCTTACCGGCGCAACGGGTTTCCTCGGCAGCCACCTGCTGGACGAGTTGCAGCGCACCGGGCACCGCGTGCGCTGCCTGGTGCGCGGCGAAACCGTCGCGGACGCGCGAGACCGGCTGCGCCGGACATTCCGCAAGTTCGCCCTCGACCCCTCCGGCCTGGACGAGGTGGAGGTGGTCCTCGGCGACCTGGACGAGCCGGGCTTCGGCCTCGGCAACTACTACGAGGCGCTGGCGCGCGACGTGAGCGAGGTCTATCACGCGGCCGCGCACATCAACTTCGTCGTGCCGTATCACACGGTCAAGTGCACGAACGTGGACGGACTGCGCCATCTGCTCGAGTTCTGCGCGCTCAATCGCACGCCGTTGCGGCTGATCTCCACGCTCGGCGTCTTCCCGCCCGACTCCACGTCCGGCCGGGTGGGAGAGGACACGGTGCCGGGCGATCCCGCGTCGCTGGGCATCGGTTACTCGCAGAGTAAATGGGTCGCGGAGCAGCTCGCGCTCCAGGCCAGGGCGGCCGGGCTGCCGGTCACCGTGCACCGGGTCGGCCGCATCGCCGGCCACCGGAGAACGGGCGCGTGCCGGCACGATGACTTCTTCTGGTTGCAGATGAAGGGTTTCGCGCTGCTGGGCTGCTACCCGGAGGACATCGCCGAGACGCCGGCCATCGATCTGTTGCCGGTGGATTACGTTGCGCGAGCGATCATTCGGCTGTCCGAGGACAAGCCGGACAACGAGAACTGGCACCTCTACCACCCCGACGGTCTCACCTGGCCGGTGATCCTCGAGACCATTCGCGACGAGGGTTACGCGACGGACCCGACCAGCGGGTCCGAGTGGATGGCGGCGCTGGAACGACAGGCGGCCGAAACCGACGACGAGCGAAGGGGACTCGGCCCCCTGGTGCCCCTCATGCGTGAGGGCGTGATGCGCCTGGGCGCGCACTCGTTCGACAACGAGAAATCCCGGCGGGCCCTCGCCGACGTCGGATGCCCTTATCCGCAGGCGGATCCGGGCTGGATCCACCGGATGTTCGACTACTTCCGCGCCGTAGGCGCCATCGCGCAGCCGGACGGGCGCACCCATGGAGGAGACCACAATGACTGAATTGGCCATGCGCTCGGTAGTGATCATCGGTGCCGGGCCGGTCGGCTGCGCGTTGGCGACGCTGCTGCGGCGGCAGGGCCTGGAGGTCGACCTGTTCGAACGGCAGGCGGAGTCGTCGGGCACCGGGTCCGGCCACTCGTTCAACCTCACGCTCACCTCGCGCGGGCTCGACTGCCTGCCGCGCTCGGTGAAACGCCGCCTCTACCTTCAGGGTTCGGTGCTGGCCAAGCGGATCATCCACCACCGCGACGGCGCCATCTCCACGCAGGCGTACGGGACGATGGACAACCATCACCTGCTGTCCATCCCGCGCGGGGTGCTCCAGGATCTGTTGCGGGACCAGGCGTTACGCGCCGGCGCCCGAATCCACTACGGGCAGCAGTGCATCGACGTGGACACCGCGCGCCCCTCGGCGCTGCTGCGGGACCGGGACGGCTCGTCGACCTGGGTCACCGGCGACCTGCTCGTCGGCTGCGACGGCGCCAACAGCGCGGTGCGCGACGCCATCGTCGCCGCGCACCCGAACGACATGTGGATGACCCGCGATACCATCGCGCACGGCTACGCCGAGATCAACATGGACTACCGCGACGCCGACCCGACGGGCATGCATCTGTGGCCGCGCGGCGATCATTTCTTGCAGGCCCAGCCCAACCGCGACCAGACGTTCACCACCAGTCTGTTCAAGCCGACGGCCAGTGACGGTGCGCGGCGGCACTTTTCGGACCTGCCGTCGGCGACGGCCATCAGCGACTACTGCGCGACGCAGTTCCCCGACGTGTTCGGCCGGATGTCCGCGGTCGGCGAGGAACTCGCCGGGCGCAGCCCCGGCCGGCTGCGGATCATCAACTGTGCGCCCTACCACCATCGGCGCGCGGTGCTGGTCGGCGACGCCGCGCACGCCGTCGTCCCGTTCTTCGGCCAGGGCATCAACTGCAGCTTCGAGGACGCCGCCACGCTGGCGAGCCTGCTGGAGAAGTTCCAGGCCGCGGTGCGCGCCGAGGGCGGGACCGTCGCGTCCGTCGGAGAGGTCGTCGTCGACGAGTACAGCGCGGTGCGGGTGAAAGCCGGTCACGCGCTGGCGGAGCTGTCGTTGCAGAACCTCGCCGAACTGTCCGACCACGTGAACGATCCGCGGTTCCTGGCGCGGCGGGCGCTGGAGCGCCGGCTGCACGAGCTGCGGCCCGAGTTGTACACGCCGCTGTACCAGCTGGTGGCGTTCACCCACATGCCCTACGACGCCGCGCAGCGCGTGCATCAGGAGACGAGCGCGGTGCTGGACTCGCTGTGCCGCGGGCGCGACGTTCGGGCCGAGCAGGACGCCATCATCGCCGAGTTCGCCGAGTTGTACGGCAGCGCAGCACAATTGGCGTCGCCGGGGCAGCTGACGACACCGGCGAAGCGGACGGGGTAGTGGCTACCCCGCCGCTCCGCCGGCGCGGGCGGGCTCGGCGACCGGCGCCGGCCTGCCCCGCGTCGCCTCGTCGTTGAAGCGAAAGCCGACGCCGTGCACGGTGACGATCCAGTCCGGCGAGCCGAGTTTCTTACGGATGCTGCTCAAATGGGTGTCGATCGTCCGGCTGGCCAGCGACGTCACCTCGGCGTCCACGTCGTCGTACCCCCACACCCGCTGCAACAGCTCGGCGCGGCAGAACACCTTCTGCGGCTCGGTGGCGAGCAGGCGAAGCAGCTCGAACTCCTTGCGCGTCAACTCGATCAGCCGATTGCCGACCCTGACCTCGCGCAGCGCCGAGTCGATCTCCAGCTGGCCCACGATGAGCGCCGGCTGGGACATCATGTGGACGCGACGCAGCAGTCCGCGCAGGCGCGCCATGAGTTCCCGGCTGTGGTACGGCTTCAGGACACAGTCGTCGCAGCCGGCCTCCAGCGCGAGGACCTGGTCCAGCTCGAGGGAGGAGAATCCGATGAGCGGAATATCGCTGGCGCGGCGGATCTCCCGGCACAGGGTGAGTCCGTCGAAATCGGTGAAGTCGAGATCGATGAGCACCACATCGAAATCAGGGTAGGCCGCCATGGTTTCGGCCCCCGTCGCGACCGGCACGGGATCGAACCCGTGCCGTTTGAGGTCGTTGACCGTATCCTGGATACCCTCACAGTCCGCTACGATCAACAAGCGCGGATGAAGCAAAGCGCTCCTCCTCCCTTCCGGTATTGCGATTCAATTGTTTTCTTGCTTGCCGACGTTGACGACCGGCTCGACCTGCATCGAGTCGGCCGACGGCGGGGGAAATGTCAGACGGAAGATAGTTCGAGGAGAACGCGGATGGCCGACTCGAGCGCGTAGTTCATCGAGCCGCCGTTCGGTTCGAACGCGGTGTGCTCACCTGCGAAATGTATCCGCCCCTCGGGGGACCTCGTGTGCTCCATCAGCTCGCTGTGCCCCACCTCCGGCAGGACGTAGGCGCCGCCGGCATAGGGCTCGTTGTCCCACGCCACGGAGGCGCCCAGCTCGAAATTCTCGCGTGCGCCGGGCAACATCGACTCCGCCTCGCGCAGCGCGAAATTCACCCTCTCGTCCTCGGACATGCTCGCCGCCGCCTGTGCGGGCCAGCCGGTGAGCCAGCATTCGAGGATCTTGCGCGGGCCGGGCTGCTGCGGGGTGGCGTCGCGGACCGTGCAGATCGGGGTGTCCGTCGACAACATCAGCCGTTGCTCCGGCCAGAACTTCTTGCGCATCTGCAGGTAGATGCGCAGTACGGAAACGTATTTCAGCTTGCGGATGGCCGCGTGCTTCGCGGCGGACAGTCCGGCCATCGACAGGTTGAGCCTGCGCATGCTGCTGAACGGCGCGGTGACGATGACCCGGTCCGCGCTCAGTGTCTGTAGGCGGTCGCGGTCGAGGAAGGTCACCTGCGCTTCCCGATCGCTTTGCGTGATGCGCACTACCGGCCTGCGGTACAGGATCTGGTCTTTGATCTTCTCCGCCATGGCGCGGGCGAGGAGATCGGTGCCGCCCTCGACCTTGTACCACTGGGCGTCCGCGGTGGAGAACGAGCGCGGGCTCGACTCGTAGCGGGCCCACGCCATGGCGGAGGCGGATTCCAGTTCGCCGCCGCGCATTTCGAGGAAGAGCGGCTCGATCAGGCTGATCGCGGCGGGGGAGGCGCCTCGGTCGGCCAGTATCCGCCGCACCGAAATCTGGTCCAGCTCGAGCAATTTCGGGGTCGGGGTCCAGTCCAGGGCCGATACCTCGGAGCCGATGTTCTCGTTGAACTTCGTGACGTATCTGGCGAACAGGTCCGCGACGGTGAGGTGCCGCTCGTCCTCGTGCAGACCGAGGGCTTCGGCGTGTTCATCGATCTTGTCCGGGCGTATTCGGACGCCGTTGCGGTAGTAGGAGAAGTCGGTGTCGACCAGATCGCTCGGCGCGGTGTCGACGCCCATCTCGCGGAGGTAATGCATTGTGTAAGAACAATGTTCGGTCACTGTCATCGCCCCGGCCTCGGCGTGCAGGCCGTCCGCGAAGGGCTGACGGTAGGTCCAGGTCCGACCGCCCGGACGATCACTCGCTTCGAGAACGGTGACTCTTGTCCCCTGTTTCGTCAACTCGTACGCGGCGGCCAGTCCGGATAGGCCGGCCCCGACGACAATGACGGAATCAATGGTGTTCTGGGACGGTAGACCACCGTCCATGGTATGTCGTACGTATTCTTGCGTGAGCCCCTGCACTGCTTTCCCTCCGGTGAACTGCGCTTGATTTCCACCGGCTCATCTGTGTATTCTGAACCGAAATCATAGACAAAATCATCACGCTGATGGAAAATGTAGTCATCGTTCATCTTCAACCATTGTCGGATGAAATTATCGTATCAACTGACTTGTAGGGCAGCAAACAAGTTTCAGTAGCCAGAATTTAACTCGTGGGGGGTGGTTGGTGGCTCTCTGCCTGGATGGCGTTTGCCTGGGGTGGTGTGACCGTTATCACACTGTGGGTGCTGTTTGGGGTGTAACTAACTGTAGGCGACTTGTTGGTTTGTGTTGGGGTTGTGGGGTGTTGGTGCACGTCTTGGTTGGTAGTGGACGTGGCATGCTGTTGGTTTGGCGGACGGGTGGTTTGTTTTTGGCTAATTTGGTGCTATCGCGAGTGTTCAGCTAACGAACCGGTCAGTTGGGTATGTGTGCGGTCGGTGGGTGGGTTGCTGTGCGGGCGGGCGGTAACGTTCGCGTCGGAGTTTGCGACTGGGTGAGTAATTGTTGGGGTGTTCGGCTTTGATTGGTATGCGTGGGTGGGCCCCTTTACTGAGCGCGCGCGGCGCGCCCTTTGAGGTCCCGCACTGCCTCTAGGGTTTCGCATAATGGCTTGCCGTTATGACACGCGTGCGTTTGCCTAGAGGGGGTGCGGGGGCGGGAGGGGCTCTCGGGCTCGCAGCCACGACTCCGGAATCCCGCTTACGTCACCTCGGCGTCCGACCCCGGTATGGGCGGACACGATTCCGCCGACTATCGCGGCGGTCGTGTCCACGTCGCCACCGGCCTCGATGCAGGCGGTGACGGCGGCGGGGTAGTCGGTGAGGAACGTCGCCGCGGTCCACAGGGCGAAGGGGACTGTGTCCTGTGCGCTGACCTGTGCGCCGTTGCCGAGTTCGTAGGCCGCCTCGGCGACCGATCTGCCCAGTAGCTTCCGCGCCCTGCGTATGCCGTCGGATGTTCCGCCATCGATGAGGTACGGTTCGACTGCGCGCAGCAAATCGATTGGCGTGCAAGGTGTTCCGCGCGTGGCTGCGGCATGGCCCGCCGCGACGGCGACGACCATCGCGCCGGTGATCGCCTCCGGATGGCGGTGGGTGATCTCGGCGGTCAGCGCCGCTTGTGCGGCGGCGCGGTCCAGGTCGTCCGCGAAGTACGCGCCGAGCGGGGCGACCCGCATCGCGGCTCCGTTGCCCCACGAACCGCGCCCGTCGAACGCGGCGGCCGCGGCTTCGGCCCAGGGCCGCCCGTCGCGAATCTCGTGCAGCACAACGACTGTGCCCGGGCCGTAGCCGCGATACGGTTCGCAGCGCTGGGCGAAGGCGGTCGCGAGCGCGTCCTGATCGATGTGGCCGCGGCTGCGGATCTCCGCGTAGACCGTGCAGGCCATCTCGGTGTCGTCGGTCCACGGCCACGGGGCGGCGGGGAGGCGTCCGGCGAGCAGATCGGGGACGGAGCTGCCGGGGACGAAGAATTGCGCGCCGAGGGCGTCACCGACGGATAGGCCGTCGAGGCTGTCGGAGGCGGGGTCGGAGGGTATCGGCATGGGTGAGGGCCATACTGCCGATCTTCGGGAGTGGATGCAACCTATGCGTCGGGGCTTTGCGCCGATGGCAGCAGTCTGGCGATTTCGCTGACGATCAGATCGGGTTCGGTGAGGGGGATGTAGTGGCTGGAATTCTCGGCGATGACGTGGCGGCCGTGGGGGGAACGGTCGGCGCGGTGCGCGTGCGAGGCGATGGCGGCGGCGCGCGTCGCGGCGTTCATGCCGTCGCCTGCCAGCGCGCCCGAGATGACGGTGATCGGGACGGATCCGTGCTCCGGTGGGTTGTCGCGCCAGGTGGCGAGCTCGTCGAGGAAGGTGCGCGCTTGCTGACGTTGTGTGCGAAGTACGCTGGGCTCGAACGCTTCTCGCTCCATATCGCGTCGAACGTCGGGTGGAAGATTCCGCAGTTGCTTGCGGAACAGCACCTTCAGCAATCTCAGCCGCGCGAGAAGATAACCGGCCGCGAGGAATCCGCGCTCCATGCGCCGAAAACCGCGCCCGAACAACACATCGGCGGCCTCGTCGGTGGGATCGACCAGCACGAGACCGGCGAGCCGATCGAGGCGTCGCGCCGCGGCGAGCCGCACGATCGGCCCGCCCGCGCTGTGCCCCACCAGGATGAACGGCCCCGGCCCGAAATGGTCGAGCACGTCGGTCAAATCATCGGCCATCCGATCCAGTTCTCGCCCCGCCGAATCCGGCGCGCTGCGCCCGAGCCCGGATCGGTCATAGACCACCGCTCGCGCGAACTTCCCGACCTCGGGCTGCACCGTTGCCCACGATGACCGGCCCGCTCCCGCCCCGGCCTCGAAAACCACGGTGGTCCCGCCGTTTTCACCGAGAACCATCGCGAACAGCTTTCGCCCGTCCCGAGTCCCGACCCACTCCGCCGACCCTTGCGTGTGCCGCTCCACCTCGGTCACGATTCCCCATCCTCCCCAAACCCGCCGCATCAGAGCCGCCTACTGATCAGGCGGCGGCCATCGTCGCGAAAACCTCGCTCGCGATAGTAGGCGAACAGGTGCCCGACCTCTCGATCGTTAGGCGCGACCACCAGCTCCAAACACCGGCAACCCCGCTCCCGGGCCCAGCCGGCACTATCCTCGATGAGCAGCCCGGCCAGCCCGCGCCGCCGCGCGCCCGGCACCACGAACAGATCCTCGAGTTCGGCGATCAGTCCGTTCTCCAGTCCGAAACTCGTTGTGGTGATGGCGAATCCGAGCAGCTGATCGCCCGAACACGCCACGGCGACCCGCGCCGCCGAGGAGGCAAGCAACGTCGTCAGGTTGTCCCGCAGCTCCTTCTCGCCGGTGCTGAACCCGTCTTCGGCATAGAACGCGACAGCCATCGCCAACACAGCCGCCAGCTCGCCGGACCCAGCGGCACGCACGGCAACCGGCGCACTCGTCACATTCCTAGTGAACACCCGCCGGTGACTCGACTCCACCTGCGGAAAACACCCTCGGTAACGTGACGGTCGTCACTTCCTGTCAGATCTGGCGGGCGCGGCGTGTCTCGAGGGCATGACTGATTCGAACAGCATCACCAAGGTAGTCGTCATCGGCGGCGGTTACGCCGGCGCCGTGGCGGTCAATCGGCTGCGGCAGCGTCGCGATGTCGAGATCACGCTGGTCAACCCGCGCGCGGAGTTCATCGAGCGCATGCGGTTGCACCAGTTCGTGGCCGATGCCCACGAGGCCGCCATCGGCTATGACACGCTGCTCGGCGCGGGTGTGCGGCTGATCGTGGACAGCGCCGTCCGCCTCGACACCGCCGACCGCAGGATAGAGCTGGCTTCGGGGCGCGAGCTCGAGTACGACTATGTGGTCTACGCCGTCGGCAGCACCGCAGCGGTGCCCGCATCGGTGCCCGGCGCGGTCGAATTCGCTTATCCCATCGCTGAATTCGAACACGCGCAGCGTCTGCGCGCCGCGCTGCGGGAGGTGCCCGCGGCGGCGCCGATCGTCGTCGTCGGCGGCGGGCTCACCGGAGTCGAGACTGCCGCCGAGCTCGCCGAGCAGGGTCGAGCGGTCACGCTGGTAGACAGCGGTAAATTGGCGGCGAACTTCGCTGACCCGGCTCGGCGGTCGGTGCGGAAGTGGCTGACGGAGAACGGAGTCGATGTGCGGGAAGAGACGCGGGTGCGGGAGGTGCGGTGCGACGGCGTCGTCGTGGCCGGCGGAGAGGTGCTGCCCAGCGCGCTCACGATCTGGACCGCCGGATTCGGGGTGCCGGAACTGGCGGCGCGCAGCGGACTTCGCACTGACGAACTGGGCAGGCTGCTCACCGACGAGACGCTGACCAGCATCGATGACGATCGCATCGTCGCCGCCGGGGACGCGGT
Source organism: Nocardia tenerifensis NBRC 101015 (assembly GCF_000308715.1). GTDB lineage: Bacteria > Actinomycetota > Actinomycetes > Mycobacteriales > Mycobacteriaceae > Nocardia > Nocardia tenerifensis. Next base: position 66,030 of record NZ_BAGH01000614.1, read on the forward strand.
CGCGCCGTCGGGCCGGCCGCTGCGAATGAGCTGCTATGCCGCTCAACCGCTGGGCGCCCAGGCCGCCGACACTGTGCTGGCCCGCATCGCGGGCTCCGAACCCGCTGTGCTGGACGTGGCTTTCGTGGCGTGCACCGTGGGCCTGGGTCGCCGCGCGGGTGCGATGCAGTTCAGCCGTCGCGACGACACGCCTGTGCCGATGTACATCGGCGGGCGCGTGGGCGGATGGATCAAGGAGCGGGTGGGTCTCGCGGGCCCGATCGGAACCATTCGCAAGGAGGCTCGCAAGCCCGGCGCGATCCCCTCGTTCATGGGGCTGGGCCGGCGCAAAGGCCTGCGCGACGCCGAGACCGCGGCGGCCGCGCGGCCGTGAACGCCCCCGACGAGCACACGGAGCGTTTCGTCCACCTGCGACCGCTGCTGTTCACCATCGTCTACGAAATCCTCGGCTCGGCAACCGAATCCGACGATGTGCTGCAGGACAGCTATCTGCGGTGGCGGCAGGTGGACCTGGCCACCGTGCGGGACACGAAGTCCTATCTGGCCCGGCTGGTCACCCGGCAGGCGCTGAATGTGTTGCGGGCGAGGGCGAGTCGCCGGGAGGAGTACGTCGGCCCGTGGCTGCCCGAGCCGCTGCTGCTCGCCGACGGCGACGCCTCGAGCGACGTGGTGCTCACCGAGGCGGTCTCGATGGGCATGCTGGTGGTGCTGGAGACGCTCACCCCCACCGAGCGGGCGGTCTTCGTGCTGCGCGAGGTGTTCGGCTTCGACTATGACGAAATCGCCTCCGCCACGGGGAAATCCGTCGACGCCGTGTATCAGACCGCCCGCCGCGCCCGCAACCACGTGCAGGCCCGGCGCAAGCGGTACGCTCCGGTCGACACCGCCCGAACCGCCGCGGTCACCGAACGTTTCATGACCGCCGCGACCACCGGCAACATGGAAGACCTGCTGTCGTTGCTCGCGCCGGATATCACCTGGACCACCGACAGCGGCGGCAAGGTGACCGCGCTGCGCGAACTGGTGCTCGTCGGCGCGGAGCGGGTGGGCCCGATTCTCATGGCGGTCTTCCGATACGCGCGGGAGCGACCCGAGGTGCGAATCGAGACGGTGAACTGCAACAGCCAGCCGGCGCTCGCCTGCTTCATCGGGGACAAACTGGAGGCCGTCCTCGTGTTCGAGATCGACGGCGACAAGATCGTCAACGGCTACGGCATCCGCAACCCCGACAAACTGGCCGCGCTCGAGATCCCGCGCGCGATCAGTCGCACCGAATAGAACATCGACCACAGCGAGGTGCCGGCGCTGCCGAGGAGATGACGCGATCGCCCTCTCCTCGGCAACTCGTATCCGAACTGACGCGCTCGCCGTGGTCGTGGACCCTGGCGGGTGCGTCAGGAAGTGATTCGGTGCCGTCGCGCCCGTGGATGGGTCCGCTACCACCATCCGATCAGCGAGGTCTCGTGCTCCCGCCGCCGCCATTGCGCCACGAGCCGCCGGAGCCGGTCCGGGTTGGCGATCCCGTACAGGCCCGCGATCTTGTCGTCGCGGATCTCCAGGATCGTCGCGGCCAAGATCTGGTCGTCCAGCGCGAGAAGCATGGCCGGGCAACCGTTGACCACTGAGGCATGGATCGAGGGCGAGCCACCGGCGAGTCTGCGCTTGGCCGAGGACGGGGCGAATCCGGCCCGCACCGCGCGGGCGATGCGTGCCGGGTCCGTGTATCGGATGAGCTGCTGGGCCAGGCCGCGGACACCGTCGGAGACGCCGGTCGCGTCGTCGGTCAGCAACGCCACCAGGTTCTCGGTCCGGCCCGAGGAGGCCGCGGCGACGAACGCCTCGACGATTCGTCGCGTGGATGCCTCGTCGGTGTCGAAGGTGTTGCGCGCCATGGCGATTCGCCGCCGCGCTCGGCTATTGTGTTGCTGGCTCGCGGATTCGGTGATGCCGAGCATCCCGGCTATCTCGGCGTGGGTGTACGCGAAGGCTTCGTGCAGCACGTAGACGGCCCGTTCGACGGGCGAGAGCCGCTCCATCAGGGTCAGCACCGCGAGGGTCACCGACTCGCGCTGCTCGGCGGTGTCGGCGGGGCCCAGCATGGGGTCGCCGTCGAGGAGCGGTTCGGGCATCCAGGCGCCGACTGCGCGTTCGCGCTGTACTTTCGCCGAACGCAGTCGGTCGAGCGCGAGGTTGGTGACGACCTTGGTGAGCCAGGCCTCGGGCACCTCGATGTACTCGCGGTCGGCGGCCTGCCACCGCAGGAACGCGTCCTGCACCGTGTCCTCGGCGTCGGCGGCCGAGCCGAGCAGACGATAGGCGAGTGAGGCCAACCGACTCCGGCTGGCCTCGAAACGCGCCACGGTGGCGGTGTCCATCAGCACGACTCTAGGCGGCGACCACCTCGGGCGCGTGCTCCCGGGTGGTCGCCAGGCGGTACCTGTGGCTCGGCTTTCCCAGGGTCGGGTGCCTGAGGCTCCAAGCGGTAAACGCCAGGATCGTTGCCTTCACGCGCGCGGCCGGGCGCCCGCGCAGTGCTCCAGGCATGGATCGGCCGTCACCGTCGACGAACTGGAAGAGCCCGTCCTTGCGGCCGAGGCTGATGTGGTTGCCGACGTAGGGCAGCGAGGTGGTCTCGACCTTGCGCCCGGTCAGGTCGCCGATGATCGCGGCCGTCGCCTGGGTGCCGGTGAAGCCGGCGGAGGCACAGGACATGGGTAACGGCAGGCCGTTGTCGGCGATGATGAACGCGCTGTCACCGGCGACGTAGACGCCGGGGTGCGAAACCGATCGCATGTGACGGTCGACCGTGATCTGACCGTTGGCCTCCACCGCGAGACCGCTCGCGGCGGCGATCGGATGCACGGCGAATCCGGCGGTCCACACGGTCGTGTCGGCGGCGAAGATGGTGCCGTCCGCGGCGACGACGGACGCCTGCTCGACGCGCGCGATGGTGGTGTGCTCGTGGACCTCGATCCCGAATCGGTCGAAGGTGCGCAGCAGGTGCCGGCGGGCTTTGGGGCCGAGCCAGCCGCCCAGTTCCCCGCGGGTGGCGAGGCCGATCGGGATGCCCGGATGGGCCTCGGCGATCTCGGTGGCGGCCTCGATCGCGGTCAGGTTGCCGCCGACCACCAGGACCTTTCCGTGGTCGCCCAGCTCGTCCAGGCGTGCGCGCAGTCGCAGCGCGGCTGGTCGCGCGGCCACGTGGAAGGCGTGCTCGGCGACGCCGGGAACGCCGTGATCGGCCGCGGTGCTGCCGAGCGCGTACACGAGGGTGTCGTACTCGAGCCGGTCGACGCCCTGTCCGTCGACCAGGTCGACGGCCCGGCGCTCGACGTCGACATGGGTTATTCGCGCCACTCGCAGCCGAATCCCGGTGCCCGCGAATATTTTCGCCAGCGGTCGGTGGCGCAGATTTTGACCGGCCGCGAGCTGATGCAGGCGCAAGCGCTCGACGAAATCGGATTCGGCATTGACGACGGTGATCTCGACGTCGTCGGGGTGGAGCCGGCGGGCCAGATATCCGGCGCAGAAGGCGCCGGCGTATCCGGCTCCGAGGACGACGATGCGATGCTTCATGATTCGCTCCTGTCTGGTTCGCGTGCCCCTTGAACGAGACAGCGCTCGATTTCCTGACAGGCTCGAACAGTGAGGTGGGTCACCCTCTTTCGCGGGCATCTCTGCCCACTCGGTTGCCGCATCGGCCGGTGCTAGCGTGCACAGGGATGGGAGGCCGATTGATGGATGAGGTCAGGTTCGAGCAGGATCTGGTGCGGGCGATGCTCCGGGATCAGCATCCGGATCTGGCCGACCTCGAGCTGCGAGATGTCGAGGGCGGCTGGGACAATCAGCAGTGGCGGCTCGGGCCGGAGTTGGCCGTCAGATTGCCGCGCACCGAGCGCGCGCCCGCGTTGCTTCGCACCGAGCAGAAGTGGTTGCCGGTGTTGGCCGATCGCCTGCCGCTGCCGACGCCCATCCCGGTCCGAATCGGCGAGCCCTCGCCGCTTTTCGAGCACACCTGGACGATCGCCCGCTGGGTCCACGGGGATCCGGCCGATCACGCCCCGGTCGCCCGGCTGGACGCGGCTGAGGCACTGGCGAATTTCCTTGGGGCGCTGCATGTCCCAGCACCCGCCGACGCGCCGGTCAACCCCACGCGCGGCATCCCGCTGGCCGAGGTCGGGGACGGGGTCGAGACCTGGGTCGAGGTCATCGCCGACCATCCGGAAATCGAAGGCGCGCGGGAGGTTTGGCGACGAGCGTTGGCGGCGCCGGCCTGGCGGGGCGTTCCGCTGTGGTTGCACGGTGATTTGCATCCGGCGAACGTCACTGTGCGCGAGGGGATGCTCGCGGGGGTGATCGATTTCGGCGAGCTGTGTGCGGGCGATCCCGCCACCGATCTCTCGGCGGCCTGGATCCTGTTGCCCGCCGGGGCGACTGGGCGATTCTTCGACGCCTACGGGGAGGCGGATGAGGCGACCATCGCCCGGGCTCGTGGGTGGGCCGTCCTGCGCGCCCTGGGCCTGATCCACGTCGGGCAGAACGGTAGACGTGGTCTGCCCGGGGGCAAACCGACCTGGGAGCCGGCGGGCTACGCCACCCTCGAACGGGTGCTAGCCGCGAACTGAGCGGTTTCGTCGGTGGTTTGCTTGACCGGGTAGCAGGCCGTCGCGGAAGTCTTCGAGCACCGACAGGGCGGTTTCCCTGGAGCAAGGTCTGTTGACGCCGATCTTGCCTCGGGGGCCGCGCTTCAGCCAGCCCGCCACGTACAGGCCGGTGGCATCGATGACGCGTCCAGCACGGTGCCGCACCGCGCCCGTGTCGTGATCGAGAGCGAGATCGGCAGGGGGATCGACGGTATTGCCGATGGCATGGACGATCAGCCCGGTGGGCAGTGTCTCCGGCTTTTCCGGGCGTGCCGTGGAGGTGAGAATGATCTGCCGGACAGTGCTTTCGCCGACGATCGCGAGCGGTTCGGTCCAGAACCGGAACTTCACCACCCTGGTATCGAGATTTACCGGCTCGTCGGGTCCGGCGTCGACGTGGACCGCGATATCCGGGTATCGCGAGAACGCGCGGAGGGTTGACGCGGTGAACGCGGCCTCGCGGGGTCCACGTCGGCCGACGATCACCACCTCGCGAATCCGGCTCTGGGCCAGCGTTTTCCAAGCATCGGCGGGGAGCGCGAGTGCCGAGAGTTCCCGCGGTGGAAGGAGAAGGATGCGCGCCGCGTCGAGAGCGACGTTGCCGTTTCCGATCACCACCGCCCGTGGCGTCGACAGATCGGGTGCTTGCCGCGGCCCGAGCTGGTGGCCGTTGACCCACCCGGCCAGCTCGACGCCGGAGATGTTGCCCGCCAGCTCGTTTCCGGGAACAGTGAGCCGCCTACCGGCGACCGCGCCCGTCGCGAGGATGACGGCGTGGTGGGTACTCAGCAATTCGGCGAGCTGGTCCGGGTGACGAAAGTCGGTGTCGAGGAAGAGGCGCACCCGGCGATCGGCGAGAACGTCGCCGAACTCGCGCATGACAGATTTCGTGGACGGCTGATCGGGCAGGACGCCATAGCGCACGAGCCCGCCCGGTTCCGGCCGCCGCTCGTAGATGTCGATGCGCACCCGCGCATGGCGAAGGAGTTCCGACGCCGCGTATAAACCGCTCGGCCCCGCGCCGATGATCGCGACCCGCAGCACGCCGTCGCGCGGCAGCAGAACCGGCATTCGCGGCTCGGAAGCCAGCGATCGATACGGCACCGGCCTGGTCGCGAAGTATTCGGCGTTGCGGTCCGCCTGGTGAGCCTGGGTCAGGGGCAACTTCCATTCCGGGCGAACCGCGTCCACCGGACAGGCGTCGGTGCAGGCCCCGCAGTCGATGCAGGTGGCGGGGTCGATGAACAGCGTCTCCGCATCGAAGAATCCGGGCTCGTCGGGGGTCGGGTGGATACAATTCAGCGGGCATGCCCTGAGACAGCTGGTGTCATTGCAGCAGTCGTCGGTGATGACATGCGCCATGTCACAGTGCTCCGGCCAGTCGGCAGAAAGTGTCACCGAAGATATTGCGAATGCCGAGACGGGCGTAGGTTCGCATGGCCTGCTCGGAGGCCCAGCGTTGGGTCTGTCGCCAATACGGGTTTTTCTTGGCCACCGCGGCGGCCGCCTTCGGATCGAGCCCGGCGTCTTCGTATGCCGCGGGCGCGACCATGAAGCCGAGGACCACGAATATGACGGGACCGTAGATGAGTGCGAGCAGGAGGCGTTCGAGTGGCGACGCGGAGAGCAGCTCGTTCAGTTCCGCCCTGGCGAACTTCAGATGACGAGATTCTTCCACCACATGGATCTGATTTATTTGCCGGGTCAGCGGATGGACTGCTTCGTCGGTGGCTGATTCGCGTTGGATCGCGTCGAAATACTCCTCGAAGAACAGGGCTACGCCCAACGCCAGTAACGGAGGCGTCCAGATTCCCGGGAGCTTTCCGAGCTGGCGTGCCCACCACGGGGGCTGATAGTCCGAGCGGCCGATTCGCGCCACGATCCGGCCGAACATCGTGGAGTGCTTGCATTCCTCACCGACCTCGGTATAGAGATGCCACGCGTCCGAAGTCGTCAGGTCGGCGGAGTACACTTCGCGCAAGAGCGTCTGCATGAATACCGTCTCGACCCACGCGCCGATCGTGAACATCGAGGCCGTCTGATATTTGCTGAATTCGACCTTCTGCTCTCGACTGAGCGTGTCCCAGAGTTCGGTGCCGTACAGGGCGATTCGATGTTCCGGCAGGTGCATCAGCGTCTCGTCGAAGACGCCGTCCCAGTCGATATCCCTATCGATGTCGAACGACATCTTCGCCGCGCTGTCGACCAGCATCTGCGTCGTCTCGGTCAGACTGGGCGGACGTGTCTTTGCCATAACCAGTTACCTCTCGCGATATCGTGACGGATGGAGCGGAACCGCGTCTGCGCAGGCTCGGTAACGAAATTTTCCAGCGGTGGACCGGCGGCAGCGAGCATGAAAGATCCGGCCTCCGGATATGTTCGCCGTTCCGTGCAGCTGCCGGATGTACCGTTCTCCTTTGCTCTCGCCGTCGAGGCGCTCCGGATCGAACGTGGCGAGGCCGGCGGGGAGATGTCCGCACAGGATGATGCCGGAGGACCAGACGTTGCGGATCAGTTCGGTCGCTACGTCGGCGAACAATGTGGTGGCGAAGGAGGGCCCCGACAGGAGTGGGAACAAGACATACTCTTTGACGCCGAGGGTGATCGTCTTCCGGGCGCCGGACTTCAGCTTGTCGAGCGTTTCACCGATAGCTTTCTCGCCGGAGAGCACCTTCTCCAGTTCTGCGGCGCGGCCGTCGATCTGCGCAACGGTGAGGGACGCCTCGGTGGAAGTTTTGCCCATGATCTCCCTTCGGCTGGAGCCCGATGCCGAGATCGTCGGCCGCCGTTGGCCTAATGGATGAGGAAGATCTTTCCGGGCCGCTACGCGGCGCAGTGGCCGAATCGCCGTAGTCCGGACTTCGTCGTAACCTCGGCTTCCTCCACATATACCCTACGATCGGCGTTTGTAACCCCGTCTCGGAGTTGGCAATTCCGTATAAACCAACCGTTCGGAAATAGCTGACATGTTTCGTGCGTGCATATGGGTGCGCATTGATGGCGAGCTCGGGGCTTTTCACATGGTCGCGCCATTCACTGATCGGCGGCGTCCTCGCGCCGGGCGCTCGTCCAAAACCGCCGAGGTCGAACAGCGTGCCGTCGGCGTTGTCAATCTTGTTGGCGCAGCTTGTGAATCACGGCGGCCGTCGCGGTGGCGGTGACGTCGTCGACCCACTCCGGGATGGGTAGCGCGCGGGCGATGTACTCACGGACCAGGCCGTAGGGGATGGCTTTGACGGTGGTCATCGCGATGGTGGAGCGTGGCTCGTCGGCGTCGCCGAACTCCGCGACGACGGCGGCGCGCATCGCGTCGTTCATGGCGTCGTTGACCGCGGCGAGATCGGCGCGCAGGTCGTCGGGGCCTGTCTCGAGCAGTTCCTCGCGCCGGAACATCTTCATGGCACGGGCCTCGGTCGGCTCCTCGCGGCAGTATCGCGGCAGGTAGGTGGCGGCGGCGAGCAGCGGGTCGGGTCCGGACAGAGCGGCGATGAGCCCGACGTGGAAGCGCCGGATCGAGCGCAGCCACAGTCGCGCGAGCAGCTCTTCGCGGGAGGCGAAGCGCACGTAGATCGACCCGGTGTGGATGCCGGAGGCGGCGCTGATCGCGGCGATGGCCGGCCGCGTCGTCGCCGGATCGGCCAGCAGATCGCGCGCCGCGTCGAGCACTTGGTCATCGGTGAACCGCCGGGGTCTTGCCATGCGGGACAGCCTAGGGCAGAGTTTAGGAATATGGATTCAAAAACCACGTTCCCGCTGACGGGCACCCTGTTCACTTTCATCGGCTCGGCGCATACCGTGCTCGGCGTGGCGATCTGGGCGGCAGGCAAGGAGCCGTCCGAAACCTCGTTCTGGTTCACGGCTTTCGGCGTCGCGGCGGTTTGTCTCGGGATCGCGGTGATCGAGATGGAACGAGCCCGCGGCTACGTGCCCCTCCCTGTCCTCGCCGCGATCGCCGCCCTCACCGTCTTCGGCTTGATCTTCGAACCCGTCTCCGGATTCCTCACCGTGCTGATCCCTCTGTTCTTCGGGTTCCGCGGATGGATGCGTCATCGCCGCGTCCCGGTCGCCGCCGGATAACCGAATCGACTTGTGTGCACTGGCTTTTCAGCCCACGGGTGGCGCGGTGGCCTGGCGCGGCACCAGGCCACCCTGGTGCGTTAACCCATGCCGGGCTGGCCGGAACCGCCGGTGCCGGGGTTGCCGGGACCGCCGCCCTGGCCCATGCCGGGGTCGCCGGATCCGCCCTGGCCCATGCCGGGATCGCCGGGGCCGGCCTTCAGCACGATGCCCGGGTGCCCGGCCGCCGCGATGCTGGTGTCAGTGGCGGCCATGGCCGGAACGGACAATGCGACGGCCGCGGCCGCCCCGGCGATTCCGGCGGCAGCGACGCCGCGAAAGGTGAACAAGCTCATGCACACTCCCGATCGTTGACGACGACGGGTCGTCGCCGTTGTCGAAGCCGCAACCGTGTGGCCGCCGCTACCGTCGAGACTAGGAAGCCGGGCGTAAGGGCAGAGTCATGGCGAGATAACACCGAGGACGTTCAGCAGCGCCAGCGCGTCGGCGGCGGGGGACCCCAGCGGCGCGCTATAGAGCACGAGGTGCTGATCGCGGTCGGTCAGGGCGAGCGAGTCGCAGTCGACAGTGATCTCCCCGACGACCGGGTGACGGAGAGTCTTGGTGAGCATCGGCGCACCCTGTACGCCGTGGCGTTGCCAAAGTCGTGCGAATTCGGCGCTGCCGGTGCGTAATTCGTCGATGAGCCCGGTCACCTCGGGGTCGGTCGGATACCGGGCGAGGCTGGTGCGGAGCCGCATCACGACATGGTGGCGGAACTCCGCGGCGTCCGAGATGCCGTAGAGCGGAGCATCGGGGCGCGCCGGGCCGAGGAAGGCCCGGCGGGCGAGATTGCGCTCCGGCGAAGCGATTTCGGCGAAGTTCTCCATGAGGGCGGCCGCGAGGTCGTTCCACGCGAGGACCTCGAACACGGCGGACATTACGAAAGCCGCTGTCTGCGGCAGTCTTTCGAGCAGCGCGAGGATGCTCGGCCGCACATCGCGCCGATGCAGTCCGTTACGGATCGGCGCGGTGCCCGCCAAGAGGTGGAGGTGATCGGACTCGGCGTCGGTGAGCCGCAAGGCATTTGCGATACCCGCGAGCACCTCCGCCGACGGCCGCGGTGCCCGGCCCTGCTCGAGCCGGACGTAATACTCGGTCGAGATATTGGCCAGCACCGCGACCTCCTCACGGCGTAGCCCCGGTGTCCTTCGCCGTGAGCCCGCCGGGAGACCGACGTCCGGCGGCCGCAGCCGTTCGCGCCGGGTACGGAGAAACGCCCCGAGTTCCTGCCTGTCCATACCTCGAGTCTGCCCGTCGCGCGACGGCCGATCCTGGTACCGCCGGTGCCTGCCTCGGTGCCGGAACCGGCTCGACACTGACACCATGACTGACAAACGCGATACGACATCCCTCGGCCTGCTCACCGGGAAGGTCGTGTTCATCACCGGCGCCAGCCGCGGTATCGGAGCTGCCGCCGCAAGGCTTTTCGCGCGCGAGGGCGCGGCCGTCGTGCTCGCCGCCCGCGGTACCGACGCCCTGGCGCAGGTCGTCGCCGAGGTCCGCGCGGATGGCGGCGTCGCGGAAGCCGTGACAATGGATCTGGCCGACGACGCGAGCATCCGTGCGGCGGTCGCGCGCGTCGGCGAACTGCACGGACGGCTCGACGGCGCCTTCAACAACGCGGCGGCCGGCCAAACGCCCGGCCCCCTCGACTCGACGAGCGAGCAGGACATCGACCAAACGTTCACGGTGAACTTCCGCGCACAGTGGACCGCGATGACCGCGCAGGCCGCGCTCATGCGCCGGACCGGCGGCGGCGCGATCGTCAACACCTCGAGCATCGGCAGCCGACGCGCGAACCCGGAGCTTCCGGCATACGGTGCCATGAAACGCGCTCTCAACAGCCTCACCGAATCCGCGGCGGTCACCTGGGGCCGCGCGGGTATCCGGGTGAACGCCATCGCCCCCGGAGCTACGGCGACGGAGATGATCGAATCCTGGGAAACATTGTCTCCCGGCACAATCGAGCGCATCAACGCGGCCACCCCCCTCGGCCGCATGGCCCGGCCCCGCGAGGTCGCCGAGGTCGCGGCCTGGCTTCTCAGCGACCGCGCCTCGATGGTTACCGGCGCCCTCGTGCCGGTAGACGGCGGTGCGGGAGCTTGACGTCCGTCAAAGGACCGGTGCGCGAGCCACCGTCGTGTTCGACTCAGCGGACCGCGAGCTGTCGATGCGGTTTCAGTAGAGCGCGCGGGTTTGGTTTCGGGAGATCAGCAGTGTCCATCCGACTGCCAGCAGGAGCGCGACGCCGAGCGCGCCCACGAGCAGTGGGAAGACGGTGAGATGGAAGAAGAGGAGGTCGCGGTCGACCACGGCATGGTCGGGATTGTCCGGGTCGTAGCGGACCGGTACCCGGTCGCCGACTTCGATGTAGAGCGAGGAGGCGGCCTCGTCGCCATCGAACCGTTCCGTCCTGCCCGCCGCGGTGGTGAACTCGATGACCAGGGAGGAGCCGGCCGGGCGACTGCCTTTGGTGTTGTCGCGGAGTTCGTGGCCGGTTTCGACCGCGGTGCCGGCCGCGATTTCGGAATTGGCCAGGAACACCGCGTTGTATCCGATCGGAACGGCGGCGAACAGGATCGCGATACCCGCAATGCCACAGATGAGAAGCCTGTGGCCCTGAATGCGAGCGACCAGCGAATCCTGCACGAATCCTCCCCTCGAGCGCAATCCTAGCCTGCCAGATGTTCAGCACCGCAAGCGATCTCGCGACGCAGCCTGCCTGGAGTCGTGTGCGGACGCTCGGCGACGGGGACTGAAGAGTGCGTTTTGTCGGTGCCATCGGTTACATTTCCCGCGTACCACATCGGTGAGGTTGCGAGCGAAGGGTTCGCGGCCAGCCGGGTCGGTTGCCGCACAACCAGTCCAGCGCTGAAGGAAGTACCCCTTTTGCAGGTCGATGTCGAAGGCGCTGTTCGAACAGCCCGCCTGGCCGCCCAGTTCGACTGGACCTGGTATCTGGACAAGGATCTTTCCGCGTTCTGCGATGCGGCGGGCTGGAGCCTCGGCGAATCCAGCGACCGGCGCACGGACATTCGGACGGATCTGCGGGTGCGCCCTCCCCGCGCGTCGGTGGCCCGGCGGAGACGGATGTTCGACGAGATGTCGGTGCACGTCAGCGACGAGATCGATCGGTCGATCCCATGGGCGCAGCGGCGGCGGTCCCTGGTGGACGCGTTCGCGGCCCTCGGCGAGGGGCTCACCCTCGCGTTGGATAATCCCACCCGCGTAACACCGGGGGAATCGGCAATGATGAGTTGGGAATGTCCGCGTGTGTGGATCAAGCTGCAGATCGTCTACGACACCGTGTACCTGTATCTCATCAGCCAGGAGTCGCAAGCAACCGCTGATGCCGCCGCACGATACGATGCCGGTTACTGGTGAGCGTCGACGGGAGCGATATCAACGCGATGAGCCTTGATGCGGCGTGGCAGAAGTTTTCGGCGGGATTGGCATTGACGCTGTCGTGTATGCCCGCCGAGGCGTATCTGGTGCTCAACGCCGCAGACGGCCGGTATGCCCGCTTCCATATGGGGACGCCCGTGTTGTGGTGCGAAATCGTCCACAATGCGCAACTCGCCGAGGAATGGCGGATGCCCGAGCGCGTCGAAACCCTGCTCCAAGAGCACGGTTGGGCTTCGCCGGTGGACGGGCAGTCGGTCAGCTGGCATCGATTGGTCGCGTGGCCCGTGCCCTTCCGAGCATATGAGCTGGTGGCGGACCATATATCTGTAGCGCTCTGTCACGGTGTGAGGGTGCAGGCTCCGACCGAGCTCAGTATCGACTGCTGGATACGAAACTCGAAGGAAGACTTCGACATCTCGGCCTTGCGCGTTGTCATCGAAGGCAGACTACGCCCTGAAATCGAATAGCCGACAGCAAGCAACACCTCCACGCCGAAGGTAGTGCGCATGGAACGACCGGTGGATTCTTGACGGCGCCGAACAGTGACCGGGCCCACCGCGAACTACGCAGTGGGCTCCTGGTTGTGTTTCGGGGCAGGGAGGGTGCACGCGGGTGTACCTCCGGGGAGACGATGGCGGTTGACGGCCACGAGGTGGTAGAGCGCGGCGGTGAGCCAATTGATCGGTGGGATCAGCATGAGGGTGCCTAGTGCTCGCCAGGGCCGAGAGGCTCGGCGCAGGAGCAGCGCGACGGCGCGGGCTCCGGCGGCTCGGCTCTCGGCGCCGTCGATCCATTGGACCGCAACAACGTAGCGAACTACACCCCGATCGGCGGGGCGAGATATTCCAGGGCGTAACCGGTGCCGGAGGGCGATATGCGGGCGATACCGGGGGAGTCGAGGTGGGCGCCTGCTACGAAATGATTTGGGTGGGCGAGTATTTCGAGGAGGGCGGCGCGGGCGGTGCGAGCCTGGGACTGGTTGCCATCGAGTTCCCAGGACACGTTCGGTTGATCGAATTGGAGCGTGGGGACGTGCACGGTATCGCCCCAGACCAGAAGGTGGCCGGCGCCGCTGTCGACGTCGAAGACGGTGTGGCCGGGTGTGTGGCCGGGGGTCGGGACGGCGGTGGTCCAGTCGTTGATCGCGACCTTTTCCGATACGGGGACGACTCGGTCGCGGATCGGCTCGAGTCGCCCGGTGAACACCGAGAGGTCGCCCGCGCCGATCCATACGCGCTCGAGCTCGGGGAACGCCTCCGCGCCGTCCGGCATGATGAGGCCGCTCACGTGGTCTTCGTGCCGGTGGGTGATGGCCACGTCGGTGATCTGCGCGCGGTCGATTCGCGCTTCGTCGAGCGCGTCGTAGATCAAGCCCATGGTGGGGTCGTGCCAGACGTTGGACGCGCCGGTGTCGATGAGCAGCGACCGCGTGCCGTCGGTGACGTAGAAGGCGTTGACCGACAGTCGCAGGTTGTCGCCGACCAGCGGCACGGCGGTCGGCAGTTGCGGGAGCGGACGGCCCTCCTCGTCGCGCAGCCGGGTCGGCGGCATGTCGATGTACCCGTCGCGCAGCGAAATCACTTGCAGGTCGCCGAGTTCGAACGTGGCGTGGTGCCGGCCGGTCGAGATCAAACGCATGGAATCTCCGATGTGTAGTTCTCCGATAGAAGACTTTGTCTTCTTTAGAAGAATACTACACTGTGGCGACCGAGGTACCCCTTCGATCGAGGAGCACGGTGGTCGAGCGAGACGCAGACGAACCGCAGCACGGCGACGACCTGGCCGGCGCGTTCGGCGGCAACGTGCGGCGACGCCGCGAGGAGGCGGGGCTGACGCTGGAACAGCTGTCCACGCAGTCGTCGGTCAGCCGGGCCATGTTGTCGAAAGTCGAACGGGGAGAGAAGAGTCCGACGATCGGCGTCGCGTCGAGGATCGCCCACGCGCTCGGTGCGTCGCTCTCGGAGTTGATCGGCGGGCCGGCCGCCGCGTCCAGCGTGGCCGTCGTCATGCGCAAGTCCGATCGCCCCGTATTCCGTGACCCGGAAACGGGTTTCGAGCGGCACATGGTGTCGGCGGCCCCGGGCGCGGGCGGCGGCGAGATGATCGTCCACTACCTCCCCGCGCAGGTCTCCACCGGACTCCTGCCCGCCTATCCGCCCGGCACGGAGAAACAGCTCGTCGTCCTCGCGGGCACCCTCACCGTCGCGATCGGCGGCATCACCGAAACCCTGCACACCGGCGACTCCGTGTTCTTCCAGGCCGACGCGGACCACGGCTTCGCCAACCGCACCGACACCCCCTGCGAATACATCATGGTCATCTCCCGCCGAAACTGATCGACCGCGCTACGCGGAACCGAGAGTGCGGGAAGGGTCGGCGTGTTCGATCCGGCGGAGCTGGCCCGTGATCGCCGCCTGTTCGGGGGTCAGGAGGGGAGGGTGTCTCCGGGGAAGCTGAGGCAGGGGTGGACTTCGCAGAGGATCATGTCGGCTTGGACGCAGGGGTCGGCGTCCATGAGGTGCTGGGCCTCGTCGGGTGGGACGGTCATGATGGCGATGCCGGCTGTGGTGTCGGAGAGGACGGGGCAGAGGATGGCTATGACGCCGTCGGCGCGGAGGGAGACCATTCGGCGCTGGTGTTCGAGTTCGATCGCCTCGGCGCCGTCCCGGTGCCGTTGCGGGCCCCAGCGGAGGATGGCGACGCTGTAGGGCTTCGCCGATTCGGCCAGCTGTCGGATTTGCTCGTCGGTGACGGTGGTGCTCAATGAATCCTCGATCTCATCGCGGAGGTGCGGGGGCGACGCCACTGCGCAGCCTAACCGCGCCGCGTGGAAGTTGTCCTCGGCTCGCGGTCATTCCGATTTGCCATAGAGCGCGATGGTGTGGTCGAGGCAGCGGGTGATGAACGCGTCGTCCAGTGGACGGCCGCCGACGAGTAGCTGGAAATGTAAAGGGGCGGAGAGGGTTTCGATGACCTCGCGGGGGTCTGCGGCGCGGGTCAGCTCGCCGCGCTCGATCGCCCGGTGGACGATGGGGGACATTCGCTCGAAGCGGTCGATCCAGAAGTGGCGGCGGGCGGCGGCGACGTCGGGGTCGCGGGAGAGCGCGAGGGTGGTGCCCAAAAGGGGTGCGATGCCGGGGCGGGAGATGAGCTGTGCGATCTGCTCGGCGAGTTGCCGGAGGTCTCCGCGCAGGGTGCCGGTGTCGGGGACCGGGTTGCTCTCGGCCGCGAGTTCGGTGACGGCCTCGGCGATGAGCGCGGTGCGGGTTTCCCAGCGCCGGTAGAGCGTGGTCACCGCGACGCCCGCTCGGTCGGCGACCTCCCCGAAGGTCAACCCCTCGATGCCGTGCTCGGCGACCTGCTCGATCGCCGCGGCCAGAATCGCTTGGCGCACACGGGCGGAACGCCCGCCGGTGCGCCGTCGGACCGGCGACGCTTGCTCGCGATCATCCATGGGCCCGTTTCTAGCAGGTCCCGGCGGTAAAAGCTATGAGATATAGCGTTAGCCCCCACGTGAGGCATCGTTAATGCTAATTTCTTTAGCGTTAACCGGTGGAGGAGAGGAAACCGACATGGCCGAGACCATCGAAATCCAGGCGATCGTGGGCGCGCGGCGGGTCACGCGCGAGCAGGTGCGGGCGTGGGAATCGCGTCGCGCGAACGCGGTGCTGAACAAGATGACCGCCCGCCTCGGCCCGCGTGCGCTCGCCGAACTCCTGCCGGACCGCCCGATCGAGACCCTGTCCGCCGCGCCGCTCGAGACGCGGCGAAAGGCATTGACGGACTTGAAAACTCGTCTCGGTCACGCCGGCATCTACGCCATGCTCAAACGCGAACTCGCGTTCTCGGAGCGCACGGCCCGCACCGCCGTCGCGGTGAGCAGGGGCCGCACCCAACACTCGGTGACCCGATTGTCGGCCCCCGGCCGCTCGGCCGAACGCTTCGCCGCATGGTTCACCAACCTGGTCGTCGTCGACGACGAACCCCCGATGGTCGACTCCTGTCCCGACCACTACCTGCAGCGCGGCCTGCCCGACGGCCGGCACGAGGTCGTCGAGACCACCGGGGGATCACCCATGCCGTCCCGCTTCGTCATCGACTACACCAGAACCGAGGCCCTCACCATCCCGGTCGATCCGCGCTACCCCATCCAGATCGCGGGCCAAGCCCTGCTCGACGACGGACTGACCATCGGCGGCGTCCGCCACCAATTCCGGGACAACGAAGGCACTCTCGAAGCCCTGCTGACCGTCCAGTTCCCGGCCGCCCTGCCCGCCAGGCTCATTCGCGAACACCGATGGCATCTCGCGGTGGAGTTCAGCAACTGGTTGCTGGCTTCCGTGTGACGCGGGTCAGGCGACGATAGACCGTTGGGGCACACCGGTATAGGCGCTGAGCGGGCGAATGAGTGCGTTGGACTCGGACTGCTCGATGATGTGCGCGGCCCAGCCGGTGATTCGGCTCATCACGAAGATGGGCGTGAAGA
>NZ_BAGH01000613.1 GCF_000308715.1 Nocardia tenerifensis NBRC 101015
CCGCGCGGGCCCATTCTGCCGTGCCGGGCCTTCTACCGGACTGGGCGTCCTTCCGCGCTGAAGTTGGTGCCGCATCGGCTCTCCTGCCGCGCCGGGGCATCCTGCCGCGCCCAGGTTGGTACCGCGTCGGATTTTCTGACGGGCCGGAAGATCCTGCCGCGCTCAGCTTGGTACCGTGCCGGGAGATCGTGCCCGCTGAGCACCATCGCGATCAGGGCAGTGGATCGATGATCACGCGAGGATCGAGTTGGCGTAGCTTTTTTGGGCGGGCGGTCAAGCAGGGCCAGTCGCGGGTGATGGCCTCGTGGGTGGCGTGGCCGGCGGGTAGTAGCGCTTCGGCGTCGGCGGTGCCGGCGAGCGCGGCGCCTAGGCGTTCGGCGGCGGCGCGATCTAGGTCGGGCACGATGGTGTGCGGTAATTCGAGCAGGGCGGCGAGGATGTCGAGCCGGTTGTCGGGGATGTGGGCGCGTGCGACGCCGAGGACGGTGGCGGGCACGACGATCGTGTTGCCCGCGTTCACGGTCGCCCACACCACGGCCTGGGCATAGTTGGCCTGGTTGGCGAAGCCGACGACGGCGGCGGTGTCGAAGACGACACCGCCGAGGGCCGCGGAGATCACGCGGCGCCGGCGTGCGGTCCGCCTGCCTCTTCCTCGGATAACGGGGGTAAGCCCTGCGCGGCGCGCGCGCGATTGATCAGATCCAGCGGCGGGCGTCCGCCGAGGACCTGCTCGAGTTTGGCCAGCGACTGGGTGTGGTCGACGCGCGCCTGGACCGCCTCGGCGACGAACGCCGACACCGACTCGATGCGTCCGTCGGCGCGCCAGTTCTCCAGCATCGCGAGGAGTTCTTCGGGCAGCGTGACGGTGACTTTCCGCGTCTTCTGCTCCCGAGGTGACGGCATACCACGACTGTATCGCGGGGGAGTTTCGCTAGCGAGAGGTCGGTGGACGCGCTGTGCGGAGCGGTGACGCCGACCAGCGGTCTCATGTCGGACCCTATCCCGTCACGACCGCGGCGACGAAGCCGAAAGTGCCTGGTAGACCGCGCAATCCGCGGTGTCCGAAGTCCTGTCGAGCGGTGTAGATGGGGATAGATTTCACTGTGATCTGCGTCACATTACGCTGCGGTTTTTGTCGGTCCGGGATGGCATGGTGTGCGGTATGCCTTTCGCCGAATCCACCGTTTCCGCCGATGTCATCCGAGTCCTCGGAGCCAGCGAGCACAACCTGCGCGACGTGTCGCTGGAGATCCCCAAGAACAAGATCACGGTGTTCACCGGCGTCTCCGGATCGGGCAAGTCCTCGATCGTGTTCGACACCATCGCGGTGGAGTCCCAGCGCCAGCTCTACGCGACGTTCCCCGCGTTCATCCTCAACTTCCTGCCGCGCTACGAGCGCCCGCACGCCGAGGCGATGGAGAACCTGACCGCGCCGGTCATCATCGACCAGCAGCCCGTCGGCGGCGGCCCGCGCTCCACGGTCGGCACGATGACCGACATCTTCTCGATGGTGCGGGCCATGTTCGCCCGATTCGGTTCGCCCTCGGCCGGTTTCGTCTACAACTACTCGTTCAACGTGCCCCAGGGCATGTGCCCGGACTGCGACGGACTCGGCATCAGCGTGCGCGCCGACCCCGATCGCCTGCTCGACCGGGGCAAGTCGCTCAACGAGGGCGCGATCCTGCTGCCCGGCTACGGCGTCGGCAGCGGCGAATGGCAGCTCTACATCAACTCGGGGCGCTTCGATCCCGACAAGAAGATCGCCGACTACACCGCGGCCGAGCTCGCGGATCTGCTCTACGGCAGCGGCGGCAAGGTGGAGGTGGCCTTCGCCAAGGGCACCTGGAAGGCCGACTACGAGGGCGTCGCCGCCAAGTTCACCCGGACCAGGCTGCAACGCGACACCTCCGGGCTGAGCGAGAAGACCCGCGAGCAGACGCGCCAGTTCCTGACCGAGGGCATCTGCCCGACCTGCCACGGAGCCCGGCTCAACGCGGCGGCGCTGGCCACGAAGATCAACGGCCGCAATATCGCCGACTGGGCCCGGCTGCAGATCACCGACCTGCTCGCGGTGCTCGACGAGATCACCGATCCCGCCGCCCTGGGCCTGGCCGCCGCGATCCGGACCTCGCTGCGCCGGGTGACCGATATCGGGCTCGGCTACCTGAGCCTGGACCGGCCGACCTCGACGCTGTCCGGCGGCGAGGGCCAGCGCCTGAAGATGATCAAGCATCTGTCGAGCACGCTGATCGGGATGACCTATATCTTCGACGAGCCGAGCGTCGGGCTGCATCCGCGCGATGTAGGGCGACTGAACGATCTGTTGAAGGCCTTGCGGGACAAGGGGAATACGGTGCTCGTGGTCGAGCACGACCCCGATGTCATCCAGATCGCCGACCATATCGTCGATGTCGGGCCGCGCGCGGGCGCCCACGGCGGGCGGGTGGTGTTCGAGGGCAGCTTCGATCAGCTGCGCGCCGCCGACACGCCGACCGGTGCCGGGCTGCGGCGTGCATTCAGGGTGAAAGAGACGTTCCGGGAGGCGACGGGGGAGTTGCTGATCGAGCATGCGCGCGTGCACAACCTCAAGGATGTGACGGTCGGGATCCCCACCGGCGTGCTGACCTCGATCACCGGCGTGGCCGGTTCGGGCAAGAGCAGTTTGATTCGCGACGTGTTCGTGGTCGAGCATCCCGAGGCGATCTTCGTCGACCAGTCGGCCATCGCCGCGTCGTCGCGATCGACCCCGGCGACGTATCTGGGGTTGATGGACCCGATTCGCAAACTGTTCGCCAAGGCCACCGGTGAGTCGCCGGGGTTGTTCAGCTTCAACTCCGCGGGTGCGTGCAAGCAGTGCGAGGGGCGCGGGGTGATCATCACCGAGATCGCCTACATGGACCCGGTCACCACCCACTGCGACGCCTGCGACGGCCGCCGCTTCTCCGAGTCCGTGCTCGCGCTCACCCTGCGCGGCAAGTCGATCGCCGACGTGCTCGAGCTGACCGCGGAGGAGGCGCTGAAGTTCTTCCCGGAGAAGGCAATCCATGCCAAGTTGCGCACGATGAACGAGGTCGGCCTGGACTACCTGAGCCTCGGTCAGGCCATGAGCACCCTGTCCGGCGGCGAGCGTCAGCGCATCAAACTCGCCACCCAACTCGGCAACACCGGCTCGGTCTACGTGCTCGACGAACCCACCACCGGCCTGCACATGTCGGACGTGGACACCCTGCTCGCGTTACTCGACGGCCTGGTGGAACGCGGCAACACCGTGGTCGTCATCGAACACAACCTCGACGTAGTCGCCCACTCCGACTGGGTGATCGATCTCGGCCCCGACGGCGGCAAGGCCGGCGGCGAGATCGTGTTCACCGGAACGCCCGCGGATTTGCTGGCGCATCCGACCTCACTGACCGGTGAATACCTGCGCAAGTACAAGGCGGGGTAACCGGGCGTGCGTCTCGTGCCGGGCTCGGCGATGTAATCCTTCTGGTCGCTGAGGATTACACCGAGCTCGGCCGGGCGATGACGCGCCGAGTGCGGCGGAATGCTGGCCGGCCGATCGGGCATGTCGAGCACGTGATCGCGGGGTTCGGTGCCGCGGAGGTCGTCGTCTCGGTCTTCGCGCGGACCGATCACTCGACGGCCGGACCGGGTGCCGGCCCGGCCGACGCGTGGGCTCGATCGGGTCGGACCATCAGTGACAGCGAGTCCGCGATGAGTCGTCGCAGGTTCGCATCGCACACTCAGGCCGGGCACCGCACGTCGATCCGTCCCGTGCCCGTCCCAGCATCGCGGCAGCCTGTTCCGCGAGGACGAGGTGGCTGCGAATATGTCGGCGCGACATGCCTGAACGGCTCGACGGTTTCGTCGGCTGGCAAATGTTCAGCGTTCGATAGTCGGCTCAACAGAGCCATTTCGCCACCTTGCCGAGGCCGTCCGCGATGGCGGTGCGCATCTGCTCGGCGGGAAATGTCGGTGCCTCATGTCAGGCTTGCGTGAGAACGACCCTGGCCGGAGGAGATCGATATGGCCGCGACCGACGACAAACCCGAGATCCGACTCGTAGCGCACTGCCGCCGCTGCCACGGCTGGCTGGTGTCCGCCGCCTCGGTCTCCGAGGGAATCGGCCCGACCTGTGCCATCCGCGAGCGCGCCGAGCAACGCGCGGAAGCAGCCCGCGAACTGACGCTCTTCGACGTCACAGGGTCCTCGGCGGCCTAGCGCCCGGCTTGAGATGCGCCCCTTGGTGCCGCCGGCGCTGCATTGATCTGCACTGTTACGGACAATCCGCACTCTCTGCACGTCGGCAGAGGGTGCGGATTCGCAGAAGGCGTGCGGCCGTCGACACTTGCCCGGCCGGGCTTCGATGAGTCGCGGAAGGCGGTGCCGTCTCAGCGGCCGAGCCCGGCGACCACACCGACCGCCTCGGCGACGACGCGAAAGTCCTTGCGAAGGATATTGCCGTGATTGCTGGGCACCTTCGCGTGGATCGCGATATTCGGATTGCGTTCGACCACCTTGTGCAGACTCGCACGGATGCGTTCCTGCGAATCGCCCTTGCTGCCGAACGACGATCCCGACGCGTTGACGTACCGGGTCGGGACGGTGATCTGATCCAGCACCGGGCCGAGCACGCGTTCGCGGGCGATCTCGCCGACCTCGATATTGCTCTCGGCCATCTGCTCCGCGGTCATGCGCGGCGCCATGCCGAGCGGGCGCAGCAGCGGCATCACCCAGCTCAATCGCCGCCACAGCTTGCGCATGGCCTCGATATCGATCTCGTCGATCCAGTCGTGCGGTTGCGCGCCTTCCACCAGGACCGCGCCGATGGCTCGATCCGGATTGCGGCTGGTCCAGTGCGCCGCGACGAACGCTCCGTAGGACCAGCCCACGACCAGCGCCCGGTGAACACCTCTGGCCGCGAGGACAGCGTCGACATCGGCGACATTGGTCGCGAACGAATAGTCCGCCGAGATCTGGGATCTGCCGCGGGCTCGCATGTCGTAGGTGATGTGGCGCCAGCTGGGCCCGAGTTCGGCGATGACGCGCCGCCAGTGTCGCTGGCTGGCGACGTGGCCATTGATGTAGAGCACCGGGATCCCCGGTCCGCCGGTGTCGGTGACGGCCAGGGCGGTATCACCGACCGGCACCATGCCGGTCCAGGAATCACTCGAATCGATGGCGGTGTTCAGTGGCATGCGCATGGCGCACCTTTCTCCCAGTCTCAGCGCTGAGCAGTTGCTTCACGTGGTCGAGATAGTCCAGTAGGGGCCGGATTTCGGGGGTCGGCACGCCCGCGCCGGCCAACGCTCGGACGCTGACGAGCTGTAGCGTCTCGGCGGGCCGATAGCGGCGGCGGCCGATGCTGTCGGGTTCGGGCTCGTCGCACAGTCCGTCCTGGTGGTAGCGCTGCACCGTCTCGATGGTGACGCCGGCGAAGGCCGCGGCTTGGCCGATGGTGAAGCCCTCCGCTTCGGGTGCAGTCGGTTCCTGCGTCAGGGGTGGAGCGTCGGGTACCGACATCGCAAGACTTCCTAGTCCGTTCCCGCGTCATCGGCGGCACGGTCGATGGCATCGGTCAGTCGCTGTCGTTCGCGGTTCTTCCACGAGTCCTCTTGGTAGTTCCGGGCGAAGGTCTCGATGAACTCCACCGGGTCCGCTCCGACGACGGCACGGATAGGGGTCGAGTCCGCGGCGCTCTGTTCGAACAGGTCGATGAGGTCCTCGAAGATCGCGGAGCCGCCACCCGGGCCGAGGTGCATCAGGTATCGCTCGAACGCCTCGACCGCCGTGCGGTAACTGTCGGGCAGTTGCTTTGTGCGCGACTTGTATTGGCGCCAGCGCTGCTTCTCCCCGAGATCCCCGATCACCTTCGAGCTGAGCTTGGTGAGGTCCATGGTCACTTACCTTCCTTGTGGAGCTGTGCAAGCCGGTCGGCGAGGAAGTTCCAGGTGGTCCAGAACTCGTCGAGGTATTCCCGGCCCTGGGTGTTGAGGGAGTAGACCTTGCGCGGCGGCCCCTTCTCCGACGGGATCTTCTCCACATCGACCAGGCCCCTCTTCTCGATCCGGACCAGCAGGGCGTAGATGGTGCCCTCGGCGATGTCGGTGAAGCCCTGCTCGCGCAGCCGGGCGGTGATCTCGTAGCCGTACGCGGGTCGCGCCAGCAGGATCGCCAGGACGATCCCTTCGAGGGTGCCCTTCAGCATCTCGGTGATCTGCTTGCCCATGTACACCTCCTTCCTACTCAGTGTTGCTGACTACCGGTACAAAGTATCACTGACTACCGGTAGCTAGCAACACTTAATAGTGGTGCGTGACAGCCCAGCAAGCGCTCGACCGCCGCGCACTCCGCCCGCGTCATCACCGCCGCCGCGATCCTCGGTGACGCACTCCGAGAGGCGGCGTGAACAGCAGTCCCGCAACCGAATTCGAGCCACACCTGAAAGATCGCCGGACCTCGCCACAGCGGCCCGGCGGAACGTCAGGTGACGATCGGATATTCGGACTGGAAGACGAGGCGACGGTCGGCGCCGGCGGCGAGGCGACCGAATTCGTCGTCCAGAGCAAGGAAGACCTGCCACGGTTGCTCACCGCCGACCGCGGCGAGTTGTCGCACGACGAGGTGTTCGAGGTCGGGCACGCGTTTGCCCTTCCATATCTTGTCGGCGAGGCTGACGAGCAGGTCCTCCAGGCCAACGGCCTCGGTCCAGGTGGCGTGTGTGCGTGCGAAGCGCGCGAGTTCCGCGGTCACCCCGTGTTCGAGCAGCAACTGGTACCCGGCCAGTTCGTGGGCCGAACCCGGACCCGAGAGTTCCTCCGGGTGCAGCACTTTGCCGATGTCGTGGGTCGCCGCACCGAACAAGACCGCGTCTGGATCGAATTCCGCTCCGCCATAAGACCTTCGGACCCAGTCGGCCAACTCGCGCGCCACGCCGTGCACCGCCCGCAGATGTGCACCGAGCCGGGGCGGAGCATCCAGATCCATCAGCAGCAGCTCGGCCCGCTCCGGCAGCCGCGGTAGATCCGGCCCGCCGTGCTCGGTCAGCGCGCGCCGCAGGGTCGAGGAAGGCACGGCAGCCACGGTAGTCCCGGCGGACCGCGACGCGGAGATTCTCTCGAGCGGTTCGTGGTGATCAGCCGGCTTGTGGGTACTTCGGCAAGAGTCCAGGGGTTGCCTCCGCAATAACTAGGAGTACGCTCAGAAATGAGTCCACTCATTATCTGGAGGTGCCGCGCTGATGACCAGTTCCGAGGCGGTGCAGGGTGGGCGCCGGGTGCGCAACATGCGGGACAAGCAGGCGCGCATCTTCGAGGCCGCGGCGGCGCTGTTCGCCGAGCGCGGGTTCGCCGGCGTCACCACGCAGCAGATCTCCGATCGCGCGGACGTCGCGGCCGGGACGTTGTTCCGGTACGCCTCGTCCAAGGGCGAGCTGCTGCTCATGGTCTACAACGCGGAGTTGCAGAAGGCGCTGGAAGAGGGCGAACGCGAAGCGCGCGCCGAGCGGGATCCGGTGCGCGCGGTGCTGGCCATGACGCGCCCGATCGTGGCGGCCGCCGAGCGTCAGGTCGAGAACACGGTGGCTTATCAGCGCGAGTTGCTCTTCGGCGCACCCACCGAGCAGTACCGCGCCGAGGGGCTCGCCCTGGTCGCCCGGTTGGAGACGATGATCGCCGAGCGTTTGACCTCGGCGGTGACAGCGTCGACGGCCGCGCGAGAAACGCTGTTCGCCCGTGCATTGCTAGCGGGACGCAGTGTGTTCGCTGTGCTGCATCTCATCCTGGCGAGGCCGTCGACCGGCGCGCACGCCGACCGCGACGGCCTCGATGACCTGCGTGACCAGATAGCCCAGATCGTGGCGGGCTTCTTCGCCTCGATCGAGTGAGTGGACCGCCGAGCGGCGAACCTCGCCTCCGGCAGGAAGGAGAACACGATGAGCATCAAGAAGGTGACCGTCCTGGGTACCGGCGTCCTCGGTTCGCAGATCGCGTTCCAGACCGCGTTCAGCGGATTCGAGGTCACGGCCTACGACATCAACGACGATGCGCTCGAGGCGGCGCACGATCGCTTCGCCAAACTGGTGTCGATCTACCGTGACGAGGTCGACGGGGCCAAGGACGGCAAGGCCGACAAGGCCGCCGAATCCATCACCCTCACCACCGATCTCGCCGAGGCGGTCAAGGACGCCGACCTCGTCATCGAGGCGGTGCCCGAGGTGATGAAGATCAAGCAGGAGACCTACCGCAAGCTCGGCGAACTCGCGCCGCAGCGCACCATCTTCGCCACCAACTCCTCGACCCTGCTGCCCAGCGACCTCAAGGACTCCACCGGACGCCCCGACCGGTTCCTCGCGCTGCACTTCGCCAACGACGTGTGGCGCTACAACACCGCCGAGGTGATGGGCACCAAGGAGACCGACCCGGAGGTGTTCCACGCCGTCGCCGAGTTCGCGGGCAAGATCGGCATGGTGCCGATCGAGTTGCACAAGGAGAAGGCCGGTTACGTGGTCAACTCGCTGCTGGTGCCGCTGCTGAACTCGGCGATGTCGTTGAGCGCGGGCGGCTACGCCGATCCGGAGGCGGTCGACAAGACCTGGCGCATCGCCACCGGCGCCCCGTTCGGCCCGTTCCAGATGATCGACGTCATCGGCTTGAACACCCCGTACAACATCCTGGTCAACAGCGACGAGGACGGCAAGAAGCTCGCGGCGTGGCTGAAGACCAACTACATCGACAAGGGCAAGCTGGGCAAGTCCAGCGGTGAGGGTTTCTACAAGTACTCGTAATCGCCTGCGCGGCAAGTAATTCCGAACCAGTTTCAGGAGAGGGGTCACATGTACTACAGCAGCGGCAATTACGAGGCCTTCGCCCGTCCGCGCAAGCCGGACGGGGTCGAGGACAAGACGGCGTGGTTCGTCGGGGCGGGTTTGGCCTCGCTCTCGGGCGCGGCGTTCCTGATCCGCGACGGGCAGCTGCCGGGTGAGAAGATCACCGTCTTCGAGCGGCTGAAGCTGCCGGGCGGGGCGCTCGACGGCATCAAGGAGCCGAAGAAGGGTTTCGTGATCCGCGGCGGCCGCGAGATGGAGAACCATTTCGAATGCCTGTGGGATTTGTTCCGGTCGGTGCCGTCGATAGAGATCGAGGGCGCCAGCGTGCTCGACGAGTTCTACTGGCTGAACAAGGACGACCCCAATTCGTCGCTGCAGCGCGCCACCGAGAAACGCGGACAGGACGCGCACACCGACGGCTTGTTCACCCTGAGCAACAAGGCGCAGAAGGACATGATCAAGGTCTTTCTCGCGACGCCGGAGGAGATGGAGAACAAGCGCATCGACGAGGTCTTCGGCGAGGACTTCTTGAACAGCAACTTCTGGATGTACTGGCGCACCATGTTCGCCTTCGAGGAGTGGCACAGCGCGCTGGAGATGAAGTTGTATCTGCACCGCTTCATCCACCACATCGGCGGCCTGCCCGATTTCTCGGCGCTGAAGTTCACCAAGTACAACCAGTACGAGTCGCTGGTGTTGCCGCTGTATCGGTGGCTGCTCGAGCAGGGGGTGAGTTTCCGGTTCGACACCGAGGTCACCGATATCGACTTCCATCTCACCGGCGACCGCAAGCAGGCGACCAAGCTGCACGTGGTCTCGGAGGGCACCGAGGACACGATCGAACTGAGCGACAACGACCTGGTGTTCGCCACGATCGGCTCGCTCACCGAGAACTCGAACGACGGCGATCACCACACCCCGGCCAAGCTGCTCGACGGCCCGGCGCCGGCCTGGGATCTGTGGCGGCGGATCGCCGCCAAGGACCCCTCGTTCGGCCATCCCGACGTGTTCGGCGGGCATATCGAGCAGACGAAATGGGAGTCGGCGACCGTCACCACCCTGGACGAGCGCATTCCGCGCTATATCCAGAAGATCTGTAAGCGGGATCCGTTCAGCGGCCGGGTGGTCACCGGAGGCATTGTCACGGTGCGGGATTCGAGCTGGCTGATGAGCTGGACGGTGAATCGTCAGCCGCATTTCAAACAGCAGCCCAAGGATCAGATCGTGGTGTGGGTGTATTCGCTGTTCGTGGATGTGCCGGGCGATTTCGTCCGCAAGCCGATGAGCGAGTGCACCGGCGAGGAGATCACTCAGGAGTGGCTCTACCACCTGGGTGTGCCCGAGGCCGATATCGCGGAGCTGGCGGCGAACTCGGCGAAATGCGTGCCGGTGATGATGCCGTATGTGACGGCGTTCTTCATGCCGCGCCAGGCGGGGGACCGCCCCGATGTGGTGCCGAAGGGGTCGGTGAACTTCGCGTTCATCGGGCAGTTCGCCGAGAGCACCCGCGACTGCATCTTCACCACCGAGTATTCGGTGCGCACCGCGATGGAGGCGGCCTATCAGCTGCTGGGCATCGAGCGCGGTGTGCCCGAGGTGTTCAACTCCACCTATGACGTCCGCAAGCTGCTCGCCGCGACGAGCCGACTACGCGACGGCGACGAGTTGCGCATTCCCGGGCCGGATCTGGTGCGTAAGCGGTTGATGAAGAAGCTGGACTCGACCGAGATCGGCGTGATGCTCGAGGAGTACGGGCTGGTTTCGGACAGTAAGTGATGCTCGGCAGGCTCGGTCCGGGGGGACCGAGTCTGCTTCGTTCGCCCACGATGGTCAGGTGTGGTCGGTGAACTGCTGGCTGCCGGTGATGCGCAGCAGTTCGAGGGCGGAGGCGGCCGGGGTGCCGGGGGCCGCGGAGTAGACCACGACGGTCTGGTCGGCGTCGGGCACCAGCAGGGTGTCGCAGTCCAGCAGCATCGGGCCGAGTTCGGGATGGGCGATGGTCTTGGTGGCGCTGCGCCACTGAGCGGAGGGACGCTCGTGCCAGAGCTGCTCGAATTCGCCGCTGCGGGAACGCAGTTCGGCGATGAGCCGATCGAGGTCGGGGTCGGCGGGGTAGCGGGCCTTGGCGCTGCGCAGGGTGCCGACGCCGTAGGCGGCGACCATCCGGAACTCCTCCGGTCGCAGGCGCACCCGGCCCGGCTCGGCGCCGAGGAAGCACTCGCGAATGATGTTGCGGTGGGCGGGCGGCAGCGCGGAGAAGTCGCCGAGCAGGGCGGTGGCCATCGAATTCCAGGCCAGCACATCGCCTTTCGCCGACATCACCAGGGCTGGCAGGTCCGCCATGCGGTCGAGCAGCCGTAATACGCTGGGGCGCACCACCTGCGCGATCCGCCCGGCCTGGGGCGGGGCCGCCCCGGCGAGCTGGAACAGCAGGTCGCGGTCGTCGTCGTTGAGCCGCAGCGCGCGCGACAGGGCCGCGAGCACCGCGGTGGACGGCCGCGGTCCGCGCCCTTGCTCGAGGCGCACCACGTAGTCGACGCTGACCCCGGCCAGCTGAGCGACCTCCTCGCGGCGCAGGCCCGGCACCTGGCGGCGCGCGCCCGCGGGCAGGCCGACGTCGCGCGGCTGTATCCGGGTGCGCGCCTGACGCAGCAGCGCCGCGAGTTCCGTGCGATCCATCCCTCGATCATTCCCCACCCGGCCCGCGGCGGGGTGGTACCGCCGGTCCCAGGACAACACGGTCCTGCCCGGCGGCGGCCCGAGCGGACACGCTGAGGGCATGAACGCAACGACGACGGCTCTGGTGACCGGAGCGAACAAGGGGCTGGGCCGCGAGACGGTCCGCAGGCTCGCCGGGCTGGGCTGGCACGTTTTCCTGGGCGCCCGCGACGCCGAGCGCGGCAAGCAGGCGGCGGCGGAACTGGCCGAGCAGGGCTTGGATGTGGAATTCGTGCAGCTGGATGTGACTTCGCCGGTGTCGATCACGGCCGCGGTGGCCGGGGTGGGCGCGCGGGTGCCGGCCTTGGATGTGCTGATCAACAACGCCGGGATCTCCGGGGAGTTCCTGGCTCCGCAGGATACGACGGCCGCGCATTTCCGTGCGGTCTTCGAGACCAATGTGTTCGCGCCGGTCGAGGTGACCCACGCGTTCCTGCCGCTGCTGCGCGCCGCGACCCAGCCGCGCGTGGTGATGGTGTCGAGCGGGATGGGCTCGCTGACCATCACCTCGGATCCGGCGCGGCTCGAGTCGACCCTGCCGAACCTGCCTTACACCTCGTCGAAGTCGGCGCTGAACATGATCACCTCGCAGTACTCGCGCGCGCTGCCGGGCATTCAGGTCAACGCCGCCGATCCCGGTTACACCGCAACGGATTTCAACGCCCACGCCGGACACCAGACCCTCACCGAGGGCACCGACGCGATCATCACCCTGGCCACCCTCGGACCCGACGGACCCACCGGCGGCTACTTCGACCGCGACGGCCGGGTGCCGTGGTGAGTCTCAGCGGGCGCCGCCGTTGACGTAGAGGGTCTGGCCGCTGACGTAGGAGGCTTCATCGCTGGCCAGGAACGCGATGACGGCGGCGACCTCCTCCGGCCGGCCGACGCGGCCGAGCGGGGTGCGTTCGGCGACGGACTGCTGCAACTGCTCGGGCGACAGGCCGACGCGTTCGGCGGTGGCGTCGGTCATGGCGGTGGCGATGTAGCCGGGCGCGACGGCGTTGACGTTGATGTTGTACTGGCCGAGCTCGATGGCGAGGGTGGCGGTCAGGCCCTGGATGCCGGCCTTGGCGGCGGCGTAGTTGGCCTGGCCGCGGTTGCCGAGGGCCGAGCGGCTCGACAGCGAGACGATCTTTCCGTACCGCTGGGCGACCATGTACTTCTGCGCGACCTGCGAGCAGTGGTACACCCCGGTGAGGTTGACCGAGAGCACCGCGTTCCAGTCGTCCTCGGAGAGGCGGAAGAACAGGTCGTCGCGGGTGATGCCGGCGTTGTTCACCAGGATCCGCGGGTCGCCGAGCTCGGCGGCGAGCTGCTCGAACACCGACTGGACCGAGGCGCGGTCGGTGACGTCGCAGACGTAGCCGCGCGCGAGGCCGCCCGCCCGTTCGATCTGCTCGAGGGTGGCCTCGGGGGTGTTGCGGTCGAGCACGGCGACCTTGGCGCCCTCGATGGCCATGCGCAGCGCGGTGGCCGCGCCGATGCCCTGGGCCGCGCCGGTGACCACGGCGACCTTGTCGGTGAAACGGTCCATGGATTCGTTCTCCTCTCACCACCACTGCGGGGCTGGTGTGCAGGCTAGCGACGGCGAAACCGGTGGTGCAAGTGTCCTTGCGGCTCAGCCCGTTTCGGCGACCGGACCGAATTCGTCCAGCCAGCGCGGGAATTCGGTGAGATCGTCGAGGATCACGTCCGCGCCTGCGGCGCGCAGTTCCTCGGCGTCGCACGGGCCGGTGGGGACACCGACCGCGAGCACACCCGCCGCCCGCGCGCCGCGCATGTCGCCCACGTGATCGCCGACGAAGACGTTCGCCCGCTGCTCGCGCAGCACCGTGGCCTTGCCCGCCGACCACAGGTCACCGGCGAGATAGTCTATGCGCCAACCGAGTCCGTCGATGTGCAACCGCGCCAGCGGCTCGTGCTTGCCGGTGACGACGAGCACCCGCCCGCCGCGCGCCGCGACCGCGGCCAGCGACGCCGCCGCGCCCGGCATCGCCGGAACGCTCGGCACGATACTCGGATACAGCTCGCGATACCGGGCCACCAGCGCCGGCACCAGTTCCTCCGGTGCTCCCGACTCGACCAGCAGCGTGGCCAGCGGCGGCCCGAGGCGGGCAGCGAAGTCCGCGCCGCGCACCGGCACATCGAACTCCGCCGCGAGGGTGTCGATGGCGCGGCCGACACCCGGTCGCGAGTCGATCAGCGTCATATCCAGGTCGAATCCCACCGTCCAAGTCACCCGTCGACCCTATTCTCGGGCGGGGTAGGCAGAGCCGTCGGGACCGACCGGCCGGATTCCCGTGCCGATAAGTCGACAGGCCGCAGACTCGTTCGCGCAGGGAGATTCGCCGGCGTCACAGGGTCAGGACGAGCTTGCCCTGGAGGTGGCCGCCGTCGAGCAGCCTGTGCGCGTCGGCGACGCGTTCGAACGGGAACGTCTGCTGCACGTGGATCCGGAGTTTGCCGTGTTCGACGAGTTCGGCGAGGCCGCGCAGGGCGATCGGGTCGGGGTCGACGCCGATGCCGCTGAAGCGCAGGCCCGCCGCCTCGAACTTCCCGGCGAGTTCGGTGTCCTCGTCGGCGACGGCCGTCACCAGGTGCCCGCCCGGGCGCAGCACATGCAGCGACCGTTCGGCGGTGTCGCCGCCGAGCGTGTCGAGCACGACGTCGATGTCGCGGACCGTCTCGGCGAAGTCGACCGTGGCGTAGTCGATCACTTCGTCGGCGCCGAGCCCCGCGACGAACTCCCGCTTGCTCGCGCCGGCCGTCGTGACCACGTGTGCGCCAAAGGCTTTCGCGATCTGGATCGCGACGTGGCCGACCCCGCCGCCACCGCCGTGGACCAGGACGCGATCGCCTGCGCGCACGCCGGCGAGGTCGACCAGGCCCTGCCACGCCGTCAGTCCGACGATCGGCAACGCCGCCGCCTCGACGTGTGACAGCGACGCGGGCTTACGCACCAGATGCAACGCCGGGGCCGCGACGAACTCGGCGTAGGCGTTGGCCGCGCGCGGGAACAGCGGCATGCCGAACACCTCGTCGCCGGGCCGGAACCGCCAGGTCAGCGCCTGTTCGACCACGCCGCTGATGTCCCAGCCGAGAATGAACGGCGGCCGGCCGAGCAGCGGGAACTCGCCGTCGCGCAGGCGCGCCTCCAATGGGTTGAGCCCGATCGCCTCGACTCTGACGAGGACTTCGGTGGGCAGGGGCCGAGGCTTCGGCGCGTCCGCGAGGGTGAGCATCTCGGGACCGCCGAGGTGCTGCTGGGTGATGACGCGCATGGATGGGTCAACTCGTTGGGAGGAAAGGGATTCGGCGGCGCTCTGCGCGGGCACGGGATGAGACATGCCTCAATCCTGGGGATTTCGCGGAAGGGCGCGCCACCGCCCTTCCGCCAGGAATTACCGATAATCCGCCAGGGAGCGGCTGGACGCCGATACAGCCGCTGTCGTCCGGTCCGGCCGACCGCGCGTCGGCCCGGCGGAGCTGCTCGGCGCCTCTTCTTGCCCGGGTCAGTTCAGATAGCTGGTCAGCCCGTCGACTACCCGCAGGGTGACGCCGCAGGGCTCGAGGGCTTCGGGTTCGAGGTTCCTTGTCACGAACACCGTTTGCCCGCCCGCCACCGGGAAGCTCACATAGCAGCCGATCTTGTTGGTGTCCTGGGCCGCACGGTATCGGGTGGCGTCGTGCCCGGCCACGTGCACCGGGGCGAAATCGGTGTAGCGGCCGGTCTGCTTGAAATCCTGCAGGCTCTGGTGGGTGGAGAAGATGGTCACCTCGAAGGCGTCGGTGGCCGAGTTCCAGCGGCAACCCGGCTGGCCGTCGGAGCTGTCGACGATCTGCTTGCTCTCGGGCCGCAGACCTTGATGCGCGATGTCGGCGTCGGCTATTCCGCACGGATTCCACATCACCGACGTCGAGGGCCGCGACTCCGCCGTGGTCGGTGCGGGCGCGGGTGCCTGCGGTGCGGGCACGGACTGTTCGGGGCCCGGGGCCGACTCTTGCTGGGCACCACCGGAATTCGTGGCCGACGTGGTGGCTGCCGCGGAGACTGTCACCGCTCCCGTCGGGGTCACCGCGCCCGTGTCCTTGTCCTTGTCGGTGCTACAGCCGGACAAGACGAGCGCCGCCCCCACGACACCGACCAGGACAGCCTTCGACTTCACGTTACTCGTCACGAGCCAAACCCCTTTTCCTACTGCGCCTTCGAGCGCAGCCGGCCCGTCGATCTCGCCGGGCCGTTCCTCCCGTAAGTGGGCCCCGGCCGGCGGCCAGGACTCGAGCGATGTATCGCTGAGCCGCCCACCACGTTACGTAAGGTAACGAAGTTCTCCGGTTGGTTCGCTCGCCGCCCCTGCACACCGAACCTGCGAATCACCCTCTACCAAAGCACATCCGAGTGTCTGCGACTACCGCAGCCTCACGAATCCCGCGCTGCGGAGCGATAGCGGCCGGGGGTCTGGCCGACGAGGTCGGTGAAAGCGTCGATGAAGGTGCTGGGGTTGGCCCAGCCGAGTCGGATCGCGGTGTCGGTGACCGAGGCGCCTTCGCAGAGTTCGAGTACCGCGCGCTGGATGCGCAGCAGGGTGCGCCACTGGTGGAAGCTCATCGACAGTTCGGTGCTGAACAGGCGGCTCAGGGTTCGATCGCTCGCGCCGGTTCTACGGCCCAGCTCCGCCAGGGTCGCCGGGGTGGCGGGGTCGGCGTGCAGCAGGTCGGTCACGGCCTTGAGGCGAGGGTCGCGCGGCTCCGGGAGACGCAGCGATTCCTGTTGAGCGTGAACGAGTTCGGTGCGGACGACCTCGAGCAGCAGCCGAGCCCGCGCGCTGCCGTCGTCGCCGATCATCGCCAGGTAGGCCTCGCGCAGCAGCGCGCTGGCCACGAACACCGAAGGCTCCGCGGGCAGTTGCTCGGCCAGGGCCGCCGGCACCCGCAGCAGCCGGACATCGGTCGCGCCGTACGAGCGACCGCTGTGCACGCAGAAGGGCGGCACCCAGGTGATGCGGTTCGCCGGCGCGACCCACGTGCCAGCCTGGGTCACCGTGACCAGCGCTCCGGCGGAGGCGTACCTGAGCTGGCCGTAGTCGTGGAAGTGCGGGGCGATGTCCTCGCCGTGGACCATCGGCTCGCACGCCGGCGAATCGTCGGCCCACAACACCGGGTCATGAACGCGTTCACTCATCGACGTCCAACCTAGTCACCCGGCGAACCCGCGTGGCATGGTCGAGGTGGCGGTGTGGGTCGAGGATGGTGGGTATGCGGTTCGTGCGATGTGTGGATGGGCTGACCTACGAGTTCGTTCGGGAGGGGGACGCCCATGGGTTTCCGGCGTACAAGCGGGTCGATCGCGATATCTGGTGCCGGCGGCTGCCGGACTTCGGCTGGGTGGTGTGCTTGGAGTCCGGGCAGGTTTCGGCTCGTCCGTTCGATGATGCTGGGCAGGGGGCGGTTCCGCCCGAGGGGGTGTGGGTGAGCCGGAAAGGGGATCGGTCGTATGTGTACGAGCTGACTCACGGTGAGGGCAGATCCGTAGGCTTGTAAATGGTTGGTGGGCAAAGGGGTTCGGGAGCGGGGCGCGCTGTGGTGGCCTAACGTCGGTGGTAGCGATGGGAGGCACCTATGGGCCATGTCGAGCACAGTGCGAGGTGTGCGGCGCCGGTGGGGTTCGCGTTCGCCTATGTCGCGGACTATCGGAACGTGCCGAAATGGATGTTCGGGATCCGGCATTTCACGCCGGTGGGCGAGCAGACCTCGGGGCTGGGGGCGGTCTTCGACACCGCGCTGCACCTGGGGCCGACCACCCTGCAGTTGCGCTCCGACATCACCGAGTGGGTGGATGATTCGCGGGTGACGATTCGCGCGATCAGGGGCATCGAGGGTGCGATCCGCTGGGACTTCGCGGCCGTGCACGCGCGGCTCACCGAGATCACCGCCACCGCCGACTACCGCGTCCCCGGCGGCTTGGCCGGCCGCGCGCTGGACCGCGTGATCCAGGCCTTCATCGGCCCGGCCGTCCGCCATACCGAGAAGAACCTGCGCGAGAAGATCGAGGCCCGTTATCAGGAGTCGTTGCGCACAGACGACTGAGTCGACGGGGTCTTACTGATTCACGTGGAACGCGCCGTGCAGACGGTGAAACACTAAGGGCGGCAGGGCAGTTCGGTACCACCAGGAGCAGTGGGTGCATGTTTGCATCGACCGCAATCTCGGGCTCCGAATGCGCCTGCCACGGCGGGATTTCGATCGGGACGGCGGTGCGCGGATCCGCTGAGGATCGCCGGGCGGACACGCGCGCAAGGGTGCGTCGCATGCCATCGGGTGCCCGGCAACGACGTACACGATGGTGTCGGCCGCACAAGGTGAACGCCGGGAAAACCCCCGTACCGGACCGAGGATCGTCGTCGGGACATCGATGATCGGTGACCGTAGAGTTCGCCCCATGGCGTTCCAACTCGAGCTGCGGCCGACTCCACCGTTGGCGCTGACGCCGGAATGCTTGGTGCACACCGGAATCGCGCGACTGTTCGTCACCGGCATGCTCGTCCAGGGTTCCGGCGCCCCGCCCGAGCAGTTCGGGTTCTTCGTCCCCACCGCGACACCGCTGCCCGCGGCCGATCCGGAGCCGCGGTTGCTGGCCGAGGCCTCCCTGATGACCGGCATCGCGACCTCGATCTCGGGCAACTTCCCCTTCGGGGTCGAACACGTCCACGCCGCATACCTGCCCGACCCGCGCGGCGGCACCGACCGCTGGCTCTACCTCAGCGGCGCGGCCCACATCGGCCGCGAGATCCGCATCGGCTACCGCGTGACCGTCGTGACGGGGTGACACTACACTTCGAACAGCCCCGCCGCGCCCATACCTCCGCCGACACACATCGTGACGACCACATACCGAACTCCGCGCCGCCGCCCTTCGAGCAACGCGTGCCCGACGAGCCGTGCCCCGGTCATGCCGTAGGGATGCCCGACCGCGATCGCGCCCCCGTCGACATTGACTCGCTCCGGATCGAGCCCGAGTCGGTCGCGGCAGTACACCGCCTGGGAGGCGAAAGCCTCGTTGAGTTCCCACAATCCGATGTCGTCGACGGAGAGTCCGTGCCGGGCGAGCAGTGTCGGGACGGCGAGGACCGGCCCGATCCCCATCTCGTCGGGTGCGCAGCCGGCGACGGCCATGCCGCGGTAGAACCCGAGCGGTGTCAGCCCGCGCCGCTCGGCCTCCGCGGTCTCCATGAGGACCGAGGCCGAGGCTCCGTCGGAGAGCTGCGAGGAGTTGCCCGCGGTCACGGTCGCGCGGGCGCTGACCTTCCCGTCGGGCAGCACGGGCGAGAGCGCGGCCAGCCCGGCGGCGGTCGTGCCGGGCCGGTTGCCCTCATCGTGAGTCAGCGAGATCGTCTCTCGCGCAGGGGTTCCCGTCGCATGATCGTGAATGACGCGCACGGTCTCCAGGGGCACGATCTCGGCGTCGAAGCGGCCTGCGGCCTGGGCGGCGGCGGTGCGCTGCTGGGACAGAACCGCGAATTCGTCTTGCGTGTCGCGGGTGATGCGGTAGCGCTCGGCGACGATCTCGGCGGTGTCGAGCATCGGCAGGTAGACGTCGGGACGGTGCTCGAGCAGCCAAGGGTCTTGGGCGCGATGGAGATTGAGGTGTTCGTTCTGCACGAGCGAGACCGATTCGACGCCGCCGCCGACGGTGATCCGCATGCCGTCGTCGACGATCTGTTTGGCGGCGGTCGCGATGGCCATGAGGCCGGAGGAGCATTGGCGGTCGATGGTCATCGCCGGTACCGCGTCGGGCAGCCCGGCGCGCAGGGCGGCTTGGCGGGCGACGTTGGGTCCGGAGGAGCCCTGCTGCAGCGCGCAGCCGAGCACGATGTCCTCGACTTCGCCGCCGTCGAGTCCGGCGCGCCGGATGGCGTGCTCGATGGCGTGTGCGGCGAGGTGCTGGGCCTGGGTGTCGTTGTAGGCGCCCCGGTAGGCGCGCCCGATCGGCGTGCGCGCGGTGGAGACGATGGCTGCTTGTCTCATCGATGTGCTGCTTTCTGCGGTCGAATCGCCGGTCACGGGTGGAAGACGATGCGGCCGACGGTGCTGCCGGCCCCGAGCCGGGCCAGGGCGTCGGGGACGTGGGAGAGCGAAAGTCGTTCGCTGATCAGTGGTTTGACGGCGCCTGTCGCGGCCAGGCGGGTGAGCTCGTGGTGGCAGTCCTGGACGAGCCGGGGGTCGCGGCCCTTGTAGAGGCCCCAGTGCAGGCCGATGATCGAATAGTTCTTGATCAGTGCGTGATTGAGCGCCGGTGCGGGGATGGCGCCGCTGGCGAAGCCGACGACGACGATGCGGCCTTCGAAGGCAACGCATTTGGCCGAGGTGGTGTAGGCCTCGCCGCCGACCGGGTCGAAGACCACGTCGGCGCCGCGGCCGTCGGTGTAGTTCTTGATCGCGGCGACGAGATCGTCGCTGTGGCGGTCCAGGACGAGGTCCGCGCCGAGCCGGCGGCAGTAGTCGGCCTTGCCGGGTCCGCCGACGACGCCGATCACGCGCGCCCCGGCGGCTTTGCCGAGTTGCACGGCCGCGCTGCCCACGCCCCCGGCCGCGGCGTGCACGAGCAGGGTTTCGTGCGCGGCCAGCCGGGTGCGCCGATGCAGGGCGAACCATGCGGTCTGGTAGCCGATGGTCAAGGCGGCGGCCTCGGCGTCGGACAGGTCGGGCGGTGCGGGGCAGGCGCCGTCGGCATCGAGCACCGACAGCTCGGCGAAGGCGCCGTGCGGCATGACCGGGGTGCCGACCACGCGGTCCCCGACCCGGAATCGTTCGCAGCCCGCGCCGAGAGCGACTATCTTCCCGCACAATTCGAGCCCCGGGGTGAACGGCAGCGCCGGCTTGACCTGATACTCGCCGCGACACAGCAGCACGTCGGGGAAGTTGGCGGCGGCCGCGGCGACGCGCACGAGCATCTGCCCGTGGCCGGGGGCCGGATTGTCGAGCTCGGTCCAGTGCAGTGCGGTGCCGGGCTCGCCGGTCTCGGTGATCTGCCAGGCCTTCATCGGTGTTGTCTCCCTTGGGTTTCGGCGGTCGCGCGGAGATCGGGCGACTCGAGATGCAGGGCGGCCAGCTCGCGGTCGACGCGGGCGCGGTGGCGCAGGGCGTCTTCGCGGGCGCGTTTCGGGCTCCACCGTCCGGCCATGACGAATACCAGTGGCACGAAGGCGAGTTGGGCGATCATGCACACCCACCACCAGCGTTGCCACTGCCCGGGGTTGTCCTTGGTCGCCTGGGCCACCGCCGGGCCGTTGGTCTCGATGAAGAGCCGATCCGCTTGCGGGACAGGGTCTTCGGTGAGTCGGCGGAGCCGGGCGTTGGCCTGCGTGCTGTCCGCGGCCAGCCCGCGGGCGAGCAGTTCGCGGACCGCGGCGTCGACGACGGCGGGGTCCTGCGGTGCGGCGAGGAGGCGGGCCTCGGTGTCCGGGGTCAGGGCCGCGAGCGTGCTCAGCTGCGACTGGTATCGGCTGGTGAGTTCGGCGAGGTGGTGGCCCTTGTCGGCCAGGGTGGAGGTCGCGGGCAGTACCAGGGTCAGCGCGGTCAGGGCGATGGTGACGACGATGCGGTTGATCCATCCCCACACGGCCAGGCCGGTCGCGGTGCCCGCCGGATCGTGCCGCTCCACCGTCTCGGTGAACCCGGCCATCCAGGCGCAGTAGGACAGTCCGCTGCCGACGCCGATCAGCACGAGCACCGCGGCGAATCGGTAGTAGCCGGTGTGGGTTTGGGTCGCCTGCATCGCGAACAGCGCGATGCCGAGGGCGCTCGCGAGCGCGCCGACGATCATGAACGGTTTGCGAACCCGCAGCCGGTCGGACAGGAAGCCGGTGGCGACGAGCGCGACCGCGGTGCTGATCCAGTACCAGTTGGCCAGCGCGTTGGCGCGGGCCTCGGAGTAGCCGAACACGGTGGCGAAGTAGACGACGAAGAATCCGACCGCGACGTAGTAGAAGATCAGATACAGGCTGATCGCGACGGCCGAACCGAGCACGTCGGCGGTGAGCATCTGGCGCCAGTGTCCGTCGCGCGCGGGCGCGCGGCCCGCGGCCCGCGCCTCGATCAGCGCGCGATCGCGCAGGCTGACCATGAGCTGGTCGCGTAGTTGCGGGGCGAGTTCGCGCAGTCCGAGCGCGGCCACGACCGCCACGATCAGGCCGACGGTCCCGCAGACCCGGAACTGGAATTGCCAATCAGGGTGTGTGTGCAGGGTGTTGGTGGCGACGTTGGTCACCAGCAGGCTGCCCAGCACCGGCCCGAAGGTCCAGAACCCCATGGCCGAGGCGCGCCCGAGCTGGGGCGAGAAGTCGCGGATGAGCGCGGGCGTCGCCACGAGGATCATGCCCTCGACGACGCAGAGCACGACGAACAGCGCCGCGTAGACGCCGAAACCGCGCGCGGCGGGCAGTCCGAACAGCACCAGCGAGCCGGTGACGAACAGTCCGCCGGTGATCAGATTGGCCCGGCCCCAGCGGTCGGCCAGTCCCGCCGCCAGCGCCGCGAAGGCGCCGAGCAGGTTGCCCACGACCGCGATCATGACGAACTGGGTGAAGCTCACCTCGAACTCGGCGATGATCGTGGTCGCGACCGCGCCCTGGACGTAGAGCTCGTAGTAGAGCACCACCGTGGAGACGATGGTGATCATCAGATAGCCGAACCGTTGCCGGGGCGGCGGATAGTGGGTGAGCTGCCTGCGCCACAGCCGGGTGAGCGCGTGGGGCGGCGAGAAGTGTTGTGCCATAGGGTGTTCCTTGCTGTGTGCGCGGCGTGTTCAGAACACGACCAGCGCGACGGTGTCGGCGACGCAGGCCGGCTTGGCCGACCCGTCGATCTCGATCGTGTGGCGCATCGTCAGGCGGACGCCGTCGGCGGTAGGGGCGACGGTGCGGAGTTCGGCGCTGTCGCGCACCCGGGACCCGACGGGCACCGGGGCGGGGAAGCGGACCTTCTCGGTGCCGTAGTTGACGCCCATGCGGGCGCCCTCGACGGCGAAGAGCTGGTCGGCGAAGGCGGGGATCAGCGACAGGGTGAGGTAGCCGTGCGCGATGGTGGAGCCGAACGGGCCGGCCGCGGCGCGTTCGGCGTCGGTGTGGATCCACTGGTGATCGCCTGTGGCGGAGGCGAATTCGTGGGACGTGGCTAGCGCAGCCACTGTCGAGTTCCGCGACGCAGCCGGTTTTCGGGCGCGGTGGTGGTCGGGGGCAGGACGGGGAACACGCCGAATCGGACGGCGAGCTCTTCGGCGGTGCTCGCCGCGCTCGAGTGCACGATGCCCTCGATGCCGCAGCGCCGGGCGCCGTCGATGTTGTGCCGCAGGTCGTCGAGCATCACCGCCTCGCCGGGCTCGACGCCGAGTTCGCGGCAGGCGAGCCGGTAGATCTCGCGTGCGGGTTTGCGCAGGCCGACCTCGGCCGAGACGATGGCGACGTCGACCAGGGCGGCGAGATCGACCCCCGCGTAGCTGTCGCGTCCCATCGAGTTCGACACGAGCGCCACCGGGTGCCCGGCCGCTCTAACCCCCTCGATCAGGGCGATCATGTCCGGATCCAGCGCGATGCCGGACTTGATGCGCCCCAGCAGACCGGCGGGCTCGACGGTGGCTCCGCGCTCGGTCAGCTTGCGCGCGAACAGGATCTCGAACTCCTCGTCGTCGAGGTGCCCGGACTCGAGATCGGCGAACGCGGGACCGACGACGGGATCGGTGACGATGACCGAGATCGGCAGGTCGGGGTCGGGCCCGATCTGGGCGCCGAAGCGGCGGAAGGCCGCGAAGACGTCGGTGGTGAGCACGCCGCCGAAATCGACGAGTATCGCGGTGCGGCTCATGCGGGGCGCCCCGCGACGGGCCGGCCCGTGTCTCCGAAACCTGTTGCCGTGCCGAGGCGTTGGCCGCCGTCGATGACCAGGGTGGTGCCGGTGGTCCAGCAGGCCGCGTCGGAGACCAGGTACGCGATGGCCGCCGCGACGTCGTCGGGCTCGCCGATCCGGGCCAGGGCGGTGGCCGCGGCGAGGGCGGGTTCGCGCTGCTCCCACAGGGCTCGGGCGAGCTCGGTCCGAATGACCCCGGGCGCAACGGCATTGACGCGGATGTTCGGCGCGAGTTCCAGGGCGAGCTGCTCGGTGGTGTAGATCAGGGCGGCCTTGGACGCGTTGTAGACGCCGAGTCCTGGTTCGTGCACCGTCGCGCCGATCGAGGCGGTGTTGACGACGGCGCCGCCGTGCTCGGACATCCAGGCGCGGGCGGCGAGCGCGGTCCACAGGATCGGGGCCCAGAGGTTCACCTCGACGGTCTTGGTGAACCTGCGGTGGTCTTGATCGATGAGCCTGCCGAACGCTGGGTTGGTGCCCGCGTTGTTGACCAGGATGTCGAGGCTGCCGAACGTGCTGATCGTGAAGTCCACGCAGCGCTGGGCCTGGTCTTCGTCGGTGGCGTGCGCGCCGAAGCCGCGGGCGCGGTCGCCGATCGTCGCGGCGGCGGCTTCGGCGGACTCCTGGGAACGGGAGGTGAGTACCACGCGGGCGCCGGCCGCGGCCAGGTGACGCGCGGTGGCCAGGCCGATGCCGCGGGAGGCGCCGGTGACGAGGGCGACGCGGCCGGTCAGGTTCTGATCGGTCATCGCGGGCGTCCCGCTGGGTACCGGGTTGTGTTCATGGTGTTCCTTGCTCGAAAGTGCTTGTGTCGGTCAGTGATTGCCGGTCGTCGGCTCGGCGTGGCCGAGCAGCGTGGCCTGGTAGCGCCGCATTCCGTGCAGCCAGCGGTCGTAGTCGCTCGCCTTGCGCCGGTGCATCTCGGCGACGTCGCGATGGGGCAGGATCAGGAATCGTTCCTCGTCGATGGCCGCGAGCACGTCCTCGGCGACCTGTTCGGGGCGCAGGACGGCGCCGGCCTCGGTGACCGCGCGCGTGGCCGCGGTGGCCCAGCGGTCCTCGGTGGTCGTGCCCGCCTTCAGCATCGCGGTGTCGACCCCCATCGGGCACAGGCAGCTCACGCGAATTCCCCTGTCGCCGTAAGTGATAGCGAGCCACTCGGCGAAGGCCACCGTGGCGTGCTTGGTGACCGAGTAGTTCGCCGAGCCGATCTGGGTCAGCAGGCCCGCCGCCGAGGCCGTGGCGACGAAGTAGCCCGCACCGCGCCGGACCCAGTCGTCCACCAGCAGCCGCGCGGCGCGGACGTGCGCCTGGACATGTACCTGAAAGGCGTTGTGCCAGTCGGCATCAGCGCCGAGGCCGGGGGAGCCGGGCACGCCGGCGTTGGCGAAGTACAGATCGACCGCGCCGAAGGTGTCGCGGGCCGTGGCGATCAGCTCGCGCAGGTGGGTCTCGTCGGTGATGTCGCCCGGCACGGGAACGGCCGTGCGGGGGTGGGCGGACAGGATCGCCGCCGCGGTCTGCTCGGCGGCGGCCGCGTCGCGGTCGGCGATGACGACTCGCGCGCCCGCCTCGACGAGCCGGCGGGCTATCGCGGCGCCGATGCCGCGTCCGCCGCCGGTCACTATGGCGCATTTACCGTTGACTCGCACGGGATTTCCTTTGGTTCAGAGAAGAGGGGGCCTGCGGTTCGCGAGGCGAAGGCGGCGGATCGGACGTCGAATCCGATGTCGATTTCATATATAGGCACAGGGGCTCGAGCTGCGTCAAGAGGGCGAGTTGAAGGGCGCGGAAGGCACGAGAATTACTGCGCCCGAGGGTGATTCGCGGCAGGCTCGTACGCGAAGGGG
This sequence comes from Nocardia tenerifensis NBRC 101015, assembly GCF_000308715.1. GTDB lineage: Bacteria > Actinomycetota > Actinomycetes > Mycobacteriales > Mycobacteriaceae > Nocardia > Nocardia tenerifensis. The sequence goes on from NZ_BAGH01000613.1 coordinate 25,300, forward strand.
CCGAAGTGAGTCGGCGTCAGGCGGCGGAATCGACGGCGGTCGCGCGGCGGTGAGCCCGCGTACGGCCGAACGGATCGGCCGGACGATGTCGCGTGGCCATCGCGTGCTCAGTCGATATCGCCAACGGCATGTCGATACCGACTCGAGAAAGCGATGTCTGGCGGGCGGCGCCCAGGAACGTCAGGGGCGGTTCGCGGAGGCGGGGGCGGGCGTGCGGACCTCGTCGCGGTACTTGCGCAGTTCCTGCTTGGCGATGGCGCGTTTGTGCACCTCGTCGGGTCCGTCGGCCAGGCGCAGGGTGCGCACCTGGGCCCACGCGTTGGCCAGCGGGAAGTCGTCGGTCACGCCCCCGCCGCCGTGCACCTGGATGGCCCGGTCGAGGATGGTCAAGGCCATGGTGGGCGCGGCGACCTTGATCGCGGCGATCTCCGTGCGGGCCGCCTTGTTGCCCACGGTGTCCATCAGCCAGGCCGCCTTGAGGGTGAGCAGCCGCGTCATCTCGATCTCGATGCGCGCCTCGGCGATCCAGTCCTGGATATTGGCGCGTTCGCTGAGCGGCTGCCCGAACGTGACGCGGGACTCGGCGCGCCGGCACATCAGCTCGAGCGCGCGCTCGGCCACGCCGATGGCGCGCATGCAGTGATGGATGCGGCCGGGTCCCAGCCGCGCCTGGCTGATGGCGAAGCCCTCGCCCTCGCCGAGCAGGACGTCGGCGGCGGGCACGCGCACATCGTGGAAGTCGATCTCGGCGTGGCCTTCTCGGTCGGCGTAGCCGAAGACGGTCAGGTTGCGCAGGACGGTGACGCCGGGGGCGTCGATGGGCACGACCATCATCGACTGCTGCCGATGCGCGGGCGCGTCGGGGTCGGTCTTGCCCATGACGATCAAGACCTTGCAGTTCTTGTGCATCGCGTTGGAGGCCAGCCACTTTCGGCCGTTGAGCACGTACTCGTCGCCGTCGCGGACCATGCTGAGTTCGATGTTCGTCGCGTCCGAACTGGCCACCGCGGGCTCGGTCATCGCGAACGCCGAGCGGATGGTGCCGTCGAGCAGCGGCTCGAGGTACTGCTTCTTGTGCGCGTCGCTACCGAAGAGGGTAAGCACCTCCATGTTGCCGGTGTCGGGGGCGGCGCAGTTGCAGGCCTCCGGGGCCAGATGGGGGCTGCGGCCCATGATCTCGGCCAGCGGCGCGTACTCGAGGTTGGTCAGGCCGGGGCCCCATTCCGGGTGCGGGTGGAAGAGGTTCCACAGACCGCGCCGGCGCGCCTCGGCCTTGAGCTCCTCCATGATCGGGGGGTGGAAATGCGGGTCGCCGGAGTCGCGCATCTGCTGCTGGTAGACCGGCTCGGCGGGGTACACGTGCTCGTCCATGAAGGCGAGCAGGTCGGTGCGGTAGCGCTCGGCGCGCTCGGACATGAGGAAGAACTCCACTGTCGACTCCCATCGGAAAGGTTCTGTTGGCAAAGGTGTGGCGACCTCGGCGGTCTCAGTTGTGTTGCAGCACACCCTCGATCAGCGCGGCGACGAGGGTGTTGGCGCTGGCGATGTCGGGGCGGCGGTCGGCGAGCAGGTCGGCGTAGAGAAAGGACTCGCCGAGTCGCACCACGGCGTAGGAGAGGTTGTCGAGCTCGACCAGCGGGCGCAGCGACCCCTCGGTCACATCGGCGTCGATGAGTTGCCGCACCGCGGCGATCATGCGCGGCTGGACCGGGCCGAACGGGTCGGTCAGCACGCGGATCGCCAGCTTGGGTTCCTCGTCGAGCAGTCGGCGCATCCCGGCGTCCGCCGCGGCCGTCACGCCGTGGTCGGTCACGATGCGGACGCAGCGCAGGGTGCCGGTGCCGTCGCGCAACGCCGTGCCGTAGGCGCGCTGCCAGCGCCTGCTCGCGCGCGCCAGGCTCTGCCGCGCCAGCCACCACACCGCCTCGCCCATGATCTGCTCGCGCCCACCGGCTTTGCGGAACAGGGTCGCCCGCGAGACGTGCAGCTCCGCACACAGACTGTTGAGCTCGAGCCGTCGCCCCTGAGCGATGACGCGCGCAGCGTGCGAGTAGACGTCCTCGGTACCAATCGCCATGGTGGTAACCGTAGGCGGTGGGCGTGCGCGGCCCTGTGCCGCGCGCCGTTCGCCGATCCGCGACCACCGATCCGCTGACCATGCCGTGGGTGTCAGGTGTTGAGGGTGGTGAAGTATTCGATGAAGGCGGGGATCGCGACGGGGGCGGCGGCGTTGAGGGCGCCGGTGAGGGCTCCGCCGGGGGCGAGGGTGGCCGCGCCGATGAGACAGCCGAGGGCGGGGCCCGCGCCGAGCAGCAGGGCCAGGGGCGCGGTGGCGACGGCTGCGGCGGTGCCGCCGAGGAGGCAGCCGAGGATGCCCGCGCCCGCGGCGCCGAGGAGGCTGCCGACGCCGACGCCTTTGGCGATGGTGGAGCTCACCCGGTCGACGGCGTCTTGGGCGCGTTCGGCGGAGGGTGGCGCGGCGATCGGTTTGTATTGTGCGCGTGCGGGATTCAGGTCGGGGGTGAGTCGCGCGGTGTTGCCGTAGACGGTGGCGTCGATGGGGAAGGCGACATCGTCGACGCGTAGTTCGAGGGGGATGCCGGCCAGCACTTGCCCTGTGGGCGTTCGGATCTGGAGCTGCCCGTCCTCGGCGTGCAGTGTGCCCGGCTGCCCCACGGTGATCACCGCGGTGTCGCCGTCGAGCTGGGCGAGATAGCGCACGTCCGGGTGGTGCTCGATGCCGGTCGGCTGTGCGGAGGCGGTGGCGGTGAGCGTACTGAGGGCGGCGGCCGTGGCCGTCGCCGCGAGTACGCGTTGTTTGACGTTCAAAGCGTTGTTCGTCCAATCATGAAGGGAGACTGCGCCTGTGGTGTCCGGCGCATCACGGCCGATCGGGAGACCGGCGCCGTGTCCGGCTGCCGAACTTGACATCGGATTCATGTATAGGCCCGTCACGGGGTGCCCGTCAAGAGCTCACGCGGCATCGCCGACCGAGACAAGGCGCGGCATTATGTTGCAGAAACTCGAAGAAATCAATGATTGTGAAACAACTCAGCAGAGTGTTTCATGGGGTGCATGGTTCACCCGGCAGGCGCCGGGTTCGAACGCCTCCGCAGGTCGTGCGCCCGCCGCGCGCCGTTTCGATATTCGAGGAGAACAATGATGTGCATCCTCCGCCGGTCACCGAAGTCGTTCGGGCACCGGCTGGCCATGTCCGCCGTGGCCGGCGTGCTGGCAGCCGGCGCACTGTCCATCCCGGCCGTGTCCCACGCCGACGATCCCCCCGGCCGCCCCGGCGATGTGATCAGCGCCGTCCCAACGACTTTCGACCTTTTCCCCGGAGTCGCCGCCCCGGTCGACGCGTGGAAGATCCGCTACCGCTCGACCGATGCGCTGGGCAACCCGAACGTGGTCTCCGGTGAGATCTTCGTGCCGAGGGACGGCCGATCGGCGACGCGCCCGCTGGTGACCTACGCCGTGGGGACCGTCGGCATGGGCGATCAGTGCGCGCCCTCGGCCACGGGCGGACCGCGTGACATCGGCCCGATCCTGGAGAAGGGGTGGGCGGTCGCCGTGACCGACTACCCCGGATTGGGCACTCCGGGCGACCACGTCTATCTGGTCGGCCGCGCCGAGGGCACCGCGGTACTCGACGCCGCGCGGGCCGCGCAACGACTGCCCGAGGCGAACGCGCGCGGGGTCGGGCCCGCGTCGCCGGTCGGCATCGTCGGGTACTCCCAAGGCGGCCAGGCGAGTTCGTGGGCGGCCGAGCTGTCCCATGATTACGCGCCCGAGCTCCAGGTGAAGGCCGTTGCGACCGGCGGCGTTCCGGCCGATATTCTGCGTGACGCACAGCAGAGCAACGGCAATCAGGCCAACCTCGCCGCGTACTTCATGATCGCGATCGGTCACGACGCGGCCTACCCGGAGCTGGATCTCGACTCCTATCTGACCGAGCAGGGGCGCGGCTTCGCGCAGCGCATCCGGTCCGGGTGCGTGGTGGACAATGTGCTCGCCGGTCAAGGTAAGTCGTTGAGCCAGTTGGTGATACGAGATCCGCTCGCCTCTCCGGAGTGGCAGCGGCGTTTGGCGGAGGACCGCTTGGGCACCCGCGCGCCGCAGTTCCCCGTGTATCTGTTCCACGCGACCAACGACGAGATCGTGTCGTTCGAACTCGGTAAGCAACTGCGGGCCGACTGGTGCGGATCGGGCGTCTCGGTGGAGTGGCACGCCATTCCGGGAGCCAACCACATCCTCGCCGCGGCGGTGGGCGGCAACGCGGCGCTGGACTGGCTCGGGCACCGGCTGGCCGGTCAGCCGACACAGGGCAACTGCGGGAGCTGAGGGAGCAGGTATGCGATGCCGTTCACCCCCGCGCGCCGCGAGACCCGTGCGGGCCTTACTGTCGGCGCAGGTTATCGGGTATTTCCCGCTCAGCGGGCCGAGCCGGTCGCGGTGATACCGTGGCCTCAGGTACCTGCCCCGTCGACCTACAGTGAGTGATCAGCGTTGGTTTCCGAATCCGTTGCGCGCGATACCGCGCCTCGCCGCGTCGCCCCGAGTACCAAGCGCGGCGTGCGCACCCGGTCGGCGTTGATCACCGCGGCCCGCGAGATCTTCGAGCGCGACGGATACCTCGAGGCCAAGATCTCCGACATCGCCAAGGCGGCCGGCGCCGCGGCGGGCTCGTTCTACACCTACTTCGACGGCAAGGAGGAGATCTTCGCCGCGGTCGTGGAACAGGTGCAGGACGAGATGGTGCATCCGCACGTGCGCGAGCGCACGGGGGTCACCGATCCGCGGGAGTTGATCGAGGCGGCCAATCGCGAATACCTGCTCTCCTACAAGCGCAACGCGCGGTTGATGGCGGTGTTCGAAGAGGTGTACCTGATCAACGAGGAGTTTCGCCGGCTGCGCCTGGAACGCGGGAAGGCCTTCGCCCAGCGCAACGCGAAAATGATTCGGCAGCTGCAGGAGTCGGGCCTGGCCAGTGCGGAGCTCGATCCCATGATCACGGCCCAGGCGCTGGGCATGATGGTGGGCCGGATGGCCAATCTGGTCTTCGTGCAGCATCAGCGCATCGCGTTCGAGAAGCTCGTCACCACCGTGACGCAGCTGTGGGTCAACGCGTTGCAGTTGAAGACCGATTGATCGGTCCACCACAACGCTTCTCCGTCGTACCTGTTCGGCGGTGAATTGCAGGCATCGCCGGGCGAAGACGAACCCGAGATCGATGTCGAATCGAGTTTTGTTGTGCCAGAAGCATTTACACGCGATGCATGACACGAGTCCCAGTGTGCTGCCGGGTCGGCGCGAGACGCGACGTCCGGCTCTCCCGTCATGACCGGCATCCGAATCGCGGTCACCGGCTCGCATGGGCGGACCGGTTCGCATTCCCTATTCAGGAGGAAATCCATGAGCGAACAGACACAGCGGATCGCGATCGTCACCGGCGCGGCCCGCGGTATCGGCGCGGCGACCGCGCGCAGGCTCGCCGCCGACGGAATGGCCGTGGCGGTAGTCGATCTGGACGAGGCCGCGTGCAAGCGGGTGTGTGAGGAGATCGAGGCCGCCGGTGGGCGCGGGCTGGCGGTGGGCGCGGACGTGTCCGACGAGTCCGCGGTGACCGCGGCGGTGGAGCGTGTGGTCGCCGAACTCGGCGCTCCCACAGTGCTTGTCAACAACGCGGGCATCATTCGCGACAATCTGCTGTTCAAGATGACCGTCGAGGACTGGGACGCCGTGCTGGGCGTGCACCTGCGCGGCGCGTTCCTGTGCACGCGGGCGGTGCAGGGGCACATGGTGTCTCAGGGGTGGGGGCGCATCGTCAGCCTGTCGAGCACCTCGGCGCTCGGCAACAAGGGCCAAGCCAACTATGCCGCGGCGAAGGCGGGGATCCAGGGGTTCACCAAGACCCTGGCGCTGGAGTTGGGCAGGTTCGGGGTCACCGCCAATGCCGTCGCGCCCGGGTTCGTCGAGACGGAGATGACCAGGGCCACGGCCGAGCGGATGGGCGCCTCGTTCGAGGAGCTGAGAAAGGCTGCCGCCGAACAGATTCCGGTGGGCCGCACCGGGACGCCGGACGATATCGCGCACACGGTGTCGTTTCTGGTGAGCGAGGGCGCCGGATTCGTGTCCGGGCAGGTCATGTACGTGGCCGGCGGGCCGAGGAACTAGAACGGAGCGCGGCAACCGATGAAGGTTTCACACGTCCGGACTCGACCGGCGAACGTCGAATCGATGGACCGGCTCGTCCGGTGGATCCCCGCGGCGGTGTCTCGATGAGCGAGCGAGCGGATACGGATCTGCCTGGGCTGCCACTGGATCGGCTCGCGGCGTGGCTGTCGACGACCCTGCCGGGTCTGTGCGGTGGACCGTTGCGCGGTCGGGTGATCGCGGGCGGGCGATCCAATCTGACCTACGCGGTGAGCGACGGAACCTCCGAGTGGATCGTGCGGCGGCCGCCGCTGGGTCACGTGCTCGCGACGGCCCACGATATGGGCCGGGAGTTCCGGGTGATGAGCGCGCTGGCCGTGACCGAGGTTCCGGTGCCGGCCACCTACGCGGTGTGCACCGACAGCGAGGTCCTGGGCGCACCGTTCTATGTGATGGAATACGTTGCGGGAACGCCTTTTCGGAGTGCGGACGAGCTCGCCGCGCTGGGCGCGGATCGGACGCGGGCCATCTCGGTCGGCATGGTCGACGCGTTGGCGGCGCTGCACTGCGTAGATCCGGCGACGGTGGGTCTCGCCGACTTCGGGCACCCGCGAGGTTTTCTCGAGCGGCAGGTGCACCGCTGGAAGAAGCAGCTGGACGCCTCCTACTGCCGGGAGCTGCCCGCGGCCGTCGAGCTGTTCGAGCTGCTCGCCGCACGCCGGCCCGAGCAGTCCCCGGACGGGATCGTGCACGGCGATTACCGGCTCGACAACATTTTGGTGGATTCCGCGGATCGGGTGGCCGCGATCATCGACTGGGAGATGGCGACCCTGGGCGATCCGCTCACCGATGTGGCTCTGCTGCTGCTGTATCAGCGTCTCGGTGTGGACGGGATGCCGGGAGTCAGCGCCGTGGCCCTGGCTCCGGGGTTCCTCACCGAGGACGAACTGCTGGATCGGTATGCGGTGAAGAGCGGCCGCGATCTGGCCGATCTCGGTTTCTATCTCGGGCTGGCGGCGTTCAAACTCGCCGCGATTCTCGAGGGCATCCATTACCGATACCTGCGCGGCAAAACCGTGGGCCCCGGCTTCGAGAACATCGGGGGCGCGGTCGAACCGATGCTGGCGACCGGGATCGCCGCTGTGAAGGAGAACAACCGATGACCGAGACGATCCGGGACGAGCTGCGGGAGCTGGTGGCGGCCGTGCTGGCCGAGCACGACCCCGCCACCACCGACGCGGTGACGTTTCACCGCGCCCGATTCGACGCGGGCTTGGCCTGGGTGCACTTTCCGGTGGGTTCGGGCGGGCTCGGGGTCGACCGGGAGCTGCAGCTGTTCGTCGACGCGCTGTTCGACCAGGCGGGCGCGCCCGGTCATCGCGCGGAGCTCAACGATATCGGGCTCGGCATGGCGGCTCCGACGATCCTGGCCTACGGCACCGCCGAGCAGCAACGGCGTTATCTGCGACCGCTGTGGACCGGTGAACAGATCTGGTGCCAGCTGTTCAGCGAGCCGGGCGCGGGATCGGATCTGGCCTCGGTCGCGACCAAAGCCGTTCGCGATGGCGAGGACTGGGATCGTCAACGGCCAGAAGGTGTGGACATCGGTCGCGCACCTGGCCCAGCTCGCGATCCTTGTGGCGCGCACCGATCCGAGCCGGCCCAAGCACGCGGGGCTGACCTATTTCATCTGCGATATGTCGGCGCCCGGTGTGGAGGTGCGGCCGCTGCGTCAGATCACCGGTCAGGCGGAGTTCAACGAGGTGTTCCTCACCGACGTGCGCATCCCGGACGCGCAACGGCTCGGCGACGAGGGGCAAGGCTGGCGGGTCGCCACGACGACGCTCAACAACGAGCGCGTGTCGATCGGCGGTCGAGCCGTTCCCCGCGACAGCGGGATCCTCGGGGCCGTCGCGCGCACGTGGCGCGAGAACCCCGCCAAGCACACCCCCGAACTGCACGACCGTCTGCTGCGGCTGTGGGTCGAGGCCGAGGCGGGGCGTTTGGCGGCGATGAAATTGCGTCAACGGGTGGCCGGCGGGCAGCCGGGGCCGGAGAGTTCCGCGCTCAAACTGTCCTACGCGCGCGGCAATCAACAGCTGACGGGCCTGGAGCTCGAGCTGCTCGGCGAGGACGGTCTGCGCTACGACGACTGGACCATGACCCAGCTGGACCGGCTCGACTTCACCACGCGCAGCGCCGGTTACCGGTTCCTGCGCGCCAAGGGCAACTCGATCGAGGGCGGCACCTCCGAGATTCTGCGCAATATCGTCGCCGAACGCGTGCTCGGCCTGCCGGTCGAGCCACGCGCGGACAAGGACATCGCCTGGAAGGACCTGAGCCGATGAGTGACATCCTGCTGCTCGACACCGACACCGAGACCTCGCTGCGCGCCACCGTGCGCGGACTGCTCGCGGCGAAATGCGACCCCGGCGCGGTGGCGCGGGCCTACGAGGGCGATCGCGGGCTGACGTCGGCGCTGTGGACATCGCTCGCCCGCGATCTGGGGCTGGCGGGTCTGCTGATCCCCGAGGAGCGCGGCGGCGCGGGCGGTTCGGTGCGCGACGCCGCGGTCGTGCTCGAGGAGCTCGGCCGATATGTCGCGCCGGTTCCGTTCCTGACCAGCAGTGTGATCGGTGCGACCGTGCTGCTCGCGGGCGACGCCGAGCTGGTCGGCCAGGTGGCGGAGGCGGCGGTGACGGTGGGGCTGCTCGCGCCGTTCACGGCGGCGTGTGCCGCGGCGGTTCCGCGTTTCGTGCGGGATGCGCGGGGGCGGTTGTCGGGCCGGGTGCGCAGCGTCGCGGGGATACACGAGGCCGATGTGCTCCTCGCGGTTGTTGAATCCGGAAGCGGCACAGAGGTTTACGCGGTTCCCGCGGCCGCGGCCACGGTGACGCCGGTGATCTCGCTCGACATGACCCGTCAGCTGGCCGATGTCGTGCTGGATTCGGTGCCCGGCGAGCTCGTCGTCGCGGCCGAGGCAGGCGATTCGGCGTTGCGGGCGGGGTTCGCGGCGGGGGTGGCATTGCTGGCCGCCGAGCAGGCCGGGGTGGCGGCGTGGTGTCTGGAGACGACGGTGTCGTATCTGCAGACGCGTCGGCAATTCGGGCGCGTCGTCGGTGGTTTCCAAGCGCTCAAGCATCGTCTCGCCGACCTGTTCGTCGACGTCGAGAGCGCCACGGCCGCCGCGCGCTATGCGGCGGGCGCGATAGCCGCCTCCGATGCCGACGCCGAGGTGGGAACCGCGGTGGCGGCGGCCTTCTGCGCCGAGGTCGCGGTCAAGGCGGCCGAGGAGGCGATTCAACTCCACGGCGGTATCGGAATGACGTGGGAGTATCCGGCGCATCTGTACCTGAAGCGAGCCAAGGCCGATCAGCTCGGGCTGGGCAGTCCCGCTTACCACCGTTCGGTGCTCGCCGACCTGGTCGATCTGCGGTTGGTGGGTCACTGAATGGACGGCGGCTCGGAATATGTTGTCCCGCTGCCCATTTCGCCCCCTGCGACGCAGCCGTCGCATCCGAACATCGCGCGCCCGCGTCCCCCGTTCGACCCCGAATTGGCGGTGATGCTGCCCGTTCTGCACCAGGAGATTCCGGCTACCGTGCGGCTTGCGGACATTCCGGTGCTGCGGGAGAGACTGCGGGCGATGGCGCCGAGTGCGGCGCAGTTGCTGGCCGGCCGCCCGATCGGGCATGTCGAGCACGTGATCGCGGGGTTCGGTGGCGCGGAGATCGTCGTCTCGGTCTTCGCGCGGACCGATCACGCGGTGCCCGGACCGGGTTTCTTCCATACTCATGGCGGCGGAATGATGCTGGGCGACCGGTTTTTCGGCTTGTCGGAGGTGCTGGACTGGGTGCAGTGGCACGACGCGGTGTGCGTGTCGGTCGAGTACCGGCTCGCGCCGGAGTTCCCGGATCCGGTGCCCGTCGAGGACTGCTACGCCGGACTCGTGTGGACCGCCGCGAACGCCGACGCGTTGGGCATCGATCCCGGGCGGCTGATCGTGGCCGGGGCCAGCGCGGGCGGTGGGCTGGCCGCCGGGCTGGCTCTGCTGGCCCGCGACCGAGGCGCGCCGGGGTTGGCGGGCCAGATCCTGATGTGTCCCATGCTCGATGATCGCGGCCGGACGGTGTCGTCGCATCAGTTCGTGGACGGGCTCGGGCTGTGGGATCGCGGGAGTCACTCGACGGCGTGGGGCGCGTTGCTCGCAGAGCGTTTCGGCACCGACGACGTTTCGTTTTATGCGGCGCCCGCGCGGGCGGAGAATCTCGATGGGTTGCCGCCCGCCTATATCGACGTGGGGTCCGCGGAGTTGCTGCGGGACGAAGCCGTGGCTTACGCGAGCGGGATCTGGGCGTGCGGAGGTGTGGCCGAGCTGCATGTCTGGCAGGGCGGGTTTCACGGGTTCTGCGCGTATGTTCCGCGGGCGGCGGTGTCGGTGCAGGCGCGGCGGACGCGGGATGCGTGGGTGGCGCGGCTGGTGGGTGTGCAGCGCTAGCCCTACCGTGCTGTGGTTGCCTCGATCAGGTCGTAGGCGAGGTCGAGGTGGACGCCGTCGGGGTTGGTGAGTCCTTTGTCGGCGTACCAGGATTCGTCGGCTTCGGGGTGGGGGCCGCTGACGCCGACGCGGCCTTTGCCGTAGGGGGCGACGACGGCGGCGGGTAGTCCGTTGGTGTATCGGGCCAGTACGGTGGCGTCGGCGCCGTCGTCGAGCAGGAAGGCGGGGCCGTCTTGGAAGTACATGTGGCGGGGCTTGCCTCGCCAGTCGACGCGGATGACGGTGTCGCGGTCGTCGGGGACGGTGGCGCCGGGGGTGCCGATCCAGCCGTCGGTGTCGCCGGGGAGCAGGTCGAAGCCGGGGTCGCGGCCGGCGAGGTAGCCGCCGAAGCACAGGCCGAGGTAGTTGCCGCCGCCGCGGACCCAGTCGCGGAGCAGGTCGGCGCGGTCGCGCAGGTCTTGCCAGGTTCGGTGCAGGTCGGCGCCGCCGCCGGGTTGGACGTAGAGCGTCGCCTCGGCCAAAGCTGCAGCGGTGAGCGGGTTTTCGGTATCGACGTATTTCACGGTGAACGGGTGTGGTGCGCGGCGCAGTACGTCGGCCACGGCGGGTGCGCAGCCGGGGCAGCCTTGCGGGCCGTTGTAGACGAGCGCGAGGGGCCGTGCGGGCTCGGCGGCGCGTGACTTGCCGCAGGCCGTGGCCAGGAGGGCGATAGCGGGCAGGGCTCCGGCGAGTAGCCGGCGGCGGTCCATACCGGTGGGGCGGGCGTGGTTCGTCGCGGGCATGGGTCCTCTCCTGGCTCCGGCTCGGGGTGCGCGGTGTTCGTACTGACTACAGTTCCATCGGGAGAGGCGGAAATGCTTCGGCGGCAATGAGTTCCGGACGGGCGGGGGATGTGGTCCGGCCGGTCGGGGTGATCGACTCAGTCGATCGGCGGGAATTTCTGACCACGCGGCGGGCGTCGTGGCGAGCTGCCTTCCAAGCGCCGGCTCTGGGAACAAGCTCCCCTGGCCGCGCCTTGCCGGTCAAGGCACCTGTCTGGACGGACGCGCGAATCCGCTTATGCGCGTCGCGAGGTACCGGCGGCGTTCCAGGCCGCCTCGATCATCGTGAAGATCTCGTCCACCGCGGCCTGCGGATCGGCCGCTGTCCTGGCGAGGGAGAACGCGTCGATCACGAACCGGGCGATCGCCCCGCAGGAGGTCGTGTCGGCCGGTTGGTCGAGGTCCGCGGCGATGGCCGCCGCCAGTGAGGCCGAGTATCGCGACTGCATCGACTCCTCGTACTGTCGCAGCGCCGGTGTGCGGTCGATCATGCCCCAGATCGGCGCGGACCTCTCGGCCGAGCAATGGCGCACCATGGCGTGGATCTGTCTGCGCAACGCGGGAATGAGCGGCTCGCCCGGCGCCCGATCGGTGACCGCCTGTGCGAGTTGCTGCGCGAAGTTCTCCTCCTGCTCGAACACCAGCGCCTCTTTCGACGCGAAATGCGAGAACAGCGTGGTGACGGCGACATCGGCCTCGGCCGCCACATCGCGGATACCGACCTCGTCATATCCGCGGTCGAGAAACATCCGCAGCGCGGTGTCGGCGATCTTCTGACGGGTAGCGGCCTTTTTACGCTCCCGACGTCCCGTCGGCGCAGTCACCCGTCGATGCTATCAGCTGCTTGTTCTTAGCCGTTCCGAAAAACTAACGGTTCGCGCGGGTGGTAGGTCCGGGTATTAGGATCGGCCGCGTGGCGAATGGGGCGGCTCGGCTGGTGGTGTTCGCCGGTCTACCGGGAAGTGGCAAGACGACGGTGGCGCGCGTGCTGGCGGACGAGATAGGCGCGACGTTTCTGCGGATCGACACCATCGAGGCGGCGATCGTGTCGACGTTGACGCCGTTCGAGGGCAATCCGGTCGGTTACGTCGCCGCGGCATGGGTTGCCGAGGATCAACTGCGCGGCGGCCGCGCGGTGGTCGTCGACGCCTGCAACAACCTGGAGATAGCGCGGAAGACCTGGACCGATCTGGCTCACCGGACGGGCGTACCGCTGCGCTGGGTAGAGGTGGTCTGCTCGGATCCGGTCCGGCATCGCGAGCGGGTGCAGGCTCGCACACCCGATTGGCCGGGGCAGGGAAACCCGACGTGGGCCCAGGTGCGGGCGCGGCCGTGGGAGCCCTTCACCGAACCGCGGATTCTGGTCGACACCATCGACACCGTCGAGACGCTGGTGGCCGATATCCGCCGGAAACTGCACGAGGACTGAAACGTTTCGCGCCGACGACGCGGCGGGGCTGCCGAAACTTGCTGCGGGCGTGGCGAATTGGCGCGGGGTTTCGCCGACGGCCGTGTGCTTACGAAATCGTGAGCACACGAGCACGACCCGGCCGGCGCGACGACGACGCCCTGCGCTGAGCGGGTCAGGTCACCTTCCGAGGGCGGCCAGCACGCTGCGGGCTTGGTGGTCGGCGCCGAGTTGGTTGGGGTGGAACGGAACCGCGGGGCCGGGCGGGGTGGTCGACCAAGGGACGAGACCCTCGACCCACCGGGTGCCGGGCGGTTGACAGCCGTCGTGGCCGGCGCTGGTGCGGTAGGTGTCGACGAACTCGGCGCCGGTGGCGTCGGCGACGCGGGCGAGCATGGTGTCGAGCTCGATGAGCTTGCGGCCCAACCAGTCCGCGTCGGGGTCGGAGATCGGCACGGTGGGGAAGCAGCCCGGACCGATGCCGACGCCTTGGAGGTAATCGATCAGCAGGATCCGCGCGCGGGGTGAGCGTTCGCGGACGCCCTGCACGGCCGCGATCACTGTGGGTTCGGCGGCAAGAATATTCAGCGACATCTGGTCGACGCCGTCGACGACGAGGGCATCCAGACAGGGCGTGGCGGCGGGGTCGGTGGTGAGGCAGCTTTGGACGGTCGCGGCCAATGCCGCGTCGTTGCCGCCGATTTCGAGGGTCACCAGGTCCGTCGTCGGGGTGAGCCGATCGAACTGCGGGGGATTGAGCCCCTGGGGGACGCTCTGCGGCGCGGTGAGGTTCTTCGTCGTCGCGCCGCCGCAGGTCGCGTCCCGGAAAACGGGCACAGCCAGCGCGGCCGCCACCTGCTTGGCGTAGTCGCCTCGGCTCTGCGCACAGCCCAGCGGCACGAACTCGTCGGTCGCCTGGGTCAGCGAGGCGTCCGCGGCCCACGAATCACCCAGCGCCACATACTCGCCGAACCCGGGATCCGCCGACGCCGCCGGCGCACCGCTCAACACCACACCCAACGCCGCACCCGCGACGACGACCCGAGAAGTCCTGCGCACCAAAGCCTCCACACCAACCAGGCCGGACACGCGACCGACCCAGGTGAACTTAGCATCCGTCCACGCGCACGCCGCTCCGCCGTCACCGCGGCGCTATACGATGCAGCCCATGTCATCTCGCCGCTCCGGCCTCGCGGCCGTCCTCGGAGCGCTCCTCGTCGCGGTCACCACGACCGGCTGTCTCGGCGCGGTGGACCGCGCCGACTTCGAGCACGACCTCCGGTCTCGCGGCGGCGGCCTGGTCTCGGCCCTGCCCGCCGCCGCCTTCGACACCCTGCGCCGGCGCCTGGACACCGCCGAGCTGCACGCCTCGGTCGTGCTGCTCACCGCGCCGGAGTCCGGCACCATGAGTTTCTCCGTGCCCGCCGGGTCCCCGCAGGTCGGCCGCTTCTTCGACGAAAATCGTTCGCTCCTGACGCAGGACAGCGCGGTGCACCTGCGTCTTCGGGTGCCCGCGCGACCGGACCAGCAGGACGACTACACCTTCGCCAATGGCGCCCTGCACGGGCCGAAACCGGTGCATGTATCGGCTTTCGAGGACCCGGACAGCGAAATGTTCGATGTGCGAGACGTTTCCGGCCTGCTGCGGCTCGAGGAAGTACTCGACGCCGCGCTCGCCCAGGCCGCCATCGAGAACGGTTCCGTCACTTCGGTTCTGGTCCACCGCGTCGGCCCCGATCCGATGATGACCGTCGACGTCACCTCGCCGCGCACCACCGTGCTCGTCCGATTCGACCGTGCCGGAACCTATCTGGGGAAGAGCCGGACATGAGCGAGGAGTACGGGGCCGACCGCGCGGACGTGACCGACGACGTCCCGCGCCGGAAGGGAATCCTGGCCACCCTGGCGGCGATCGTCATGGGCACGGCGATCCTGGGATTCGTTCTGCCCGTTGCCATCTGGCCGGGCGAGGCGAGGCTGACCGCGCCGCTGTTCTGCTCGGCGCCCTACACCGAACCGATCGTCGTGTCCGACACCGTCCACGATTCCGAGGGACAGAGCACCAACTTCTCGATGTACTGCGTCGGCGAGCGCGGCCAGTACACGGAGGAGGGTTTCCTCCTACCCTGGCTCGCGTTGTGGGCGTTGCACAGCGCGATCGTGATCGGTGTGGTGATCGTGGTGCGGGCGTGGGGGCGGTGGCGACCCGATCGGCCCACCGAACCGGTCCGGCTCGCGGAATCTACGGAACTGTAAGGGACAGTTCGGGTTCCGAGGTCACCGCGACGCTCGGCCGCTACCGATGATCTCGCTCACCGGCCGCCGTGGAGCGGTGGCATCACGACCACCCTGGTGTCGTGACCGATGTCGTGGGCGTGCCTTTTCCAGGTGTCGGTGTCGAGGAACAGGTCCAGCCGTGTGATGAGGGCGTCAGCGGCGAGGGTGGCGTCGGCTCGCATGGTCGTCATCGGCAGTACGTATTTCGGTGCGGGCTCGTCATCGAGTGTCCAGCCGAAGCACAGGACCAGGGTGTCCCCCGCGCACGCCACGGACACGTCGGTCATGTGTATCCATGGCGTGCGCCCGGTGATGGGGCTCCCAGCAGGTTGGATGTACCAGCCTGTCGCGGCGTTCGTTCGATTCCCGTCCGGGGGAGCAGGCATAGCGCTCGCCTCCCGCAGGTAATCCTGCAGGGCATCAGCGGCTTCGGTGACCCAGGCGGGAGAGGAGACAGGGTGGTGTGCCATCAGCCCAGTGTGTCATTGACCCAGTCCGGGCAGAATCCTTCATCCGCCTCGCTGCCGGTCTTGCAGTAGGCGGTGATGAGCCCCATGTCATATTCGTCGAGGTGACCTTCCTCCGGAATCGGTGCTGGACTCGTGGCGCCGGCGTAGTGCTGCCGCGATACCGAGTGCGGCGGCGATCAGCAGCCAGAGCGTTGCTTCGAGGCCGGCCAGGACAGCTGTACCCCACAGCATGATGAACGGGCCGTACTCGGCCACCCTGGCCCAGTATCCGCAGGGGCCGACGTCCTGGGGAATGGTCGCGCATTCGGGGTGGGCGTGGGCCGCGAAGCCGAGGGTCGCGAGCGCCGGAATCCCCACGGTGACACCGATGATGATCGCCGCGACTGTGGCGGGGCGGGACAGGACTGCCATGCGGTCAGACGCTACTGCGCGGCCGGAGACGAGTGCCAGCCCGGAAAACCTTGTGCCGACTGGGCATAGGCCGCGGCCGTCGACGGGTTCAGGTGCGCATCCGCTCGGTCAACTCCGCCGCGACCTCGACGGCGATCTCGATCACCTTGGCCGCCAACGGCGAATGCGTCCGGCCCGCCCGCCAGTGCAGGCAGATCTCGCGTGCCGGCAGCTCCGGACGCAGCTCGTGGACGCTGAGCCGCGCGTCGGACTCGACGCCGGCGCCGTGCAGGGCCAGCCACGGCAGCACCGCCGACCCCATCCCGGCGCGCACCATCGACAGCAGCGTCTCGTTGCCCGTGGTGCGGAAGACGACCTTCGGGTGCGCGCCGCCGCGGGCCAGCGCCTGCTCCATCCAGGACTGGTCGCAGATCGCGGGCCAGGCGACCATCGGCACGCCGTCGAGTTGCGCCAATGCCACCGGGCCCGCAGCGAAGGCGCCAGGCGCGGCCACGAGCAGATATCGGTCGTCGAGGAGCTTGAGGTGCTCGACGTCGCCGTCGAGGGGGCGGTCGTAGAACAGCAGGTCGAGCTCGCCGATGTGCGGGTCCTCCGGTTCTTCCTCGAACAGCCGGATATCGCAGCCGGGGTGCTCGTCACGCAGACGGCGCACGACGGCGGGCAGGATCACCGTCGAAACGCTTTGGAAGGTGCCGATATCGATGCGGCCCTCGCCGGCCTGGAACCGATCCACCGCCTCGGACAGCGCGGCCGCTGCGGCCAGTAGTTCGCGTGCGTGCTCGAGGACGACGGCGCCGAGCGGGGTGAGCCGTACCGGTCTCGGACCGCCCGGTCGATCGAATACCGTACCGCCGATGGATCTTTCGAGCGCGGCGATCTGCTGACTCACCGTGGACTGGGTGTACCCGAGCCGGGCCGCCGCGCGCCCGAACGAACCTTCGTCGGCGATGGCGGCCATCGCGGCCAGGTGCCTCAGGTCGACATCGGTCATGGAGTTCTCGAACTATCCATCGGCTAGAGCGATTGCTTCGATCGCATATTATCGCTTTTCACGATGTTGCTCGGCCCTTTACCTTGAGTCCCATGACTCCGCACACCACCGCTGACAGCAGCACCTTCGTCCTGATCCACGGCGGCGGCGACGTCGGCTGGTACTGGCACCTCGTCGAAGCCGAACTGCGCGCCCGCGGACACGACGTCGTCGCCCCCGACCTGCCCGCCGACGACGAGTCACACACCCTGACCGACTACGCCGACGCCGTCGTCGAGGCCGTCGGCGACAAACAGAATCTCGTCGTCGTCGGCCACTCCTTCGGCGCGTTCACCGCATCCCTGGTCGCCGACCGGCTGCCCGTCGACGTGCTCGTCCTGCTGGCCGGCATGGTGCCGTCGCCGGGGGAGCCACCGGCGCAATGGTCCACCAACACCGGCCTGCGCGCCGTCGTGGCCGAGCAGGCCGAACGCGACGGCGGCCGCACCGGCCACGAGGACCCCTACGTGAGCTTCTACCACGATGTACCAAGGGAACTCGCCACCGAGGCGATGAGCAAAGAGCGTGCGCATCCCTCGCCCACCGCGATGGCCAACCCGTGGCCGCTGGCCGCGTGGCCCGACGTGCCCACCAAGTTCGTGCTCTGCCGCGACGACCGCCTCTTCCCGCCCGACTTCTTCCGCCAACTGGTACCCGAGCGCCTGGGCGTGGTCCCCGACGAGATCGCGGGCAGCCACTGCGTCGCACTCAGCCGGCCCAAGGAGGTCGCCGACATCCTGGACGGCTACGCCGCGGACGCCCGGCGCTGAGGTGGCTCAGGCGGGCACGACCACGGGCTCATCCGCCTTCTGGAAACCCGGCAGGTGCCGATTCACCGCGGGGATCAACAGCTGGATCAACGGGCCGATACCGAACGCGTAGACCAGTGTGCCGATGCCGACGCTGCCACCCAGCAGCCAACCGGTCGACAACACCGTCACCTCGATCGCGGTCCGCACCACCCACACCGACACACCGGTCCGGCGGACCAGGCCAGTCATCAATCCATCACGCGGGCCAGGACCCATCCCCGCACCGATGTACAGCACCGTCGCGATCGCGTTGAGCAACACCGCGGCACCCATCGCGCCCACCCGCGCCGCAATCATCTCCCACGCCGGCAGCAACCACAGCCCGACATCCACCGACACCGCGATGACCACCACATTGCTCACCGTGCCCAGACCGGGCCGCTGCCGCAACGGAATCCACGCCAGCAGCACCGCGACCCCGGTCGCCGCGGTCACCGCGCCGAAACTGATCGGCACATGCCGCGCCACACCCTGATGGAACACGTCCCACGGATCCAGCCCGAGCCCCGCGCGCACCATCACCGCCATCGAGAACCCGTACAACCACAAACCCACATACAGCGCGACCAACCGGCGAATCAACACGCGCCCAAGCATGACCGACCACTGGCCCCTCGCCACAGAGCCAGTCACCAACAGCTGGACTCACAACCGGACCTCCCGGTGGACCCCCGACCCGGAGATAACACCCTGAGCATTCACCCACCGGGGCGTACCCGAGACGGTACCTGGGGCCGATGCGCTGACCAGTCCATACGGAACACACTGGCGGACAACATGAACAGTCGACGAGTCACCGCCATCATGAGCATCTTCCGCAAGAAGCCGCCCGCGACCGATGAGCGCTCCGGCACGCCCATCGACGCCGACGAGCAGGATCGCCTACGTCGCCGCCTTCTGGGCGGGTACTACGGAGGGAACGATGGGATTTAGCCGAAAGGGTTGACCCGCAACGGGTTTCAGCCCTACGTTCAAAAAGTCACAGTGACGATTTGAACGTAGGGTGCCCAAGGGCCCGGGGGAGCACCCCTCAAATTGTCGAAACCCCTTTCCTTTTCGCCGAAAGGAGGCCGATGCCGACCGCTCGGCGCGTAAGGTGTTGCCTGACAACGCGTCAGGGAATTCCTGACACGCCCTGAGTGAGAGGACAGCCCGTTGACTGACACTCCGGCGGATTTCATCGCCCACTGCTCGTTCTGCCGACGACCCAATACCGAGGTGTCCACCCTGGTCGCCGGGCCTGGCGTATTCATCTGCGACGACTGCGTCACCATCGCGGCGCAGATCGTCGCCGGCGCGACACCCGGCGAAGGCGCCCGGGTCGCGCCATGGTCGCTGGACATGCCGCTAGCATCAGTCCTCGCCGGACTGGGTCCGGTGGCCGCGGCGGGCGCCCAAGCCGACCGCAATCTGCGCCTGTGGGTCGCCAAGGCTCGCACGCTCGGTGCCACCTGGACGCAGATCGGACAAGCGCTGGGGATGACCCGGCAGTCGGCGTGGGAGCGTTACGCCGCAGACAGCCGGGATATGCCGGAGGATTCAGTAAGCGCGGGTTGAGTGAGGATGCCGCGGGAGTCGGTGACAATGGCGCCGAAACGGATCCGCTCGTCTCGGGCGGTGAACGCACCTCTCCGGCGATAGCTGAACCTCGGCCCGGCTATCGTCGGAACTCCCCGCGTGCGTTCGTAATTCGGACTTGGATGATGTCCGTCTCAGGGCGTTGCACCGGTGGGCGATCCGTCGTTGTGGTAACCCCCGTTTTTGCGATACCCGCCATCCGAGTGATAGCCACCATCGGGGTGATAGCCACCGTCCGAGTGATAACCCCCGGAGGTCGTCGGCTCCGGAGCGACGGACGCCTCCCAAGGGCAAGGCGCTGGAATAGCTTGCGCCGCAGTGGAAGCCATAGCCAAGGCGGCACCGGCCACACACGCGCCGGCGATGATTCGAGTTACTTCTTTCATGACACTTTTCCTTCTTGGATGTTGCGACCGAGTCGGTCACGAGCAACGTTGTCGACCCCCGTGGGGACCATAGCAACCGGCACGAGCACCGAAGCTCCACAGCAACGACCACCGGCTCCGTTGCGCACCTAATGCGTCTACCAGAGGGAATGTCGCTCACCGGCATTCATCGGGTCGCCGGAGAGCGCTTCGGACCGGCAATTTTGCCGCTGCATAGCCGGACAACTACCGACGGTCCCGTAAGGCGGCAAGGTTGCCAACCCCGCCACAGGTTTCAAAACGTCACTGTGACGTTTTGGCGGTAGGCGGTAAGACCAAAGAGGAGAGGGCTCGAAACCCCAATCCGAAAGCCCTCCAATAGTTTCCACCCAAACAGGACGAATGCCGGAATATTTACACCCCGGCAAATCCAAACCAAGGGGAGATCAACATCGATCCACCCGCACAACAGAGCCGACGCCTCACCAGCGAAGCCGGAGCACCTCAGGACTTGGATGCCGGACACCGCGAAACCTCGCACACACCAACAACATCCAGGCCGAACGCCCGTCATTTATCCACGTCCGTTCGTACGCCGATAATCAACACTATGTCAACTAGGGCTCCACCGCCACCGCGGCGTCGATCGCCCGCACTGCGATCGTCGAGAGCATGCGGCCGACGCGATGAACGCCCGTTCGTTCCGACTCACCTCCGCCAAAGCGACATTTCAGCGATGGCCGCGGCAGTCCGCACTTGGGCTGGCGACGACTATCGCCCTCCTCGCCGTTCCCGCGGGATTCGTCGGCTTTGTCGTGACGGCGGAATCGCAGTCTGCCGCACCTGGATTCATCGTTGATCTCTGGCTGCTGCTCGTGGTCACCACGATTCTCATCGCGAGTTGGCTCTGGGTGTGGCGCGTGAGCCGAAGTGCCGAGCAGGAAACCACTGACGACGTGTTGCCGGATGTCGAAACCCCACGGCTCATCCTGCGCCGACCGAAGCCGAACGACGCGATCTCGTTCGCGGCCACGATCGATGAGGTGATGCTCGCCAACAATGGCTGGACGACACAGTATGCCCGGGCACTGATCAAGGCGGTCGGCCGCGGCCACCCCACCCTGGGGCTTCTCGTGTTCGAGTCCCGGTCGGACGCGACCGTGATCGGCGGCGCCACTGTGCACCCGATCCCCGGCACGACGTCGTCGTGTTCCCTCGGTTGGTGGATCGGCCCACATCACCGCGGAGCCGGTTACGCGAGCGAAGCGGTCACCGCGCTCATCGACGCGATCCACGACGCCGGATACCTGAGGGTCGCGATCGGCACGGACGAGTCCAACCGTGCGGTACAACGCATCTGCGACAAGATCGGCGCGACAGTCGTGGACCGGCGACCACAGCCATTGCCGAATGGATCGACCGTCCCCGGGATTTGGTATGAGCATCAGCGTGTGGCCTCAAAATCGACGTGATCAGGCTGTCTTAGCTGCGATTAGGAGAACTGTGGATGAGGGCTGCCTGCGGTGGTCCCGGCAGATCTACAGTCACCTCGAAGACGCAGGGTTACCAGCAGAGGATGTGTCGGTGTGTGCTGAGACACTTCCCTCATGACCGAGACGCCACTCCCTACCGATCTCGTGCGGTGCTCCCCGACGAAAGGATGCGGGCAGCTGAAGCCGAGAAGGTTGATGGCGCAACCCGGTCCGCGCGCTCCGCTCTGCGGGGCGTGTTACCAACGAGCTCGCCGTGCACGCCAGGGGCCTACCGTGGCGCGACGAGCGAATCTCTGGGCAAAATATCGCATCCGACCAGAGCAATACGATGCGATGCGGGAGCGTCAGGGCTACCGGTGCGGTATCTGCGAGATCCATGAAGACGATATCGACCTGTCGGGCGTCGGCGGCCGACCGCGCAAGGATGGACAACAACTGGGCAAGGTTCCGCTCGCCGTCGACCACGACCACTCCTCCGGCGTCATCCGTGGCCTCCTGTGCCCGAGGTGCAATGCGGGTCTGGGGGCATTCGGAGACGACACCGGTCGACTGACCGCGGCAGTCGGCTATCTCGAACGCTTCGCGAAGGTCGATGACGATCGTGAGAGAACCGAAGGACTTTCGGCCGTCGGCTCCCCCTGATCACGAAAGCCCGTCAGTGCCAGTTGCTGATCTGGACGTCGTCGGGTGAGGGCGCACCGGTCCCGGTCTCGACCAACTGCTTGAGGCTCAGCAGGTAGCTGGCCCACTTGGTGCTGCAGTGGTGCATGAACTCGCCGGGCTCTTTCCAACCCTGATGCTTGAACAGGACGATGGTGAAGTCCTCTTCGCGCTTCAGGTCCCACACGACCTCGGTGCCGATCCACTCCTCGGGGCCGTCGATCACCTCCCACAGCACCCGCCGGCCCGGCTGAAGGTCGACGACCTTCATGTCGAATCCCCCGGGCACGAAACGGAATTGGACGACTCCCCCGGTGTTCGAGTCGCCGGTGGTGTCGCGGGTCCACCAGCCGGCCAGCCCGTCGATCGTGGTGAGCGCGGTGTATACATCGTCGGTCGACGGTGACTTGACGCCGATCCTGTGCAGAATGTCCATTGTCGATTCCTTTCCTTACTGCTGTTTGCCGCGTTGAATGGCTTCGGCGATCCGCTTGATGCGCGCGAGCCTGGCGTCCCAGCTCGATCCGACGGCGTTGAGTTGCGCCACGGCGCGGGCGAGCTGTGCGTCGTCGACGCGATAGCGTCGCTCCCTGCCTTCGGAGGTGCCGTGTACCAGGCCGACTCGGTCGAGGACGCCGAGGTGTCGCGCGACGGCCTGTCTGGTGACGGGGAGTCGCTCGCTGAGGCTGGTCGCGGTGCCTTCGCCGTCGGCGAGGAGCAGGTCGAGCATGCGTCGGCGGGTGGGGTCGCCGATGGCGGACCACAGGTCGTCGTCGACCGCGCTGTTCATCGCCGGGCGACCAGTCGGGTGACGT
The DNA here is from genome assembly GCF_000308715.1 of Nocardia tenerifensis NBRC 101015. Taxonomy (GTDB): domain Bacteria; phylum Actinomycetota; class Actinomycetes; order Mycobacteriales; family Mycobacteriaceae; genus Nocardia; species Nocardia tenerifensis. Next base: position 48,094 of record NZ_BAGH01000613.1, read on the forward strand.
AGTCGCCGAGCCGCGCCAGGTGGTAGTCCCAGCCCTGGACGTGCTCGTTGTACTGTTGCTCGAGAACGGCGATCTCCCAGCCCATTTCGCGGAATCCGGTCTCGGTCATCCGGACCGAGGTGCCGTCGCCGGAGGGGGCGAGTTCGAAGGTGACGAACAGCGAGTTGCCGACGGCCGCCGCTTCGTCGGCCGGATGCGTCCAGCGAAAGGAGAACAGGCTGTGTGGCTCGGCGTCGACCACGGTGATCGAGACGGCGTCGTGCCCGGTGTCGTTCTGCCAGGTGAGCGTGCCGACGGAGCCGGGGCTCGGTTCGTAGGCGGCGTCGTCGGGCCACCACTCCTTCAGATGGGTGGGGCTGCTGATGACCTCGTAGACCACCTCGGGGGTGGCGTCGACGTACATCGACCGTTCGATTCGCCCGTACTCCATGCCCGTTCTCCTAACTCGCAACGATGTGTTGCGCATGACGGTAGGCGACGAAGACCGAATGTGCAACACATCGTTGCGCATTCTTGCACTGCAACCAATGGACCACGACCCGACGAAACCCGCCCTAGCAGGTATTCGACGGTCACGGTCGGGAAGATCGTTTATTCTCGGGAGGGGGCTCGGGAAGCCATTTTTGATCGGGTGGGCCACATGGAAATGGACCGGGCGGCGGCTACGCAGACGGCGTTGACGCGACTGGTTGTCGGATTCGACAGCGCATGGCGGGACGCGGACGCCCCACCGGACCTGGCGGCGCATCTGCCCGCCGACCACGGCCTGCGCCGCTCGGCGCTGATCGAGTTGATCAAGGTCGACCTCCACCACCGCTGGCGGGACTCCGCCGACGGCAAACGCCTCGCGGACTACCGCGCCCAGTTCCCCGAACTCGACGCCGCTCCCCTGCCGCCGGACCTCATCTACGAGGAGATCACCGCCCGCACCCGCGGCGGCGACCCCGACCTCGACCTCACCGAGTACGAGCACGACTTCGCCGTCCAGATGGCCCAGCTCGCCACCCAACTCGACACCGACATCCTGGCCGCCGAGAACTTCCGCACGACCCTGCTCTCCGACCCGACCGCGATCAACGCGCTCGACACCATCGCCCCCGGCGCGACCATCGACGACTTCGACCTCCTGATAGCCCTCGGCCAGGGCGCGTTCGCACGCGTCTTCCTGGCCCGCCAACGCTCCATGCAACGCCTTGTCGCGGTGAAGATCTCCCGCGACCGCGGCATCGAACCGCAGACCCTCGCCCAGCTCGACCACGAACACATCGTGCGCGTCTTCGATCAACGCCAGATCGAGGAGCAACACCTCAAGCTCATGTACATGCAGTACGTCCCAGGCGGCACCCTGCTCGGCGTGCTCCGCCTGGTCCGCACCACGCCCATCGCGCAACGTACCGGCCAGCTGCTGCTCGACGCCGTCGACGCGGCCGTCACCTCCAGCGGTGTCCTCACCCCGCAACCCTCCGCGACCCGAGCCGAACTGGCCCGCCTGAGCTGGTCGGAGGCCGTGGCCTGGCTCGGCAGCCGCCTCGCCACCGCACTGGACTACGCCAACCGCGCCGGCGTCCTGCACCGCGACATCAAACCGGCCAACGTGCTGCTCACCGCCGACGGACAACCCAAGCTCGCCGACTTCAACATCAGCTTCAGCGCCCACATCCCCGGCGCGAGCCCGGTCGCGTACTTCGGCGGCTCCCTGGCCTACATGTCCCCCGAACAGCTCGAGGCCTGCCACCCCGGCTTGCCCACCACCGCCGCCGACCTCGACACCCGCAGCGATCTCTATGCTCTCGCGGTCGTGCTGTGGGAGCTGCTCACCGGCCGGCTCCCGTTCGCCGACGAGCTCGGCATCGGCGAATCCGACACCTCGCTCACCCGCATGATCGAGCTGCGCCGCAAGCCGATTCACGATCGGCTCAAGACCAGCGCGCCCGCCGACTGCCCGCAGATCCTGCGGCACGCGCTGCTGACCTGTCTGTCCCCCGACCGCGAGAACCGCTACGCCACCGGCGCCGACCTCGCCCAGCACCTCGAGCTCACCCTCGACAAGCCCGCACGCGACCTCGTCGACCCACCCTCGCGCAGCCTGCGCGGTCGTCTGCGGATGCGACCGATGCCGGTGGTGTCGGTGTCGAGCGTGCTCGGGCAGATGCTCGGCGGCCTGTACCTGGCCGGGCACAACACCAAACTGCTCGACCTCGAACTCGGCGCCGACGGACAGGCACAGATCACCCGCTTAGCCATGATCGCGGCCGCCATCGGCTACCCCGTAGGCATCGGGCTCCTGCTGTACTGGTGCCGGTTGGTGTTCCTGGTCCCCCACGGTCTGCGACAGGGCAAGCACTACGACGACGAAACCCTCGCCAAGGCGCGCAAGGACACCCTCGCCTGTAGCGACCGCATCGCGGCCGTCGCGTTCACCGGATGGGCGCTCGCGCTGGTGGCCTTCCTGGTCAAACTGCATGAAATCGCGGACCTCTCCGCGGGACTGCTGTTCAACCTCATCTCCTCGCACCTGGTCGCGGCCGCGCTCGCCGTCGTGTACACCTACTTCCCCGTGACGTTCTTCGTACTGCGTTGGTACTATCCGGGATTGGTCGCCGCCGGACGCAGCTCCCCCGACGACTCGGTGCAACTGCGACGACTGGCTCGGCGCAGCCGGATCTACCTCGGCATCGCCGCGTCGGTGCCGCTGTTCGGCGTCGCCGCGGGCGTCGCGTTCCTCGACCCGACCCAGCAGCAGGCCGTGATCGCCTCGATCGTGGCGCTGTGCGTGTGCGGGTTGTTCGCGTTCCTCGGCACACTGCGCGTGTTCTACACCCTCGAATCCGACCTGCACGCGCTCGACCGCATCGTCAACCCGCACGCGCGCCCGTGACAGGACACTCCTTGCAGCCGTTCCGAATCCAGGTACCCGAACACGAGCTCACCGACCTGCGGGCCCGGCTGCGCGCCACCAGGTGGGCCGAGCGCGAGACCGTCGACGACTGGTCCCAAGGCGTGCCCCTGGCGTACCTACAAGAGCTGTGCGCCTACTGGGCCGACGAATACGACTGGCGCGCCACCGAAGCGCGCCTGAACGCCCTGCCGAACCTGCGCACCGAGATCGAAGGACTCGGCCTCCACTTCCTGCACGTGCGCTCGCCCGAACCCGACGCGCTCCCGCTCGTCCTCACGCACGGCTGGCCCGGCTCGATCATCGAGTTCGGCAAGGTGATCGGACCGCTCACCGACCCCGCGGCCCACGGCGGCGACCCGGCCGACGCGTTCCATCTGGTCTGCCCGTCGCTACCCGGTTACGGCTTCAGCGACCGGCCGAGCGAACCGGGCTGGGGCCTAGACCGCATCGCCGCGGCGTGGGCCGAGTTGATGACGCGGCTCGGGTACCGGCGCTACGGCGCGGCCGGCGGCGACTGGGGTACCAGCGTCTCCACCCGGCTCGCCCAGCGCTATCCCGAGCAGGTCGCCGGGATCCACCTCGTGCCGCCGCTCGCGCCGCCCGACCCCGCGACCTTCGACGACCTCACCGAACAGGAGCGGGCCGCGCTCCGCACGCTCGAGTCGGCGGGCCGGTGGGAGTCCGGGTACTCGCGGATGCACGCCACGCGGCCGCAGACCGTGGGCTACGGACTCGTGGACTCCCCGGCCGCCTTGTGCGCGTGGATCATCGAGAAGTTCTGGTCGTGGACCGACTGCGACGGGCACCCGGAGAACGTGCTCTCCCGTGACGAACTGCTCGACAACCTCATGCTCTACTGGCTGCCTGGCACCGGCGCGTCCGCGGCCCGGCTGTACTGGGAGAGCATCGCGCAGGTAGACGAGTGGATCAACGGGACGGTGCGCGACACCGTGGACGTGCCGACCGGCTGCTCGATCTTCCCCAAGGAGATACAGCGACCCTCCAGACGTTGGGCCGCACGGCGTTTCACCGATATTCGGTACTGGAGCGAACCCATGCGCGGGGGGCACTTCGCGGCGTTCGAACAGCCGGAGTTGTTCGTTGATGATGTACGGGCGTTCTTCCGGCTGGTGCGCTGAAGTGCCCTCTGCTTCTATGCAGCTGTTCTGTGTGGGTGACGTGTGGTCTTTAGTGGACCACCGAATAGCATTGAATGCATATATACGCACGTCTAGGTACCTCAATGTTTTATTGTAGAGACGGGCCGAGGACGTGGATCGACAACGCTCCGTTGAAGACTCCACCCGCACCCCTACTCTCCCGAACCAGACACCAACTCTTCCAACATAATCCACTGCCCTACCCCGCTACGCTTCCGACGCGCGGCTTCGAGCAGGCGGTCGCCACATGTTGCCCCTCCCCCAATTCGCCCACCGCACAACCCCACTGAACCGCCATTCGCTCAATGATGCTGAGGTGAACTAACCTTCAACCGGTGCTTGGACATTCTCATGCGACCAGTGGCGCTTTGGCCTGGTCGGGGGCGGCAGCGGCGCTGCCCGTGGCGATCTTGACCTACCCGACGATCCAAGGTGTATCAGGACATCTCGGCCCCGTCGACCTGATCCTCGGAACGTTTCTGACGGCGGGTGCGGCGCTGTTGCCGGACGCCGATCACCCCGAGGGCACGATCGCCCACGTGCTCGGCCCGGTGTCCTACACCCTCTGCAAGCTGATCTCGTGGATCTCGGGCGGGCACCGACACGCCACACACTCGTTCGCGTTCGTGGCCGCCGTCGCGTACGGCACCTGGGCCGGCGAGCACTGGATCGGGCGCTGGTTCACCCTCGGACTCGTCTTCTTCCTGCTCGCACTGGCCGTACGGGCGCTGCACCTCTGCCCGCCCGGCGACGGCGTCAAGGCGTGGGGCACGATCGTGGTGCTCGCGGTCGCGGGGACCTTCGCCATGGATCACTGGATCTCCGACAAGCCGGTCTGGCTGCCGTTCTCCGTCGGCCTGGGCGCCCTCGTGCACCTGGTCGGCGACTGCCTCACCGACCGCGGCTGCCGGCTGTTCTGGCCGTTCAAGCTGCGCACCAGGGTGCCGATCATCGATCGCACGGGGAACAAGCTCGAAACCTGGGTCCTGTCACCGCTGTTCGTGCTCGGCACGCTCGCGGTGCTGTGGTACTCGCTCACGCATCAGCCGTAATCGGCTGCGCGGCTGCATATTCGACGGTAGGTGGCCCCGTCGTCTCATGCCGTACGTGTTCAGCAGCGGCCCGGAGCCGAAACCGACCGCGCCAGCGGCAAGCCGCTGCCCGGGCAGGCCCTTCCTCCTCCGGTGTACCCCGCGCATGGAATCGTCAGTGCTTCGGTGCGCGTCGGGTGTCTGCGGGCTCCTCCCCTGTGTGCTTGCCGGCACCCGACGCGTCCCCTGGGCTCTATGCGATCTTTAGAACCGAGTGGCTGTTTGTCGAGAGATGCAACATAAAGGATAGTCATAGTTAGATGCGCATATCTACGTAAGGCCATGTTATTTTTCTCAAGTTGGACCAGAATCATCCCGTTGATGGCTAAACACCTCGAATCGACTGAACCCCACCCGATCACTTGTTCCGGCACCCGCAATCGTTCCCCTACCCCAGTTCCGCCAGGATCACCCACTCCCCGGCGCTACCCTGAGGCGTGCCCTCCACGATGAACCCGCACCGCTGGACACCTCCGCCCGCTCCCCCGCGTGCGCGCCGAACCCGCAGTACCCCACCGCTTCCCGCCCTCACCCGGCTCGAACTGCCGGGCACGGGCCCCGAAGACGTCGTGCTCGCACCCGACGGACGACTGATCGTGGGCGTCGCCGACGGCGCGATCCTCAGCATTGATCCCGCCACGGGTGACACCCGGCAGCTCGCGAATACGGGCGGGCGTCCCCTCGGTTTGCACGCCGACCCTGACGGCACCCTCTTGATCTGCGATTTCGAGCGTGGCCTGCTACAGCTGAGGCCCGGAAGCGCGCTGGAGGTGCTCGTCGACGAGGTCGGCGGCAAGCGACTCCCCTTCGCCAGCAACGTCGTTCGCGACACGGACGGCACCGTCTACTTCTCGTCCTCGACGAGCCGCTACTCCCTGGCCGAGTACATGGGTGACCTGCTCGAGCATTCCGGCACCGGCCGGCTGTTCCGGCGCGACCCCTCCGGCGAGGTCGAGACACTGCTCGACAACCTGCATTTCGCGAACGGCGTGGTGCTCGCGCCGGACCGCTCGTGTGTGCTCGTCGCCGAGACCGGCGGCTATCGGGTGTCGCGCTATTGGCTGACGGGTCCGAAGGCGGGTACGCGCGACTTCCTGATCGAGAATCTGCCCGGGTTCCCGGACAATATGGCGCTCGGGAGCGACGGGCTGGTTTGGATCACGTTGCCGACGGCGCGAAATCCGTTGCTGGACCGGCTGCTTCCGCTGCCGGGCATGCTGCGGCGCCTGGTGTGGATGCTGCCGGAGTGGCTGCGGCCGAAGCCGGCGAAGACAGTTTGGGTGCTGGCGGTCGATTTCGAGGGCACCGTGGTGCACGACTTGCAGACCGAGGGCACGAATTTCGCCATGGTCACCGGCGTCGTGGAGCGGGACGGGGTGCTGTATCTGGGGAGTCTCACGGAGTCGGCGGTGGGTGTCAGTAGGGTGCCACAAACTTCCTGAGCGGGGGTTCGTCGGCGAGACGGTTTCAGTGCACGTTTGTACACTGAAATCATGACGGAGCAGACGCACCAGCGAAAGGCCGAGGTCCGGGCGCTCGCGCGGTTGGCGGGCGACGAGCTCGGCGGTGCGGTGAACGGGATCGCGTCGGTGCATCGGGCGATCGCGGGTCGGGTTTTCGCGGCGGTGCGGCTGGGGGTCGGTCCGGCCGCGGCGCCGGTGGAGGCGGTGCACGACGTGATCACCGACGGCGTGTATCGGATCGTGAGCGGCACGGCGGTGGCGGCGGGCCGGTTGGCGGAGCGGACGGTGGATCTGCCTGGCGCGCAACCGCCTTCGCGGACGGTGTTCGGGGCGGGTTTCCTGGGTGCGTTGCAGGGGTTGATCGGTGACGATCTCGAGGACTCGCGACCCGTTCTCGCGGGGCCGATGACGTTTCGGGTGGGCGGGAATCCCGTTGCGCCGGAACGGATCGGGGACGCTGTCGCGCGGCCGAGTCGTCGGCTGGTGGTGTTTCTGCACGGGTTGGTGGAGACCGAGCATGCGTGGGGTCTGGGTGGGCGGACGACCTATGCCGAGGGGATCGAGCAGGATCTCGGCTACAGCACCGTGCAGGTGCGGTACAACAGCGGGCTGCACATCTCCGAGAACGCGCGTCAGCTCAGTGCGTTGCTGGAGCGGTTGGTGCGGCACTGGCCGGTGGAGGTCGAGCAGTTGTCGCTGGTGGGGCATTCGATGGGCGGGTTGATCGCGCGCGGTGCGTGTTTCGAGGCGAGCGAGTCGGGGGCGGTGTGGGTGGGCAAGGTTCGGCATCTGGTGTGTCTCGGGTCGCCGCATCTGGGTGCGCCGCTGGAGCAGTTGGTGCATTACGCGTCGGCCGCGCTGGTGCGGGTTCCGGAGACGCGGCCGTTCGGGCGCCTGCTGCGGCGGCGTAGTGCGGGGATCCGGGATCTGCGGCAGGGCTCGCTGGTGGACGAGGATTGGCGCGACGCGGACACGGATGCGTTGACGCGCCGGGCTATTCGCGAGATCCCGCTGTTGGAGGGGGCCGCGCATTACTTCGTCACGGCCTGCGTCACGCGCAGTCCGAGTCATCCGCTGGGCCGCATCATCGGGGACGGGCTGGTTCTCACTCCCAGCGCTTCGGGCCGGAATCGCGCTCGCCGCATAGGTTTCGAAGATTCCAACGGTCTGCATGTCCCGGCGGCCAACCACTTCACGTTGCTCAATCACTACGCCGTGTATGAGCGTCTTTGCCAGTGGCTCAGCACCTCTCCCGAAGCCGCCATCGAGCAGGTGGCCGAGTAAAACCTCACGGCTCGCGCGGTCAAGACCACCGGGAAGCGCCCAGACGTGCGAGCCTGCCTCGCGCGGCGCCGTTGCCGCGCGTGATCAGGTCAGAGCAGGTGTTCGGGGTCGGCGTCGGCTTCCAGGCGGACGTCGGCGGTGAACAGGGTCTCCACGTCGGGGTCGTCGGTGTGGGCGGCGTAGAGCAGCAGGCAGCCGCGGATACCGTCGAGGAGGTCTTCGAGGAGGTCGAGCGCTGGGCGGGCGGGGTCGAGGCGGCTGATCCGGAAGCCGGCGAGCATGGCCTCGCGGGTGTCCGGGTCGACTTCGTATCGGCGGGCCTGCTCCTCGATCTCGGCGACGCGGCCGACCACGGCCCAGGGTGCGGGTACGCGTCCCTCGTGCACGGCCATGGCCTCGGCGATGAGGTCGACGACGACCTCGGTGGGGCTCTCCCCCGAGTCCAGGCGTTCCAGTACCAGCGTGGGGGTTTCGACCTGGAGGGCCTCGATGTCGTCGGCTTCCACGACGACCTCGGTGCACGGCACGCCCGCCATCTCGCCGGCGACCTCGGCGGCGGCGAGCAGCCAGTGTGCGGCGGCGACGGAGGCGGAGGCGGGGTCGAGTTCGGTGAACAGTTCGATGGAGCCGAGCGGGTCGGCGCGTAAGAGGTCGTCGGCGGCCTGTACCTGGGCCGGGGAGACGTCGGGGCGGGACAGTTCGACGGCTTGGCGGGCGCGGCCGGACAGGTCGCCGCGTTCGGCGGATTCGATGGCGGCCTGTTCGGCGCTGACCTCGGCGGCGATGGTGTCGCGCAGGGCGAGGTCGTCGATGTCGTAGAGGGTGCGGCCGACGCGGTGCGCGGATTCGACGACGCCGCTGTAGGAGACGACGAGTCCTTCGTCGGAGGGCAGGTTGGGGCTGCGCAGGCCGGCCTCGACCTCTTTGAAGTTGCGGCGTTCCTCGGCGCGGCGCCAGGCTTCGCTGTTGGGGATGTCGGGGTCGCCCGCGGCGCTGGCCGGGTGGGTGTAGGTGCGCCAGTGGAACCGCGACAGGGTGGTCAGGTTCGACGCCAGATTGGTTGCCTGGTCTCGGGTTACCGTGCTGGGCAGCGTAGCAACCGTCTGGGCTAGGTCACCGCGTCCGGTCGCCCAGATGGCGACAAGCACGTTGTGGTCGGCGTCGAATGCGTATCGGGTCACCCGGCAAGTCTGGTCTATTCCGGCGCGATTCGCGCGGTCAATCCGCTCCATTGGCCGCACTACGTAACATGGCAGGCTGGTAAAGCCCTACGCGTTGGCGTCTTGCCGGGTGGGCAGGAGAGGATGGACGGCATGAACCTCGACCATGGTGATCCCGGCGACGCTCCGTCGATTCCGCAGCCGACCGCGCCGGTGGCGAATCCGGCTCGTCCGTCGGCGGCCGAGGAGGCGAGAACGGTTGCGGCGTCGACGAATACCGCGACGCTGGCGAGTTTGAGCGAGGACGGGACGCCGTGGGCGTCGTTCGTGACGTATGGGCTCCTGGACGGGCAGCCGGTGCTGTGTGTGTCGCGGATGGCCGAGCACGGGCGGAATCTGGCCGATGATCCGCGGGCGAGTCTGGCGATCGTCGCGCCGGACCTGCCGGCCGATCCGTTGGCTGGGACGAGGATCACGCTGGCGGGTGTGGTGGAGCGGCCGGTGGGTGCGGAGGTCGAGGCGGCGCGGGAGGCGCATCTGGCGGCGGTGCCCGCGGCGAAGTTCTACATCGACTACAACGATTTCTCGGTGTGGGTGTTGCGGGTTCGGCGTGTGCGGTGGGTCGGTGGGTACGGGCGGATGGATTCGGCGACCGCGGAGCAGTACGCGGCGACGACGCCGGATCCGATCGTGCCGGTGGCGGCGGGGGCGATCAGTCATCTCAACGATGATCACGCGCCGGCGTTGCTGGCGATGGCGCAGGCGTTGGGCGGGTATCCGGACGCGACCGAGGCCAGTTGTGAGCGGGCCGATCGGTATGGGCTGGATCTACGGGTGGTGACGCCGCGCGGGGTGGCGCGGACGCGGGTGGGTTACGCGGCGCCGATCGGTGCGATCGATGAGTTGCGCGCGGCGACAGTGGAATTGGCGCGGCGGGCGCGGGGCATGAGTCAGACCTCGTAGAGCTCGAGGGGCAGGTCGTCGGGGTCGAAGAAGAACGCCATGCGTTTGCCGGTGACCTCGTCGACGCGCAGTTCCTCGGTGCGGACGCCCTTGGCGGCGAGTTCGTGGAGGGTGGCGGCGACGTCGCGGACGGCGAAGGCCAGGTGCCGCAGGCCGGTGGCCTCGGGCCGGCTCGGGCGGTCGGGGGGTTCGGGGAAGGAGAACAGTTCGATTCTGGGGCCGCCGGGGACGGCCAGGTCGAGCTTGTAGGAGCGGCGGGTGGCGCGGTACTGCTCGGCGATGACGGGCAGGCCGAGCGTCTCGGTGTAGAACCTTTTGGGCCGCACATAGTCGGACGCGATGATCGCCACGTGGTGAATGCCTAGGAGTTCCACTCCGCGACCGTAGCGCAGTGGGTGCCGCGTGCCGTGCGGCTGTCGCGTTCAGCTGCGGGCGGGGACGGTGAGCATGGCGACGATCATGTCGGCGATCTCGGCGGTGTCGTGCGGGGTGGGTGTGCGCAGGCCGGCTTCGAGGGTGCGTTCGTAGTCGGCGATGAGGGCGAACATGACGGTGGTCATGGTCTCGAGGCGTTGGCGGCGTCGGCGCGGGGTGAGTTGGGGCAGGGCGGCGGCGAGGCGGGTGGCGATGATGCGCACGGCGGCGCGGTCGGTGCCGGCGAGGCGGCGGGGGTCGGCGATGACGGGGTGGGCGCGCACGACCTCGAGGAAGCGGCCGAAGTGGGTGACCTCGTCCCGGGTGATGAGTTCGAGGATCGGCGCGGCGAGCATGGTGACCAGGGTGGTGATCTCGTGGGCGGTGCCGTCGTCCTCGTGGCGGGCGAGCAGGTGCAGGCGGCGTTCCTCTAGCCGGTTCATGCGCCGGTCGACGATCGCCTCGATCAGTCCGTGGCGGGAGTCGAAGTAGTAGTGCACGGCGGAGTTGTTGCGGTGGCCCGCGGCCGCGGCGATCTCGCGCAGCGGCACCTCGACCCCGCGTTCGGCGATGAGTCGCTCCCCCGCGTCGAGCAGGGACGCGCGCGAATCGGCGATGAGCATGACTGGACTGTACTAAACCCCGGCCTTGACTGGATTAAGCACACGTGTTTAGTTGAGGGCGTGGGAAGCGAGCGTCGATGATCGCGCAGGGGCCGATCTTTCAGCTGTGCTGGGTGGTGCGGGACATGGCGGCGGCGCAGCGGCGGTTCGGCGAGCGCTACGGGGTGGCGAAGTGGTTCACGATTCCCGACGTGCACTTCGGGCCGCGGCTGTGCGAATTGCGCGGCGCGCCTGCTGATTACACGATCACCGTCGGGATCGGTTATGCCGGTGGGCAACAGCTGGAGCTGATCGAGCCGCGCGGCGGGATCAGTTTGTACAGCGAGCATCTCGATCGGGTCGGGCCGGGACTGCATCATGCGGCGTGGGTGCCGGAGGACTACGACGGGGCGCTCGACGAGGCGCGCGCAGCGGGGATCGAGATTCTGGCGCGGGGCGAATTCGAGGGTGTCGGAATGGAATTCGCTTACCTCGACGGCGGGCCGGTCGGGTCGTGCTTCGAGCTGATGCGGCTGTCCGACGAGATGAAGGCGATGTTCGACGCGCTGGTCCCGGAGGGCTTCGCGAATCCATGGCGATAGATGTCCCGCGCGGTGCATCCGGGTGCCGCGCCGGGGCGCACACGGCGCTACGGCGTCAGAAAGGCGACTGATATGCGCTTCACCTATGCCGAGACGATGACCGACCCCTCCTACTATGTGCCGTTGGCGCGGGCCGCCGAGGAGGCCGGGTACACGTCCATGGCGGTCGCGGACAGCATCGCCTATCCGCGCGACTCCGACGCCACCTACCCGTACACGCCCGACGGGAGGCGAGAGTTCCTCGAGGACAAGCCGTTCGTCGAGGCGTTCGTGCTCAGCGCGGCGATGGCGGCGGCGACCACGACGCTGCGGTTCACCCCGTTCGTGCTGAAACTGCCGATCCGTCCGCCGGTGCTGGTCGCCAAGCAGACCGCGTCGGTGGCCGCGTTGAGCGGCAATCGGTTCGGGCTCGGCGTCGGCATCAGCCCGTGGCCCGACGACTTCGAGATCATGGACGTGCCGTTCGACAAGCGCGGCGCCCGGATGGACGAGTGCATCGACATCGTGCGCGGGCTCACCGCGGGCGGATACTTCGAGTTCCACGGCGAGTTCTACGACATTCCGCCGATCAAGATCAATCCGGTGCCGACCGAGCCCGTGCCGATCCTCATCGGCGGACACAGCAAGCCCGCGCTGCGCCGGGCCGCCCAGCGCGGCGACGGATGGATGCACGCCGGCGGCGACGGAGCCGAACTCGACCGGCTCCTGGTCGAATTGGACGCGCTGCGGGCGGAGTACGGGACCCGCAAGGACTTCGAGGTCCATGTGATCTCGCTGGACGGTTTCACCGTCGACGGCGTCAAACGGTTGGAAGACAAAGGGGTGACCGATGTGATCGTCGGTTTCCGGCTGCCCTACACGCTCGAGCAGGACACCGAGCCGTTGGAGACGAAGATCGCAAACCTGTCGCGGTTCGCGGAGAAGGTGATCGCGCGGGTCGGGTGAGCTCGAATCCCGCACTCTTACTCGGGATCCGCACCGACTCTGGGTACCTATAGAGGGTGCGGGTCCTGAGAGAGAGTGCGGGATTCGGTCGGCGGCGGCACTCGAATGCGGACTGGTACCCGGGATCCGCACCGAAGCCCGTCGGGGTGCGGATTCCGAGAGTGAGTGCGGCTGGGTCTGGTCGACCTAGCGAAGGTGCGCGGTCAGGCTGCGAGGGCGGTGGTGGCGGCGGTGAGGGTTTGGGCTCGGTAGCTCGCGCCGAACAGGGCTACGTGGACGAGCAAGGGGTGGAGTTGGTGGAGGGGGATGCGGGTGCGCCAGCCTTCGGCGAGGGGGTGGGTTTCGTTGTAGGCGGCACGGATTCGGTCCAGGTGCGGGGCGCCGAAGAGGGCGAGCATGGCGAGGTCGGTTTCGCGGTGGCCGCCGTGGGCGGCGGGATCGATGAGCATGGCGCGGTCGGCGGTCCAGAGGATGTTGCCCGACCACAGGTCGCCGTGTATGCGGGCCGGTGGTTCCGGCGGGCCCGCCAGGACGTCGATACGGTCGATGACCTGCTCGAGCAGGCGGACGCCGTCGGGGCCGAGGTGGGTGGCCGCGCGCGGCAGGTACGGTGCGAGTCGACGCTCGGCGTACCACCGGCTCCAGGGACCGTCGGAGAGGGTGTTGTCCAAGGGCAGTTCGGCGATCCATCCTTGCCACGGGGCACCGTAGTGTCCGGGCGAACTCGCGTGTAGTGCGGCCAATTCGCGGCCGAGCCGTTCCGCCGCGGCGGGGGTTGCGCCGACTTCGTCGAGCCAGGGCAGCACGATCATTCGATCGTCGGCGGCGAGCACTTCGGGCAGGAGTTCCGGCGGCCGATTCGCTCGGTCGGCGAGCCAGCGCAGGCCGTTCGCTTCGGCGGCGAAGACCGTGGTGGGTGCGGTGGAGGTTTTCACAAAAACGGTGCGGTCGCCGAGGATGGCGCGGTGGAGGGTCCACTCGTGGCTCGCCCCCAGGTCGGTAATGCTGTCCACCGGGGTGTCGAGGAGGGTGCGGAGGTGGTCGGCGACGGTCATGCGGCGGTGAGGCGTTTCATCGTGTCCTCGTCGGCAGGGAAGAACGACTCGATGGCGAGTTCGGCGACGGTGACGTTCATGGGCGTGCCGAAGACGGTGGTGACGCTGAGGAAAGACAGTTCGTGGCCGTCGCTCAGCAGGCGCAACGGGACGACGGCCTGATCCGGTTCGGGGAGCACCGGATCGATCTCACCACCGGGGTATGCCAGCAGTTCGTCGCGCAACTCGACCAGGGCGGGTGAGCCGGTGACCTCGATCTGACGCGACAGGCGCGCGAACACGTGCCCGCGCCACTGCGCGAGGTTGACGATCCGGCCCGCCATGCCGTCGGGGTGCAGGCTCAGCCGCAACGCGTTCACCGGCGGGTTCAGCAACGCCGGGTCGATGCCGGCGAGCAGCAGGGCGACTCCGGAGTTGGCGTCGATCATCGTCCAGCTCTGATCGATGGCCAGCGCCGGGTACGGCTGGTGGCCGACGAGGATCTGCCGCATCGCGCCGCGGACCGCGTCCATCGCGGGCGTGTCGAGCGAGGGTTCCGCATAGGCGGGCGCGTAACCGGCGGCCAGCAGGAGCCGATTACGTTCGCGCAGTGGGATTTCCAGGTGCTCGCTCAGATGCGCCAGCATCGTGCGGCTCGGCGTCGCGCGACCGGTCTCGATGAAACTCAGATGCCGCGCCGAGGTCTCGGCGCGACCCGCCAGCTCCAGCTGGCTGAGCCTGCGCTCGAGCCGCCAATGCCGCAGCAATTCCCCAGCCGTTTGCGTACTCACCCCCCGATCCTACGAACCGATACGCGGCCGGACGATTACCTCGCGGGTAATGGTCGACCTGGAGGCTGACGGTGGTGCGACGGTCAGCGGGCTGCAGGGCTCGCCCATCGACTCGGCGAGCCTCGAGGCGACCCATGTGCCGCACCTTCTCTCGGGACCCGCACCCACTCTAGGACCCGACAGGGAGTGCGGATCCCGAGAAAGAGTGCGACTTTCAGGCAGTGCCGGTGCACTTCCGCGCGCCGCCGAGGTGCTGGTCGACGCTTGGGTGTCCACCCGCTGGAGTCCGGGCAACGGCTTTCGACATCACCCGGCTGACGGCGCGCGCCCCTGCGTGCCGTTCAAATCCGCGTACCACTCAGCAGCCGAGAATCGGCGTGCCGCTCAGCAGTTGAGCGCGATCTCGTGGGGTTGAGGCGCCACTACTTTTTCTCAGCCCACTCCACCCATTCGCTGTAGTAGGCCGTCCAGCCGCCCTCGGGGTGTTCGACCGGTGTCAGTTCCAGCCTCGGCTGCTTCCCCTCGAGCGCGATAGGGTAATCGGCGTCGCCAGGGAACCGGTGCGACCGGTCCGGCCAAACGCACTGCAGGACAGGCCACTCCGCAGTGGCGCGGTAGAAGCGGAGCGCCGTGCCGAAGAACGGCCTGCGCCAAGGCTCGGCGATCGGCCGCAACCGCATCTGATAGTCGTCGGGCAGTACGTCGTCGATCGGCTGGTCGACGTGGGGACGTGCACCGGCGGCGATCTGGTCGCCCACCAGGTTGAGTATCCCCATCGCGTTGTCGGGCGAGATGCCGAACAGGGCCACCTCGGGCACGCGATAGGTGTGCCACAGACCTACTGTGAACGCCCACGGACCGCTGGTGTCGCTCTCGGGGATGCTGAGCACGCCCCAGCCGAACCTGCCGACGTTGTCGACCAACCGCTGATCGCCAGGGTGCATATCGGCGCGATCGCCGTAGTCCTGACAGATCACACACCGGCACTCCGAGCTACTCACATCGCCACCCTAGCGACTGCCCGCCGCTGGTCAGCGGACGGTGACGACTCGGCTGTGCCAGCCGGTGGCGCCGTCGGGGAATGGCGGGGTGCGGCGGTCGGTCTGGCGCATGCCGGAGCGGTCGGTGGCGCGGACGCGGAGGGTGTGGGTGCCGGGGGTGGCGGGCCAGCGCCAGGTCCATTGGCGCCAGGTGTCGGTGGAGTACTCGTCGGCGAGGACGGCGGGTTGCCAAGGGGCGTCGTCGACTTGGACCTCGACGGCGTCGATGCCGCGGTGCTGAGCCCAGGCGACGCCGGCGACGGTGACCTCGCCGGCCTCGACGGTGGCGAAGGCGGCGGGGACGTCGATGCGGGACGCGGTCTTGACGAGAGCCTGTGCGGCCCAACCGCGTTCGGTCCAATAGGCCTTCGCGCGATCGAATCGGGTGAGCTCGAGGTCGACGACCCATTTGGTGGCCGACACGTAACCGTAGAGGCCGGGCACGATCAACCGCGCCGGGTAGCCGTGCGCGATCGGCAGCGGTTCCCCGTTCATGCCCACCGCCAGCAGTGCGTCGCGTCCGTCGGTGACCGCGGCAACCGGTGTGCCCGCGGTGAATCCGTCGACACTGCGCGACAGCAGCATGTCGGCCTCCGCCCGCACCCCCGCCTCGGCCAGCAACTCGGCCAGCGGGTAGCCCGTCCACACCGCGGTACCCGCCAAATCGCCGCCGACCTCGTTGGAGACACACGTCATCGTGATCATGCGCTCGACCGGCTCCCGGCGGCGCAGCGCGGTGAAGTCCAATTCCAGTGGGCGATCCACCATCCCGTGGATACGCAGCCGCCACTCGCCGCTGGTCAAGGCCGGTAGCTGCAGCGCGGTGTCGACCCGATAGAAACGATCGTTAGCGGTCACGAACTCGCTCAACCCCGGAACCCGTGGTGCCACACCGGTTCCGGCAACCGGAGCCTCCGCGCTCGCACGCGGGACAATGAACCGAGTCCGGTCCCCCACCACATCCCGCAGCCGAGCACCGATCCACTGCCCGGCCACCGCGGCCCCCACCGCTACCGCCCCCACACCCGCCGCCAACGCGAGAAACCGCCGCCGCGATCTTCCACCCTGCTGCGGGGACCCGGCCGGGCCGGTTATCTCCTCGTCGCCGGTCGCCGAGTCGGCCACGGGTACAGCGGATTCCGAGTAGGCGCGCGCCGACAGCGCTGATCCGGAGGGACGCGCTCCATCGGGTACGCCCCTCGCAGAACGCCCCCCGCCCCGATCGTCAGCTCTCCCGAACTGGCCTCGCGGTGCGCGCACAACCGGCTGGGCTGCCGACGCCGTGTCGCCGACTACCGATTCGACCTGAGCTGAGGGAGTTTCGAGGCTCGCGCCCGCCTTGGCGCGCGTCGACTGGTCGCTCGCGGTCGAGGTTTCCGAGTGGCCGCTCGCCGCGGGCGTTGCTCCATGACCGCTCGCTATGGAGCCGACACCCGCTGCGGGCGCGGTTGTTCCGTAACCTTCCACAGGCCTCCGCGCAGATGCGGATAGGCCATCGCCGATCCGGTCTCGCGCTCGACCCCCCTGGTGGCGCGCAGGCGGGCCCGCAGGGCCGACGAGCAAGCGCAGGACCGCCACACCCGCTGCCACGCCTACAAGTGTGGGCAGCGCGAACCAGGCTGTGGCCGTTGGCCTTTGCAGGGCGGCTGCGAGAGCCGATCCCCCGAGCACCACGAGCAGAGCGCTACCGAGTGGGCGGCGGCGTTCGAGGAGGCCGAGAAGGGGAGCCGCGGCCAGCATCGCAGCACCCATCGAGGCGAACAGCGCGAGCTTGTCGTTGCTGCCGAAGCGGCGGATCGCGGCGTCCTTCACCGCGTGGGGGGTGTGGTCGACGACCGCGGCGCCCAGTGCGTAGAACGGCGAGGCGGCCGGGTCGATCAGTGCCGCGACGAGGTGGCCGACGCCGAGTACCGTGAGCGCGGCGAGAATTCCGGTCAGGGCCGCGGCCGCGCGGTCGAACGCCTGCTTCGACAAACCGACCGCTGGTCCGCGCGCCTTCGGACGCGCTTCTACCACAACATGTTTCATCGCAGATTCCCTTTAATATCGTTCGGAAGCTGCGACATCCGCGCATCGCGGGGGCAGCTCGGGTCAGGTGAGATTCACGCTGGCGATCGGGTCGGTGGTCGGGTCGGGCGAGCCGGCGGCGGGTTCGACTGTGACGGCCAGCGTGTCGACCGGGTCGAAGCGGGTCACCATGGCGGGCCCCTCGGCGGGCAGCTCGGTCATCACCCGGGCCGAGCGCGGCGATCCGCCCATCGGGATCAACCACACCTGATAGGAACGCCCCGGCGGCGGCGCGGCCACGGACTCGAAAGTCACTGTCGCGGCGGCGATCCGAGCGGAAATGCGCAGGGTGAGCGTGCCGCCGCCGGCCACCGGCACCGACTTCGCCATCACGTCGGGCTGTTCGAGCACCGTCTGCGCGGTGAGTTCCGGTGTGACGGAAGCGTTGTCGCTCAGCACGCCCACCCCGGCCCCGATGGCGACGACCACCGCGACTGCGGCGGCCAGCCAGCGCCACCGCTCGAACCTAGTGCGGGACTTGGAGGGTGCCCCGTCGTCGAGCGCCCGCAGCACCGCGTCCTCCAACTCCGGCGGCGGCGCGGCCGCGTCGAGCACGGTGAGCGCGGCCATGGTCTCCCGCACGCCGGAGACGATGGCGGCGAAGGACGCCGCGATGGCGGGGTCCGCCGCGCGCAACCGATGTTCGATGGCGCGACGCTCGAGCTCGGCGACCGCGTCCATGGCGTAGGGGTAGGCCAGGTCGAGCAGGTCCGTTCCGCGCCGGCCGGGATGACTCATGCCCGCACCTGACCGGGCTCGGGAACACAGCGCTCCCTCATCGGGTACCACTTCCTGTCAGACAATCCTCGAGCCGCTTCAAACCGTCGCGGATGCGGCTCTTGATGGTGGGCAGCGGGACCTCGAGGTGGTCGGCGACCTCGCTGTAGGTCCGCCCGCTGTAGTAGGCCAGCGCGACGGCTTCGCGCTGGATCGTGGTGAGCGTGTCCAGGCAGTCGAGCACCGACTGTTCGTCGAGCAGCTGCCCGACCTCCTCGGCGACGACGTCGTGGTCGCGGCCCAGATGGGCTTGGCCGAAGGCGATCTCGCGGGTGGCGGCGGACTCCTCGCGACGGACCCGGTCCACCGCGCGCCGGTGGGTCAGCATCATCAGCCAGCCCATCGGGCTCGACTGCTTGCGGTCGTACCCCGCCGCGAGCGACCAGGCCTGCAGGTACACCTCCTGGGTGATCTCCTCGGCCGCCGCGTGCGCACGCAGAATGCGCAGCGCCAGCCCGAAGACGCGGTGGCTGGTCGCGCGGTAGAACTCGGTGAAGGCCTCGCGGTCACCGGTCGCGACGGCGTCGAGCAGTTCGATCAGCCGCCGCGACCGGGCGAGCTCGTCCGGGTCGACGCGGATCGAGCACGCCGGCGGCCCGCCTCCGCCGGTGTTGCGGCGCAGGCGGATCGCGGCGAGCTCGGGCTTATGCGGCATGCTCACCCCCGCGTCGAAGGTCGGCGGGGGTAAATCGGGAATGGATCTGCGGCAGCAACACGGCGAGCACGACTCCTGAGGGAAGGACCATTCCTAACTAGGGTGTGGCGAGGTTACGCCGCCGGCGGCATCAGCACGGTATCGATCATGTACACCGTCGCATTTGCCGTTTTCACGCCGCCGCAGATCACCGACGCGTCGGCAACCTTGATGTCGTCGCCGCTGCGGGTGACCGTCACGTTCGCGCCCTCGACGGTCTTGTGCGTGCCCGCGATCTTGTCCGGCGCAACCTGACCCGGCACCACGTGATAGGTGAGGATCTTGGTCAGCGTGGCCGAGTCGGTCTTCAGCGACTCCACCGTCGCCGGATCTATCTTCGCGAACGCCGCGTCGACGGGCGCGAACACCGTGAACTGGTCGCCGTTGAGCGTGTCGACCAAATTCACCTGCGGATTGAGCTTCCCGGACACCGCGGCGACGAGCGTGGTGAGCAGCGGATTGTTCGAGGCCGCGGTGGCGACCGGGTCCTGCGCCATGCCGCCGACCGAGCCGGCGCCGGTCGGCACCTGCTGGGCGTAGGCCTTGCAGCCGGAGCCGACCAGCTGGCCGGACGCGGCGGTCGAGGTCGTCGTCGCGGCGGCCGAGGAGGTGGCGGCGGTGTTCTCGGACTTGTCGCTCGAACAGGCCGAGGCGCCCACCACCGCGGTCAGCATCATCGCCGCCACGACCGAACGTCGCATAACAGTCATCGTTGTCTTTCGCTTCCGTCGATACGGCCCGGGGCCGTGGTTGGGGTTGGACGCAACGGAATTCGCCTGGGTCGCCGACGCGGATGGGTCGAGTTCCCTACCGATTTCTCGCCTAGTCGTCGGCTCGCGGATCGAGGACCATGGAACCGGCCTGCACGAGAACGCCGCGAGCGCGGCGACGGACCCGGCAGGTGTCCACGGTGCAGTCGAGGTGGATCTGCATCGCCCGGTGGGCTCGCGCCGCCGACATCGGGCCGGGGTCGACCCGGCAATCGGCGAGATCGGGATCGATCGCGAATGTCTGCATCTGTGTCCTTTCACCGGGCGCTCGTGGAACCGAGCGCGTGTCCATCACGAGTACTTCGCACCGCTGCCAGCAACGGACTGGCTAGTTCTTCCAGACGGTAATTCGTTCGCGGCTACCAGGCGTGCGCACTCGCCGATGCGCGCCGCGACAGGCAGGATCGTGGGATGACTACTACGGCGGGTTCCGTGTTCGACAGCGACACGGCCAGCGAACGCGTCGGCGAGCACGAGTTCGCGCTGACGCTGTCGGACCGGTGGACCACCCTCATCGGCAGCTTGAACGGCGGGTTTCTGCTGGCCGGTTGCCTGCAGGCGCTGCGGCGCGAGGTGCCGCACCCCGATCTGCTGTCCGCGTCCGCGCATTTCCTGCGCCCCGGTACGCCCGGCCCCGCCCGGATCAGCACCGAGGTGGCCCGGACCGGGCGGCGCACCTCGACCGGGCAGGCGACGCTGGTGCGCGACGACCGCGAAATCGTGCGCGTGCTGGCCACTTTCGCCGATCTGGACGCCGCCGACGGACCGACGCTGGTCGGCGGCGAACCGCCCGTGCTGCCGCCGCCGGACCAGTGCGTCGACCCCTACCCGCGCGAACGGCCCACGATCTCCCAGCAGACCGACACGCGCATGGCGCAGGTGCCCGGCTTCTGGCGCGGGGACCCGACCCACACCACCACCGCCGAGTTCTGGCTGCGCCTTTCCGACGGGCGCGACGCCGACCCGATCGCCTTGGCGTTCCTCGTCGACGCCGCCGCGCCGGTCGTGTTCGACCTCGGCGTGGCGGGGTCCTCCACGATCGAGCTGACCGTGCACATCCGCCACCGTCCCGCGCCCGGCTGGCTGGCCTGCCGCGTCTCCACCAACTACCTGATCGACGGGTTCCACGAGGAAGACTTCGAAATCTGGGACAGTACAGGGACTTTGGTGGCGCAGTCGCGGCAGCTGGCGATCGTGTCGACCTAGGCCCAGCCACCGGATGGGACTTCGAGACAGGGCCTACGCCGGTTCCAGCCGAAGGCGTATCAGGTCGGTGGCGCGATCTTGGTGATCGAGACGGCGCCGGGACGCGTTGTGACGGTGACGAATTGGCGGTAGGTGCGCACGGCGGCGTCGGGGCGCACCTCGGTGATGACCACGTCGAAGCGGCCGTCGGCCATGGGGGTGATCATCACGCAGTGCTGGGTGCCCGCGGGGACGGTCCGGATGCCCGCGCCGATCACCTCGACCGCGGGCACGAGGGCTTCCGGCGTGGTCACCGCGCGCGCGTCGGCGCCCGAACGCGTCACGTAGTAGGCGTACTGGAACGCGAGAACGACGTCCGGGCCCGAGGCGGTCGACCCGGTTCCGTTGCCGCGCACCAACTGTTCGCTGCGGGTCGGCTGACAGGTCGGTCCGCCGCCGAGCACGGGATCGGTGTAGGCCGCGGACTGGCCCGGGGTGCTGGCCGAGGCCGTGTACACCATGACCACCGCCGCCGCGGCCATCGAACCGGCCACCGCCACCGAGCCGACCACCCACGGCCTGCTCCTGCGCGGCGCGTGCCAGCGCTGTGTTCGCGGAATCATGCCCGGCCACAACGGAACCGCCGCCGTGTGCCGCCCGCGATGCGCGGCGGAACTCCCCCCGGAAACGTTGGTCGACGACATGTTCCGCCGCACCCCCTTTACCGGTGCCAACTCAGCGCCGCGGAGCACCCCTCAATGCCGTTGCGCAGTAACAACATTGCACACCTTCGGCGGGTGTCGTGCAGGAATGAATCACAGACCGGACTGCCGGTTTTCCGCGCGTGCGAGCTACTGTCCGGTAGGCGTGCGCCAGCTACCGCGCCGGAGGCCGCGTACGCTTCGCACAGCCCTCACTTTCGCACCCTGACCACCCGATCGCACCGCTACGCTGCCCACGGGGCGCAGGGTCGGCAATTATCGAGTAATCACTCGAGGAGGCGGTATGCAGATCGCGGTATGCGGGCCGCGCGAGTGCGGCGACGTCGAGGCGGGGTGGGCGTGGGAGGTGGGTCGGCTGCTGGCCGAAGCCGGGGCGACCGTGCTGTGCGGAGGGGGCGGCGGCGTCATGGCCGCGGTGGCGGCGGGGGCGTCGGCCGCGGGCGGGCTCGTGATCGGGGTGCGGCCCGACAGTGATCGCGGTGCGGTGTGCGCCGGATTGTCCGCGGTGGTGTTCACCGATATGGGCGAGGCGCGCAACGCGATTCTGATCGCCTCGGCCGACGCGGTGATCGTCGTCGGTGGGTCGTGGGGAACGCTGTCGGAACTGGCGTTGGCGCGGCGGCGGGGCGTACCGGTGATCTCGCTGGGCGGATGGCGGGTACTCGATGCCGACGGAAATCCAGTCGGGGGAACAACACTCGCTGCCGATCCGGCCGAGGCGGTCGCTCTCGCGGTTCGCGAGGCTGCCACCTGAGCGGTCACCCGCGCTCAGCACAACTGTTAATTGATCTGCGACATATGCGGGCGTCACGATGCGGGCACCGCCGGTTGCGTCGAGCCGAGTAGGCCGATCCACCGCCGTGCCGGGCGCGCAGATCCATCCGCGCGCCGTCCTCGGGCATGGTCGCGCCCTCGGCTCTTCCGTCCAGCGCGAGCAGCAAGTGCGCGACGGACTGCAGCAGCACGGCGTCGCGCACACGCTCGACATCGATGCCGTCCTCGACGCACGGCGGCAACGGCGGTGGCAACGGCAGCAACAGCGGGCACCGGCAACCGAGGCAACCGAGGCAACCGAGGCAACCGAGGCAACCGAGGCAACGATCATCTCGCGCGCGACGCGGTATCGGTTGTCATCGTCCGTGTTCGGCCGATCCGTCTTTGCGACGGCCGACCACGCGGGTGAACGTGATATGCGGGGCTGAGGTGTCGACTGCAAGCCTTGCGACGGCCGACGAGGCATCCGCGCCGACGGCCTCAACCGCAAGCCCCCTTGACCACGGACGCTCGCCGGTTGCTCCCCGAACTCGAATCTCCCCCATCTCGAACGGTTTCGATTGCGGGCTCCTCCGGACCCCTTGCCCGCCAAAACTTTCCGATCACGCAATCTTGCGCGCCACGCAAGTTTGATTACGGTGACATTCATGGCATTCGTACTCGGACTGCGCGAACGCAAAAAGCTTGCGACACGGGAGGCGCTGGCGTTCGCGGCGCTGCGCTTGGCGGTCGAGCGTGGCGTGGACGAGGTGCTGGTCGAGGACATCGCCGCGGCGGCGGGGGTGTCGCCGCGCACGTTCAACAACTACTTCGCCAGCAAGTACGAGGCCATCTGCTCGGTGGCGGTCGATCGGGCTCGCCGGATCGCCGACAACCTGCGGGCACGGCCGGACAGCGAAACCCTGTGGCCCGCGGTAATTCACGCCGCACTCGACGAGTTCCGCGACGCCGAGCTGCCCGACCCCGCGTGGACGGCCGGCGTGCGGCTGATCACCGGCGTGCCCGCGCTGCAGGGCGAATATCACAGGGCACAGGCCGTCATGCAGGCGGCGCTCGCCGACGCCATCGCCGGACGCACCGGCCGCGACCTGGCGACCGACATGTTCCCGCGCATCATGGCGGGGGCCGTCGCGGCGGCGCTGCAGGTCGCCCTCGATCGATGGGTGGACGCCGACCCGCCCGTCTCCGTGCTGCCGGTGATCCGAGAGGCATTGCGGCAGCTGACCTTTCTCCCAGGAGTGTTTCCCATGGACGTCCCGACCCAGCACACCCTCGCCGTCCCCGGCGCCGGCCTCTACTACGAGATCCGCGGCAACGGCCCGCTGCTGCTGTTGATCACCGGCGGCAACGGCGACGCCGGCGCGTTCGACGGGCTCGCCGAGCGCCTCGCCGACCGCTACACCGTCGTCGCCTACGATCGGCGCGGCTTCACCCGTAGCCCGCTCGACGGAGCACCGCACGATCGCATCGTCACCGACGGCGCCGACGCCGCGGCCCTGATCACCCATCTCGGCGACGAGCCCGCCTACGTGCTCGGCAGCAGCTCCGGCGCGATCGTCGCGCTCGAATTGCTCGGCGCACACCCCGAATTGGTGCGCACGGCCGTCGCGCACGAACCGCCGATGGCCACGCTGCTGCCCGACGCCGCGACCTGGCTGGAGTTCTTCGACGGCATCTACCGCACGAGCCGGACCGAGGGCAACTTGGCCGCCATGGCCGCCTTCACCGCGAAGATCGGGATGCGACGGCCCGACCGGCAGAACATCGAGCTGCCGCCCGAGAGCGCGCCGATGATCGCGCGCATCCAGCAGAACCTCGAATTCTGGATGGAACACGAACTGCGCCAATACCCCCGCTACACACCGGACATCGAGGCGCTACGGCGCTGCGCCGACAAGCTCGTGCTCGCCATCGGACACGACTCCAAAGACACCTTCCCCGCCCAGCCCAACACCGTGCTCGCCGAACACCTCGGCCTCGAGGTCGTCGAATTCCCCGGTGATCACGTCGGTTACGTCACCGAGGCCGACACGTTCGCGGCGCAACTGGACCAACTGCTGCGCGCGTAACGGAGGCTCGCACAGGGCGTGCGCGGTGCGGAAAACCTCAGTACGACCGGTGGGGTAACGGCACGTCGATCGGGTGGTTGCCGCTACTGTCCGCCGCCCCGATCGTCCATAGCGTCGAAAACATGGATATGGCAATGGATTCGACCGGCGGCGACCTCTCGGGAATCGCGGGCTGGGCGGTCGATGTAATGGAGCGGCTCGGCGGACTCGGCGCGGGCATCGCCATCGGGTTGGAGAATCTCTTTCCGCCGCTGCCCAGCGAGGTGATCCTGCCGCTGGCGGGATTCACCGCGAGCCGGGGTAGATTCGGCCTGCTCGAGGTGCTGTTCTGGACGACTCTGGGCTCGGTGATCGGGGCGCTGGCGCTGTATGGACTGGGGGCCGCCTTCGGACGGGAGCGGCTGCGCCTCATCGTGGATCGGATGCCGCTGGTTCGGGTGTCCGACCTCGACCGAGCCGAGGCGTGGTTCGCCCGCCACGGCACGAAGGCGGTGTTCTTCGGCCGGATGGTCCCGCTGTTTCGCAGCTTGATCTCGGTGCCCGCGGGGGTCGAGCGGATGAATCTGGTGCGCTTCACCGCCCTGACCACAGCGGGCAGCCTGCTGTGGAACTCGATTTTCGTGCTCGCCGGATACTTCCTGGGCGAGAACTGGCCGGTGGTCGAGACCTATGCCGGAGTGTTGCAGAAGGTAGTGATCCTCGCGGTCGTGGTCGGCGGCGTGTGGTTCCTGGTGAGCCGCGTGCGGACGCTGCGCGCTCAGCGGCGCGCGACAATCAGGAAATGAAAGGTTCACCCGACACCGGCGCGCGGCGCGTGCGCCAGGCCGCGTTCGTCCTCGGCGGCCTGGCGCTCGGGGTCGCGACCGTGCCGATCGATCTCGTCACGGTACTGGGCAGCGCGGTGTCGGCACGGTCCGCGCGCGCCGCGATCACGGTGGAGCGGCGCCGGCTGGCCCTGTTCGGTGTGCAGTTGCGCGGTACGCCGGATGGCCACCGCGCGGTCGGCTATCTGGTGACCCGCGCCTTGCTCGGAATGCTGACCGGTCTGATCGGGCTGCTGCTCGGTGCGGGCATCGTGATCGCGGTCAGCTTGGTGATCGGCGCGGCGACCGGCGCGGCCGTGCCGATCTTCGACGCGAACGAGCCGGGACAGGTGACCTGGATGACCGTCGCGGTCCTCGTGCTGCCCGGCGTGGCCTTGTTCTACCTGGCTGTGCAGGGACTGGCCGGGATGGTCGGCACCGAGACCCGCGTGTGGAACGCGTTCGCGCGCCCCAGTTCCGGTGCGCTGGCGCAGCGGGTGGACCAGCTCACCGCGACGCGCGCCGACATCATCGACGCCATCGATGAGGAACGCCGCCGCATCGAACGCGATCTGCACGATGGTGTACAGCAGCGCGTCATCGCGCTGTCGATCCTGCTGGCTCGCGGCGAACGCGAATCCGACCGGCAGCGACAGGCCGACCTGCGGCGGCGCGCGCTCGCCGAGACCCGGCACATTCTCGCCGATCTTCGCGAGGTGTCGTGGAAGATCTACCCCGCCATGCTGGCCCGGGACGGCCTGCGCAGTGCCCTGGAGGCACTGGCTGATCGGACGCCGCTGCCGACCGTCCTCGACTATCGACTCGCGCGGCGCCCGCCCCGCCCGGTGGAATCGGCGTGCTACTTCACCGCGAGCGAGGCGATCACCAACGCGATCAAGCACGCGGGGGCCCGGCGTATCGACCTCACCGTCGCCGGGGCCGACTCGCTGCTGATCATGACCGTGCGCGACGATGGATGCGGTGGCGCCGATCCGGCCGGTCTCGGACTCGCCGGAATCGCATCGCGTATCACCGCGCTCGACGGGGTCGTCGCCATCGACAGTCCCCCGGGTGGACCGACGACCATCCGAGTGGAGGTGCCGTGCGCATAACCCTGGCCGAGGACTCGGCACTGTTGCGGGAGAGCATGGCCCAGCTGCTCATCGCCGAAGGCCATGAGATCGTCGACTCCGTGGGTACGGCGACGGAACTGCTTGCCGCTGTGACGGTTCGGCCGCCCGAGCTCGTCATCGCCGATGTGCGGATGCCGCCGGACCACGTGGACGAGGGCATCCGCGCGGCCCTGGAGATCCGGGAACGCTGGCCTGCGATCGGCGTGCTGGTGCTGTCGCAGTACGTCGAGCGCCGATACGCCACCGAATTCCTCACCGGCACAGGTGGTATCGGGTACCTGCTGAAGGATCGGGTGTCGGCGATAGACACCTTTCTCGACGCGATCGACCGGGTCGGCTCCGGCGGAACGGCATTCGATCCCGAGGTCGTGCGTCAGTTGCTCCTGCACAGTCGCGCCGACTCGCCGCTGAGCAGACTCACCGAACGCGAGCGCGACGTCCTGACCCGAATGGCCTTGGGGCACAGCAACGCCGCCATCTGCGCCGAGCTGTTCATCACCCGGAGCGCGGTCGAGAAACACATCAACGCGATCTTCACCAAGCTCGACCTGCGGGCCGACACCGCGCACAATCGGCGGGTGCTCGCCATTCTGGAGTATCTGCGCACGGACGCCGCCGACTGAACCGCGTTCGGTGCTGCCGTGAACACCCGATCGGGACCGATTCGTGGCGACCGCGCGGCTCACCCGCATCGGTCAGCGGCCGCCGTTCGATGACCGCCCGCGACATCCGGTTCCGCGTCAGCGCGGCAACGGAGTTCGCGACCGCGCTGACAGCAGTTGCGGGTTACTCCTGGGCGTCGGCGCGGGAAAGGTTCCAGCTGTACCAGGTGTCGGGGTCGAGGTGGGCGCGGACGCGGTCGCGGACTTGGGTGCGGAGGGGTTCGGGGAGGCGGTCGGTGGCCGGGAGGACGTCGGTGGAGAGGGTGGCCACGTAATCGGTGTCGAAAATCTTGCCGTCCCGCATGCGGTCGATGTTCTGGTCGGCGATGAGGCGTTCCGGATTCAGCAGGGCCAGGGCGACCAGGGTGGTCATGGCGGTGCCGAGCATGGCGCGCGGCAGCCAGATCCGGCGCAGGGTGAGCACGGCGGCGATCACCAGCAGGTAGACCAGGCCGAGCCAGAGTTCACAGACCTCGACCAGCAGACGCAGCACGGTGAAGCCGTAGGCCTGCTGGTAGGTCCACATGCGGCCGAGCGCGGAGGCGACGATGATCATCGTCAACCCGCTCACCGCGCACAGCAGCACGCGCAGCCACAGTCGATCGGCCGCCGAATCCGTTGCGGCCCAACGCAGGACGATCAGGATCACCGCGAGGGTCAAGATGGTGACCACCGACAACTGCCAGAATCCGCTGCGGGCGTACTCGGCGTAGGTGAGACCCGCCGTGCGCTGCACATAGTCGTCGCCGCCGAACAGCGCCACGAACTGCGCCCCGACGAACACCGCGAACAGCACGGTCAGCGCGCCGACCGGCAGCGCCCACTCCCACCGGCGCAACGACCGGCCCTGCACTCCCCCGGTCGACTCCGTCGCGGGCGGCGGCGGGCCGGCCAGCAGGTACATCGCGCCGACCGCCGCGAGCCCGGCCACGATGAACACCACGATCCACCGGAACGTCACGTCGCCTTCGATGGTGGGCGTCACGGATTCGAGAAGTTTCGCGAACGTCGCGTCCGCGCCGCCGAGCAGCGGGACGAACACCGCGAGCAATACGACGGTGACCAGCACCGACAGCGCGATACCCCGCTCCCGCTGCGATCGACCGCCGCGCAGACGTCCGGCGCCCGCGTAGACCCACGGGATACCCGCGAAAGCCGCGAAGGGCCAAGCGATTACGTCGAACAAGAAGCCGTTGGCCGACCGTCGGCCCACCGCGGCCAAGGAGCCGGCCAGGCAGGCGGCGAGTACACACAGGGTGAACAGCCAGCCCGCGGCGCGGAAGGTGCCGACCGCGAACAGGGCGAGCATGATGCCGGTCCACCAGATGCGGGCCCCTTTTTCGCGGAGGTTCGCCGGGATTGCCGCAAGCGCATCGGGCTGTGGTTCTGCCTCGGCAGAACTCTTCGGCGGTTCGGTTTCGGCAGAACTCTTGGTTTCGCTGTCGGAGTGGGCGTTCGACCCCGAATCCTCCCCTCCGGGATTCGGGGTCGCCGCCTCCGCGTCCGCCGCCGGTGAGGTCGTCACCGACGTGGGTTCCGACGCGTCCGTGGAAGAGGTTGGTGAGGTCGTCGCCGATGCGGGGTCCGACGCGTCTGTGGCAGACGTCGGAGTCGCGGCGGGCGCGGCCGATACGGCGCCGGGCGAAGATTCGGGCTCGTCGACCGCGGACAAATCGTCAGCCGGGGCTGCGCCAGATGCGGGCGGTCGATCGCCCGGCGTGTCAGGCTTCGCGAGATCGTCCTCGCTCGCATCCGGCAGTACTCCCGTTCGCGAGATCCCTTTGCGGGCATTGCGATCGACGAGGAAGACCGCGCCGACGGCGACGGAACCGGTGAGCAGCCAGCCGATTCCAGGACGATCCAGCGGGAGCGCGGCCGCGGCGGCGACTCCCGTGAGGCAGGCGGCCGGAAGTGTGCCGGGTGGGCAAGGGACTCTGCGCCACCGCGGCATCGGTGGTGTCAGGTGCATCGGCTGGTATTGCTTCGGAGGTGGGCCCGGACTGACGGCTCGCTCGCTGTCCGGCAGTGTCGCTGTCGCAGAGGTCGCACCGCTGCCCATGGCAGCGATCGCCGCAACGCCCGTCGCGGGTTCGGGACTCGCGCCGCCTGCCGCAAGTCGGGAATCTGCACCAACTCCAACAGAGTCGGTCGACCCCTCGGATCTGCTCGGTTCCGGTCCATTCGATTCCGACGATGTAGGCATTTCGGGCATTCGTAACTCTCCTGAAGGTGTGCAAGGTCGCCCCTGGACCTCGATGCGGTCGGGGACGCCGGTGTGATGGGTCAGTGGCCGGGTAGGACCACGCGGATGCGGGAGCCGGGGTCGGCGACGGCGATGGTGCCGCCGTGCAGGTCGACGATCCAGCGGGAGATGGCGAGGCCGAGACCTGTTCCGCCGCCGGCGGTCCGGCCACCGCGGGTGAAGCGGTCGAAGACGCGGGCGCGTTCGGCGGGGGGAATGCCGGGACCGTCGTCGGCCACCTCGATCACCAATTTGCCTGCCTGCCTTCGCGCGGTGACCCGGACCTCGCCGCCGGCCGGACCGTGCCGGGCGGCGTTGTCGAGTAAGTTGAGCAGCACCTGGTGCAAACGTGCGCGGTCGGCGTAGACGCGCACGGTGCTCGGTTGCACATCGGTCGTGAACCGCACGCCGCGCCCCAGGGCCGCGGCGGCGACGTCCGCCTCGGCGACGACCTCCGCCAATAACGGTGCGACGTCGAGACTTTCGCGATCGAGCGGGAACGCGCCGGCCTCGATGCTGGACAGGTCGAGCAGCTCGGAGACGAGCAGGCTCAGCCGTTCGGTCTGCGCCAGCGCGGTGCGCAAGGTTCGCGGATCCGGTTCGGACACACCGTCCACCAGGTTCTCCAAGACCGCGTTGAGTGCGGTGATCGGCGTGCGCAGTTCGTGCGAGACATTGGCGATGAGGTCGCGGCGCTGCTGGTCGGCGGCGGCCAGATCCGCGGCCATCTGGTTGAACGCCTCGGCCAGCTGCCCGACCTCGTCTCGCGAACTCGCCCGCACCCGCCGCGTGTAGTCGCCGTGCGCCATCCGCTTGGCCGCCGCCGTCATCTCACGCAGTGGCCTGGTGATGCCGTGCGCGAGGAACTGCGAGGTCACCAGCGCGATGCCGACCGCGGCCATGGTGGTCTTCGGCGGCAACCATCCGATCTTGATCCGGAAGAACCCGAACGCGATGCCCCCGGCGCACAGCATGAGAATCGCCAGCTTCACCTTGATCGACCGCACGGGATCCAGCGGACGCGGCAGCACGTCGGCCACCCAGTCCGAGAACGCGCGCAGACGCTCGAGCGCGGATTTTTCGACGTCCGCCCGCCCGTCCTCCACGCCACGATCGTCGGAGGCCCGCTTCATCGAGCGTCCCGGGTCTTACGGGACGCCCGATCCGATGCGATGAGCGAGACTGTGCCAGCGCGGCGCATAGCGCCTCCAGGATCTTGCGGGGACACCCGCACTCGGTCGGCCCCGCCGCGCAGGGTTGCGCCAGCGTCGCTCATCGAGCCTTCAGTGACTTGCGGGACACCCCGCACTCGGTCGGCCCCGACGCGCAAGCCTGCGTCAGCATCACTCATCGAGCCTCCAGGGCATACCCGACACCGTGGACCGTGCGAATCAAATCGGCGCCGAGTTTTCGTCGCAGCGCTTTCACATGACTGTCGACGGCTCGCGTGCCCGCCGCATCGGCCCAGTCCCACACCTCTTCGAGCAGTCGCTCGCGGGCCAGCACCACGCGCGGGCGGCGAGCCAAACGGGTGAGGAGGTCGAATTCGAGTGGGGTGAGCTGGGCTTCGACGTCGGCGCGCCACACCCGGCGCTGGTCGACGTCGATGCGCAGGTCGCCGACGATGATGGTGTCGCCGTCGCGGTCGGCGGCGCGGTCCATGCGGCGCAGCAGCGCGTGCACGCGCGCGGTGAGGACACGCAGGGAGAACGGCTTGGTCAGGTAGTCGTCCGCGCCGACGCCCAAGCCGACGAGCTGGTCGGTCTCGTCGGTCCGCGCCGTGAGCATGAGGACGGGCACCGCGCGCTCCGATTGGATCCGCCGGCACACCTCGAGCCCGTCGAACCCCGGCAGCATCACATCGAGCACCACCAGATCGGGCGCGCACGCCGACACCGCGGCCACGGCGCCCGGCCCGTCGTGGGCCAGGTCCACGGTGAACCCCTCGGCTCGCAGCCGCGCCGCCACCGACTCCGCGATGGTCACCTCGTCGTCGACCACCAGAATCCGTCGCGCCAGCTGTCCCCCGGCCGCTCCGCTCTGTTCCATGCCCGGAACCCTAGCCACCGCCTGTGGAGAGGTCCGGCACCAAATGTGGAGATTCCGTGTCGGGGCGCCGCCGCGCACACCCCGGCCGGATCCGCGCACGGCGCGATCATCGAGCACGTGTCCATATCGAGCACGGCGCACTGTCGTTACAGCGGAACCGTTTTCGACCACGAGCGCGAACTCGGCCGAGCGCACTCGCGTTGACGCGAACTCCCGCGCCCAGCCACTGTTTCGGCGGCGTTCTGCCGGGTAGCCAGGCAGCACGCCGCACCGTGACGGCGCGACGCTCGCAGAAGGACCGGCGCGGTGAACGATTCGACCAACACCTCCGCAGACGACGGCACGGCCACCCAGGGCCACAGCCGGTGGGTCGGCCAGCCGCATGCCGAGGGCGAACCGGCGGTCATCTCCGCGGCCGAGGCGCACGCCGCCGAGATCAGCACCTCGCGACATCCGCTGGGCAAGCCGGGCAAGCGATTCGACCGCTGGTCCCCGTTCATGATCGGCATGGCCGGCGCCGCGGGCGTGATCGTCACCGTCGGCTTCGCGCGGCTGCTGCTCGACGCGCGCGACGCGCTGGTGCTGGTGGTGGCCGCGCTGTTCCTCGCGATCGGCATCGAACCGGTGGTCTCGTGGATGACCAGGCATCGGGTCCGGCGCGGCGTCGCGGTGGCGATCGTGTTCGTCTGCGTGCTGGCCGGGCTCGCCGGTTTCCTCGCCGCCGCGATCACCCCGCTGATCGATCAGGGCCGGGCGCTGATCGATCACGCACCCGACCAACTGCGGCACCTCGAGGACACCTACCCGATCGTGCGCACCACCTCGGCGCGACTGCATCTGGACGAGAAGCTCCGGGAGGGCATCGCCAACGACACCTCGTGGACGGGCGGCCTGCTCGGCGCGGGGAAGGTGGTGTTCGGCGCGATCACCAGCACGGTGATCGTCGCGGTGCTCACCGCCTATTTCTCCGCCAACTTTCCGACGCTGCGCGCCTACGTCTACCGCTTCTTCCCGCACGCGCGGCGCCCGCGCGCGATTCTGATCGGCGACGCGATCTTCGCGAAGGTCGGCGGCTATGTCCTCGGCAATCTGCTGATCTCGCTCATCACGGCCGTGCTCACGTTCATCTGGCTGCTCGCCTTCGATGTGCCCTTCGCGCTGGTGCTTTCGGTGCTCGTCGCGGTGCTGGATCTGATCCCGCTGGTCGGCTCGACGCTGGCCGGGGTGATCATCGCGGTGGTCGCGCTGACGGTGTCGTTGCCGGTCAGCCTCGCCACCGTCGGGTTCTTCATCGTCCTGCGACTGGTGGAGGACTATCTGCTGGCACCGAAGATCATGGGCCGCACGGTGCAGGTGCCCGCGGTGGTGACGGTCGTGGCCGTGCTGCTCGGCGGCGCGCTGCTCGGCATCATCGGCGCGCTGCTGGCCATTCCGGTCGCGGCGGCCGTGCTGTTGTTGATCGAAGAGATCCTGTTCCCGCGCCTGGACCGCATCACCGACGAAAGCGGCGACGGCGCAACGACTTCGACCTGATCCGGTTCATACGCACTCGACATCACCGGCGAACAGGGCGCTCCGGCGACAGGCCGTCGAACGCGGTCCCATACCATCGCGACCTGTGATCACCGTTGCCACGTGGAACGTGCTACACCGCATCCACGCCGAGAATTGGTACGAGGACGTCTCGAGCCGGTGGCCCGACGAGGCGGCGCGCATCGATGCGGTCACCGAGCGAGTGGCGGCGAGAACCGAGCAGGTCATCGCGCTGCAGGAGGTCAGCGGCGATCAGTTGATCAGTCTGCGGGCGGCATTGCCGGGCCGGACGGTGCACTCCATGCAGTATCCGCGCGTGCCGACCGCGCGCAGGCACGCCAGCGCGCTGCGCGACCCCAGTGAGCATCTGGTGCTCATCGTCGAGGGGGCGAGCCGCGAGATCGCCGGTGAGTCCTTCGCCGACGACGGGGGCAAGGGCGCGCTCGCGGTCAGTGTCGAAGGGGTGGTGGTCATCTCGACGCATGTGTCCGGGGACCGCAGGCGGACAAAGCAGTTGGCGAGGTTGGCCGAAGTAGCTTGCGCCACACCGGAATACCCGGCGGTGCTGCTCGGGGATTTCAATACCGATCGGGCGACGGTCGTGTCGAGCCTGGGCGAGCGATTCTCCGTCGCCGAGTTGAGCGAGAGTTCGCTCGCGACGAGGCCGCGCACCTCGGGGTCGAAGTCGCAGGTCATCGATCATGTCGTCGTGCGCGACGCGACGGTGCGCGAGGTGGTGGTCGAGGACTCGGGCGGGTTGTCCGATCACAACCTGGTGCGTGCCGCGATCGCCTTGTGACCCTGGCGAGTTCGTAGTTCATCGAGGACGGGCGCGCCGACCCGGTGATTCTGGTGTCTGCTCGGGCACGGTCTCGCCCGTTAGGGTTCACCGGGGTTCGAGTCGGCGCGGAGACCGGGGCGCGGCGAATTTTCAAGGCCGGGGTATCAGGAGGAGCCATGTCCCGCACGAGACTCGTGCGTTCGTCTGCCCGAATGGGCAGTGCGGCAGTGTTGTCGACGCTGATCGTCGCGCTCACCGGGTGTTCGTCCGGGACCGACCACCCGGCGGCGACCAGGACTCCGCTGCCGAGCGCCACCTCGACCGCGGCCGTCGCCCAGCCGACGCCGACGCGAACCGCCGCCGGGCAGCCGGCTCCGGCGCCCGCG